>NZ_JBAQXC010000165.1:0-11072 GCF_049299235.1 Rhodococcus sp. (in: high G+C Gram-positive bacteria) | reverse complement strand
TGCCCGAGGAGCGCCCGATCCGCCGGGTCCAGCACCAGCCACAGGTATTTGCCGCGCCGCGGCACGGCCGCGACCGACTGCCCGGTCAGCGCCAGCGCGAGGTCGCGGGGCCCGGGTTCGTGCCGCCGGACCGCACGCGGGTGCAGCACCTGAACGGATTCGATCGTCGCACCGAGGATGTGCTGATGCAGGCCTCGACGGACCACCTCGACCTCGGGAAGTTCGGGCACCGCGGATCAGTCGTGTTCGATGTGCGGTTCACCGGACCTGTCGGCGTCGGCCACGGCGCCGTCGGTCAATGCCTGCCACGCGGTGGCGGCGGCCTTCTGCTCGGCTTCCTTCTTGGTGCGACCGACACCGGTTCCGAACGCGGAACCGGCGACGAGAACCGTCGCAGTGAACTCCTTGTCGTGATCGGGACCCGTCGCGGAAATCTCGTAGACGGGAACGCCGGCACCACGTTCCGCCGTGAGTTCCTGCAGGCTGGTCTTCCAGTCCAGACCGGCGCCGAGCCGCGGTCCACGCTCGAGAAGATCGGAGAACAACCGCAGGACGACGTCGCGTGCGACGTCGATGCCGTGTTCGAGGTGGACGGCGCCGAGGAGGGATTCCATGCCGTCGGCGAGGATGCTCGCCTTGTCGCGGCCGCCGGTCAGTTCCTCGCCCTTACCCAGGAGAAGGTGCGTACCCAGCCCGCCGTCACCGAGATCCCGCGCGACCTCCGCGAGCGCGTGCATGTTCACCACGCTCGCACGGATCTTCGCGAGTTCGCCTTCGGACCGGTCCGGGTGCGTCAGGTACAGCTTCTCCGTGACCGTGAGGCCGAGGACTGCGTCACCGAGGAACTCGAGGCGCTCGTTGGTCGGCAATCCGCCGTTCTCGTAGGCGTACGACCGGTGCGTGAGCGCCAGTGTCAGCAGGTCGGGGCTCAGAGCCACGCCGAGGGCGGCGAGGAGGGATGCGTGATCCTCCTCGCCGCCCACAGGCGATGCGTTGATCGACTTGTTCGTCACGATGCCAGCCGGATCAGACGGCAGCGGTCACCTGACGGCCGTTGTACGTGCCGCACGACGGGCACGCCACGTGGGGCACCTTCTTTTCGCCACAGCCACGGTTCGGGCAGGTGACGAGGGTCGGCGCAGTGGTGTTCCACTGGCTGCGCCGCGACCGGGTGTTGGAACGCGACATTCTGCGCTTGGGGACGGCCACGTCTACTTCTCCTCGTTGATCTTGCTGTCAGATGCACTGCTGGGTTCTTCGGATCCTGCGCCGATGGCAGCTGCCAACCCAGCCCAGCGAGGATCGATTATTTCATGCCCGTGCCCGGATTCCGCAATCGCCAGGCGAATGCCGCATTCGGGGCACAGTCCCGCACAATCGTCGCTACACAACGGTCGCAGCGGGAGCTCCAATCCGACGGTGTCGACGACGACCGGCTCCAGGTCGATCTCGTCGTCCACCATCCGGTAGATCTCGTCCTCGTCGGTGGTCTGTTCCGTGACGCTGTTCGGGTAGGCGAACAGTTCCGTGAGATACAGCTCCACCGAATCGGTGAACGGCTCGAGACACCGTGAGCATTCGCCGACGGTGCCGGCGCGGACGGTGCCCGTCACGAGCACCCCCTCCGACACCGACTCGAGCCGCAGATCGAGCTCCATGTCCGAACCCTGTTCGATTGCCACGAGGTCGAGGCCGATGCGCGACGGCGCCGGGAAGACCCGGTGCACTTCACGCATCGAACCCGGCCGACGGCCGAGGGAAATCACGTCCAGCACGAGACCCTCGTCCCTGGCGGGGCGAGACGCACTGTGATGACGGGTAGACACTGGAACTCACTTTCTGGTCGACGACACGAAGCCGCCTCATCGGATTGGGCAACCCCCCAATGGTACGCGACGGGACACGCCGTGGGGAAATCCGCCCGGCCGGAGGTTCAGCGGCGCCGTTCGGTGCGCCGGTCCACGTCCGCGTAGTCGGGTGCCCCGGCGGTGCGCAACTGCTGCCTGCCCCGCCCCACCGATCGCAGTGTCGTTGTGAGGATCTCCTCGAAATCGGCGAGTTTGCCGTCGACGTACTCGTCGCATTCGGTGCGCAGCCGGTCCGATTCGGCATGGGAACCGTCGATGATCCGCGCCGATTCCGCATGCGCCACCTGGACGACCTCGGCCTGCGACACCAGCCTCGCCTGTTCGGCCTCACCGTCCGCGACGGAGCGGTCGAAGGACGCCTGACCCGATTCGATCATGCGGTCCGCGTCCGCGCGGGCCCGGCCGGTCACCGCCTCGTACTGCCGTTTCCCGTCGAGCGCGATGTCCTCGGCTTCGACCTGCGCGTTACGCACCAGTTCGTCGGCATGTGCCCGCGCCTCGTGCACCATCCGGTCGGCTTGGTCCTTCGCGTCGGCGAGCATGCGATCCGCGTCTGCCCGAGCAGTCTCCAGCAGGGTGCGTGCCTCGTCGTCGGCCTCGCCGACGGTTTTGTCGGCCAGCGCGCGGGCATCACCGACGAGTCGGTCGCGGTGGTCGAGGACGTCCTGCGCGTCGTCCAGTTCGCTGGGCAGCGCATCGCGCACGTCGTCGAGAAGATCGAGGACGTCTCCGCGTGGCACCACACAACTCGCGGTCATCGGAACACCGCGTGCTTCCTCGACGATCGCCACAAGTTCGTCGAGTGCCTCGAATACCCGGTACACGCCCAACCCCAATCGTCGTCGCGGCCCGGCCGGTGCGGCCGTGGCCGCTTGCCAGTCTGCCGCAGGCGGCACGGTGTGACGCGACGTGTGCGGGCGTGTCGGCGATCCGGCGCCCGGGTTCCCGGAGCGTCGCTCGCCGGACGTGGCGGGGGCTACTTCGCCGCGGCCCGTTCGGCGATGCGCGCCAGCAGCCGCTCGTGGACCGCCGCGGGGAGCATGTCCGCGACATCACCGCCGTAGGTCGCGACCTCCTTGACGAGCGAACTCGACAGATAGCTGTAGGCCGGGTTGGTGGCGATGAACAGGGTGTCGACGCCGGTCAGCTTGTGGTTCATCTGCGCCATCTGCAGCTCGTAGTCGAAATCGTTGGCACCACGCAGCCCCTTGACGATCGCGGTGATGCCGTTGGCCGTCGCGTAGTCGACGAGCAGCCCTTGCCATGCGTCGACGCGGACGTTCCCGAGATGCGAGGTTGCCTCGGCCAGCATGTCGAGCCGCTCCGGCACGGTGAACATGCCCTGCTTGTTCGGATTGATCAGCACGGTGACGACGACCTCATCGAATTGCAGTGCGGTTCGGCTGATCACATCGAGATGTCCGTTGGTGACCGGGTCGAAGGAACCGGGACAGACCGCGCTGCTCATGAGTCAGCACCGTAGCAGGTGGCGACCTCGACCCGGGTTTCCCCGTACTTGCGGGTCTTGCCCGCCTCCAGCCCGGCCGGCCACGCCGTTTCCGGTGACCGAGAGGACCGTTCGAGGACGACCACCGAGCCGTCACCGACCCAACCGCCGTCGACGAGCGCGGACAGCATGCCGGATACGGCGTCCTCGGTGACCGCGTACGGCGGGTCCGCCAGCACCAGGTCGTAGACCCGGTCCGGGGTGCCGGTCAGCACCGCGGACACCGGCGCCGCACGCAGCACCGCTCCCGACAATCCGACCTCGGCAATGTTCTGCCGGATCACGGCCGCTGCCTTGGCGTCGGATTCGACGAGCAGCGCGTGTGCCGCACCGCGGGACAGGGCTTCGAGGCCGAGCGCACCCGACCCCGCGTACAGATCCAACACTGCGGCGCCGCCGAGGTCCATCCGGGCGTCGAGGGCGCTGAACAGCGCCTCGCGCACCCGTTCGGAGGTGGGCCGGGTTCCGCGGGGCGGCACCTTCAGGCGCCGCCCCCCGGCCCGGCCCGCGACGATCCGTGTCACTCGGCGCTTTCCTCGGTGGCCACGACCACCAGTAGATCGCCGCCTTCGACCTGCTGAACCCCACCGATCGCGAGTCGGGTGATCGACCCGCCGCGCGGCGCGGTGATCGCCGCTTCCATCTTCATGGCCTCGATGGTGGCGACGGTGTCACCGGCAGCGACCTTGTCGCCCTCACCGACAACCAGGGTGACGGTGCCCGCGAACGGCGCGGCGACATGGCCGGGATTGTTCCGGTCGGCCTTCTCCGCGGCCGGAACCTCCGAGGCGATGGACCGGTCCCGCACCGAGACGGGACGCAACTGCCCGTTGAGGATGCACATCACGGTGCGGTAGCCGCGCTCGTCGGCATCGGAGATCGCTTCGAGGCCGATGAGCAGCTCGACGCCCTTGTCGAGCTTGACGCGATGCTCTTCGCTCTGCCGCAAACCGTAGAAGAACTGGTTCGCCGACAGTTCGGACGTGTCGCCGTAGATCTCGCGGTGTTCCTCGAACTCGCGGGTCGGCGCCGGGAACAACAGCCGGTTCAGGGTGCTGCGCCGCTCGAGTGAGCCACCACCGAGCGCCTTCTCGTCCTCCGGTGCGAGCCGTGTCTCGGCCTTCGGTTCGCCGCGACCGGCCAGGGCCTTGCTGCGGAAGGGTTCCGGCCAGCCACCGGCCGGGGTACCCAACTCGCCGCGCAGGAACCCGACCACCGAATCCGGGATGTCGAACCGGCCGGGATCGGCGGCGAAGTCGTCGACCGACACGCCGGCACCGACCAGGTGCAACGCCAGATCACCGACGACCTTCGACGACGGCGTCACCTTGATCAACCGGCCCAGCAACCGATCGGCACCGGCATAGGCGGCCTCGACATCCTCGAACCGGTCACCCAGACCCAACGCGATGGCCTGCTGCCGCAGGTTCGACAGCTGACCACCGGGAATCTCGTGGGTGTACACCCGGCCGGTCGGGGCGGGCAGCCCCGACTCGAACGGCGCATACACCTTGCGCAGTGCCTCCCAGTACGGCTCCAGATCACACACCGCCTGCAGATCCAGGCCGGTGTCGACGTCACTGTGGGCCGCGGCCGCGACGATCGCCGACAGGGCGGGCTGGCTGGTGGTACCGGCCAACGCCGCCGACGCACCGTCGACGGCGTCCGCACCGGCCTGCCAGGCCGCCAGGTAGGTGGCGAGCTGACCGCCGGGGGTGTCGTGGGTGTGCACGTGCACCGGCAGATCGAAGTTGGCACGCAACGCGGTGACCAGGGTCGCGGCGGCCGGCGCGCGCAGCAACCCGGCCATGTCCTTGATCGCCAGCACGTGCGCGCCGGCGTCGACGATCTGCTCGGCCAGTTTCAGGTAGTAGTCGAGGGTGTAGAGGGTTTCGTTCGGGTTCGACAGGTCACCGGTGTAGGACAGGGCGACCTCGGCGACGGTGGTGCCGGTTTCGCGGACCGCGTCGATCGCCGGGCGCATCTGGTCGACGTTGTTCAGGGCGTCGAAGATGCGGAAGATGTCGATGCCGGTGGTCGCGGCTTCCTGCACGAATGCGCGGGTGACCGCTTCCGGGTAGGGGGTGTAGCCGACGGTGTTGCGTCCGCGCAGCAGCATCTGCAGGTTGATGTTGGGGATCGCTTCGCGCAGTGCGGCGAGGCGTTCCCAGGGGTCTTCGTGCAGGAACCGCAGGGCCACGTCGTAGGTGGCGCCGCCCCACGCTTCGATGGACAGCAGTTCGGGGGTCATCCGCGCGACGTGCCCGGCGACGGTGAGCAGGTCCTTGCTGCGGACTCGGGTCGCGAGCAGTGATTGGTGGGCGTCGCGGAAGGTGGTGTCGGTGACCGCGAGGGCCTTCTGCTCGCGCAGTGCCCGGGCGAAGCCGTCGGGGCCGAGTTCGAGCAGCCGCTGCCGCGAACCGGTCGGCGGCTGGGCCGTCAGGTCGATCGCCGGCAACTTGTCGTGCGGGTACACCGTGGTCGGTCGCTGGCCGTGCGGCTTGTTGACGGTCACGTCCGCGAGATACCGCAGGATCTTGGTGCCGCGGTCGGCGGAGGAACGCAGCGTCAGCAACTGCGGTCGTTCCTCGATGAACGACGTGGTGACATTGCCGGCGCGGAAGTCCGGGTCGTCGAGCACCGCCTGCAGGAACGGAATGTTGGTGGCGACACCACGAATCCGGAATTCGGCGACCGCGCGCCGGGCCCGCGCCACCGCGGCTTCGAAGTCACGGCCCCGGCAGGTCAGCTTGACCAGCATCGAATCGAAATGCGCCGAAACCTCCGCACCGACCGACGTCCCACCGTCGAGCCGGATACCCGCACCTCCAGGGGTGCGGTAGCCGGTGATCCGGCCGGTATCGGGACGGAACCCGTTCGCCGGATCCTCGGTAGTGATACGGCACTGCAACGCCGCACCGCGGATCGTCACAGTGTCCTGCGACAACCCCAGATCGGACAGGGACTCACCCGCGGCAATACGGATCTGCGCCTGCACCAGATCGACATCGGTGATCTCCTCGGTCACCGTGTGCTCGACCTGGATACGCGGGTTCATCTCGATGAACACGTGCCGGCCCTGCTTGTCGAGCAGAAACTCCACCGTCCCGGCGCACTGATAACCGATCTGCTTCGCGAACGCGACTGCGTCCGAGCAGATCTTCTGCCGCAGTTCCTCCGACAGGTTCGGTGCCGGCGCCAACTCGATCACCTTCTGATGGCGACGCTGCACCGAGCAGTCCCGCTCGAACAGGTGCATCACGTTGCCGTGGGTGTCGGCGAGGATCTGCACCTCGATGTGCCGCGGATCGATGACGGCCTGCTCGAGGAACACCGTCGGATCACCGAACGCGGCGTCGGCCTCCCGTGACGCCGCCTCGATGGATTCCCGGAGTTGGCTGCGTTCGGCGACCCGGCGCATGCCACGTCCGCCGCCACCGGCGACGGCCTTGACGAACACCGGGAATTCCATGTTCTCGGCGGCGGCGAGCAGTGCCTCGACGTCGGAGGACGGTGCGGACGAGGCGAGCACCGGCAGACCGGCGGCCTCGGCCGCGGCGATCGCGCGGGCCTTGTTGCCGGTCAACTCCAGGATCTCGGCGGGCGGGCCGATGAAGGTGATGCCCGCTGCCGCGCACGCCGCGGCCAGGTCCGGATTCTCGGACAGGAAACCGTAGCCGGGGTAGACCGCGTCGGCACCGGCGGACTGCGCGGCCGAGACGACCTCGTCGACGGACAGGTACGCGCGGACCGGGTGGCCTTCGGTGCCGATCTGGTACGACTCGTCGGCCTTGAGTCGATGCAGCGACTTGCGGTCTTCGTACGGGAACACCGCGACGGTTCCGGCACCCAGTTCGTAGGCGGCACGGAACGCGCGGATCGCGATCTCGCCACGGTTGGCGACAAGCACTTTCGAGAACATTGGACGACGGTACCGCGCCGAAACACCCCGATTTGCCCACCTGTTCCACATTCTGGGATGGCGGGACCGGCAGCCGGAACTGAAACGATGCAGTTCCCGGGTTGGTAACTCGCGGGTAATACAAGTAGTGCGCTCGTTTTTACCTCACAACCGGATCCGGCCGAGCGTGCGCAGAACGTTACCCGAGCGCACCGACCGGCACCCTCGGTGGCCTCACGACTTCTCGAGGAACTCGACCCGATCGTTGGCGAGGGCCGCGGTGACCATCCGCGCGAGCCCTGGATGTGCAGCCAGCCCCGGGTCCGCGTCGGTCACCGCCCGCGCGAACGCCTGGGCCGCGGCGATGACCTCCACGTCGTCGACGAGGGAGAGCAACCGCAGTGTCGACGCGGTACCGGACTGTGCGACCCCGAGCACGTCGCCCTCACGCCGTTGCTGCAGGTCGAGTTGCGCAAGCGCGAATCCGTCGGTGGTCGCGGCCACCGCATCGAGACGCATCATCGCCTGCGATCCGGGGCGACTGTCGGTGATCAGTAGACACAAACCCTGATGGCCGCCACGCCCGACCCGACCACGTAACTGGTGCAGTTGGCTGACACCGAACCGGTCGGCATCGACGATCACCATCACCGTCGCGTTGGGCACGTCCACACCGACCTCGACGACGGTCGTGCACACCAGCACGTCGATGTTCCCGGCGCCGAAGTCGCGCATCACCGCGTCCTTCTCGTCCGACGGCAACCGGCCGTGCAGCAATCCGACCCGCAGGTTCCCGAGCGGTCCGGTGGACAGTTCCGCGTACTGCTGCAGCACCGACTTCGTCTCCGGTACCTCGGCTCGTGAGCCCTTCTTGCCGCCGCGCTTCGCGGCACCGCCCTTCGCGGCAAGTTCGGCGTCCTCGAGGATGAAGAAGTCCCCGGCTGCGTCGGCGTCGGTGCCGCCGTCGGCGTCGTCCTCCCCGATGCGCGAACACACCACGTACGCCTGCCGCCCCTGCTCGACCTCCTCGCCGATCCGTTCCCACGCGCGCTCGACCCAGCTCGGATGCACTTTCGCCGGCACGACCCGGCTCACGATCGGCGAGCGCCCGCGCGGCAGTTCGGTGAGGGTGGACACCTCGAGGTCGCCGAGGACGGTCATGGCGATGGTCCGTGGAATCGGGGTCGCGGTCATCACCAGTACGTGCGGGCTCGCGCCGTCGCGGCCACGGTTGCGCAGTGCGTCGCGTTGCTCGACACCGAAGCGGTGCTGTTCGTCGACCACCACGAGACCGAGATCCGCGAAGTTCACCCCCTCCTGGATCAGCGCGTGGGTGCCGATGACGATGCCCGCGTCGCCGCTGACGGCGTCGAGCAGCGCCTGCCGCTTCCGGGCAGTCGACATCGATCCGGTCACCAAGGTCACCTTGGTGGCGAGCGCGTGCGCACCGATTTCACCGGCCGCGGCCAGATCCCCGAGCATCGACGCCAGCGACCGGGCGTGCTGAGCGGCGAGCACCTCGGTCGGCGCGAGCAGTGCGCACTGGTGCTGCGAGTCGATGACCTGCAGCATCGCCCGCAACGCGACGATGGTCTTGCCGGAGCCGACCTCCCCCTGCAGCAACCGGTTCATCGGATGCGCCACCGACAGGTCGGCGGTGATCTCGTCGGCGACAGCGAGCTGCCCGGCGGTCAGGTCGAACGGCAACCGCCGATCGAACTCCGCGGCGATACCGTCGTCGCGTCGCGCGCAGACCGGCGCGGTACGCACCGCCACATCGTGTCGGCGCCGCGCGAGTACGAGTTGCAGTGCGGTGGCCTCGTCGAAACGCAGCCGGGCCCGCGCCGCGGTGACCTGCTCCTTCGTGTCCGGCAGGTGGATGGTGCGCAGCGCCTCGTCCAGTCCGACGAGGCCGCGGTCGCGGCGTACCCGGTCCGGCAGCGGATCGTCGACGATTTCGAGCTGGTCGAGGATCTGCCGCACACACCGCATCACCGTCCACGATTCGACCTCACGGGTCGCCGGGTACAGCGGGATCAGCGCACGATCGAAGATCGACATGTCGATGCCGTCGCTGCCCTGCGCGCTGCGGGCCATCCCGGCCAGCGCGCCGGCACCGCGGACCCGGGCGGGAGCGACTGCTCCCCCGATCTCGGCGTCCCGAGGCTCGGGGAGGATGACGTAGCTGGGGTGGGCGAGGCTCCACTTGTCCCTGAAGTACTTGACGGTGCCGGAGAACATGCCGCGCACGCCCGGTTTGATGTTGTATTTGACCTTGTGCGGATTGAAGAAGGTCACGTCGATCTTCTGCCGGTCCGAGACCAGCACCACGGCGAGCCTGGTTCCGGGCCTGCTCTTCATCCGCACCTCGTCGGCTTTCTCGACACGCGCGATGATCGTGACGTGCTGGCCTTCTTCCGGTTGCGCGTCGCCGAGTTCGGCGCCCTGCGTCGCATAGCGGTGCGGATAGTGGCGCAGCAGATCCTCGACGGTGGCCATGCCGAACGCATCGAACAGGGCATCGGCGGTCTTGCGTCCGAGAAGATGATCGAGTCGGTCCGCGAGTGTCGCCACTGCCGTCCTTTCGCCCGTTTCCGCTCCGGTTCGGTGCGGTGTCTACTCGGCGCGGTTCTTATTCGACACCGAGTTGCAGCAGGTCGCTGCCCTGCCCCCCGTGATACACCACGACCTCCACCTCGGGGTGGTGCGTGTCGAGGTGCGCGGCCAGCTGTTCGGTGAGGCCCTGCGGAGCGTCGGATCCGACAAGCATCGTCACGAGCTCGCCGCCCGCGGCGAGGACCTTGTCGAGAAGCGACGCGCCCGCTGCCACCAGATCATGCTCGATGACTACGACATCGTGACCGGCCAGGCCGAGACTGTCGCCCGGCTCGCATGTACCCACCCAGGTCAGAGCGCGTTCCTGGGCGATGCGCAGCGAACCCCACCGGGTGCTCGCGGCCGCTTCGGTCATCGTGAACGCGTCGTCGACGGATTCCCGTCCCGCGTCGTGCACGGCGAGGGCCGCGAGCCCCTGCACCATCGATCGACTCGGCAGGAACATCACCACCCGATGGTCGTCGCGGGCCGCGGCCCCGACCGCGACGAGGTTCTGGTCGCTGAGCGAACCGTTGGGCAGCACCAGCACTTCGGGAGCGTCGACCGCGTGGATGGCGTCGAGGAGCCCCGGAATGGTCATCGGGCGATCGGCCCGGACGACGACCGCACCCTCGGCCTCGAACAAGCGTGCCGCACCGTCGCCCTCGACGACGGCGAGCACGGCCCGTCCCGACGTGGACGGTGACTGCCGGGTGCCGTCGCACCCGACCGTTCGGACCGCGTCGAGGGCGAAGCAGGTGATCTCCACGCGCCGGAGACGTCCTGCCGCCAGACCTGCCTCGACCGCGGCGCCGGGGTCGCAGCAGTGCACGTGCACCGACCACGTGTCCGAGCCGTCGCCCACCACCGCGACGGAGTCGCCGAGCGCGTCGAGTCGCGTCCGCATCATCTCCACACGGGCCTCGTCGGAGCCGCCGACGAAGTACATGACCTCGTAGTCCTGCGAGTCGCTGTCGTGAAGGTGCGTGCTGTCGGCCCGGGCGGTGCCCGGCGTGGTGGCCCGGGCGGTGCCCGGCGTGGTAACCGAGCGCATCGGCGGCACCGGCCTGGTCGTGAGCGTCAGGCGCCGGTCCGGCCGCTGCCCGGTGACCGCCTCGACCAGCGCGTCGAGCAGGATCAGCAGGCCCAGTCCCCCGGCATCGACGACACCGGCCTCGGCGAGAACGTCGAGTTGAGTGAC
>NZ_JBAQXC010000164.1:0-3502 GCF_049299235.1 Rhodococcus sp. (in: high G+C Gram-positive bacteria) | reverse complement strand
GTGTGGACGGTGGCATGCCCACCGCAACGCGTGGTCGAACACACAGCGGGAAACTCTGCCCGAGGCGGGGACCCGAGCCGGTAGGGTCCGATGCACCGGGCCGAGTGCCGACAAGAGCCGATCGCGCGAACATGTTCGGCGACAGAGGCGGTGTGTGTGACGTTCGAGATCCACGACTCGGCGAGGCTCCCGGTCGCGCGCGTCGAAGAGTTCTACGATGCGGTGCTCGCACCGTCGTTCGTCGAATCCGAACTGATCCCCCGCGCAGAACTGCTCGCGGAGTTGAGCGATCCCCGTGGTGAGACCGTGGCGTCATTGGCGCTCGACGATGCGGGGGAGATCGTCGGTGGCGCCGTGGGCCAGTGGTTTCCGCAGTGTCGCGTCATGCTGACCGCGTACCTGGCAACTCGGCCGGGGCGGAGGGGCTGGGGAATCGGCGGTGCGATCTTGCGGGCCGTGGTCGAGGATTGGCGGCGCCGCGTCGATCCGTTGTTGATCGTCGGCGAGGTGGAGGATCCACGACACCACACGGACATCGGTTTCGGCGACCCCGAGCGGCGATTGAAGTTCTACGCGGCAGCGGGTGCGAAGATCGTGCCGGTGCCGTACTTCCAGCCGGCCATTCACACCGATAGTGGCCGGGTGCCACACCTGTTCCTCATGACCTTCGCGGTCTCCGGCGAGTGCCGACGCGGCGAACATCGCATCGACGCGGCCCCGATCAGGGCCTTCCTGCTGGCGAACCTGGTGGGCAACGAGGGGCGTGTCGATCCGGACGATCCCGCGACGGCCGCTCTGCTCGACGCCGCGTCGACGCCGACCATCGAACTTGTCGATCCCCAGCACTATCCGAACGGTCGGTGAGGTCCGCCGCGCACATCGCTCTCGCGCCTCGCTCGTCTGCCGCAGCGCCGCGAGGCGGGTGGTCAGTTCGTCGCGTCGAGGTCGGCGCTCCGGGAGAACAGTTCGACAAGTGCGTCTTCTGCGCTCATGCACGGAATCGACGACGCGGTGACGTCGCACAGGGTCGACGCTTCCGCGGGGCTGCAGACGCCGTGCAGCACATCGCCGGTCGCGATGGCGCAGGTGATCTGATTCGGACTGAAACGGCGGGTTGTTTCCCACCCGTACTCGGGTGCCAGCGCGCGCACCGTCGTCCACTGGGAGATTTCTGCCTCGTCGGGATGGCCGACGAACAGCAGTTGCCGTTGGATCGTAGTCACTGGAACTCCCTGTGGATTTCGGTGTGTGATCTCACTATCGTCTGGTGCCATCGGGTTTGTTACTATCCGATTTCCACCGCAGCCTCGAGATCCGACAACGACTGCTCGGTGAGCGGGACGAGAGTCTCGATGTCGGGGATCTGGTCCCTTCCCGCGACGTACCCGATGTCGAGCGTGTCGGCATACGAGAACACCGTGATGTTGAGGGCGAGGCCGTCGTACACCGTCGACACCGGATAGATCGCCTCCACGCGCGCGCCGTTCCAGTACCGGTCGGTGTTCGGCCCCGGCACGCTCGACAACGCCAGGTTGAATGCCGGACGTGGAGTCGGCACGAAGGGAATCTGAGGGAGCAGTATGGTCGGCGCGATCGCGGGGAGCGCAACGGCCAGCGAAGGTCCCGAGCCGAGATCGGCGATGCGTTCCTTCGCGTCCGACATCGACCGGTGGACGACGGCGAGTCGCTCTGCGGGATCGTCGCGTTCGGTGCCGAGTGCGCACAGCGCGACCCCGAACGCGTTGGCGTCCGCGCTGTGCCCGCTGACGTCACGGGAACGGACGGTGATCGGGCAGATCGCGACGAGGGACTCGTCGGGCAGTTCGTCGTGGGCGAGCAACCAATACCGTAACGCCCCGGCGACGACGGTGGTCATCACGTCGTTGCCGGTGGTTCCGGTGGCCCCGGCGACCGCGCGGACACGGGCGCGTGAGATGCCGGTGCCGGCAACCGATCGGGCGGGCGCGAGCCGGCCGTTGAATCGGGTGTTCGGGGCCGAGAACGGCATAGCCGCGTTTCCTCCGGTCAATGCGGTGAACACATTGAGGAACGTTCCCTTGCCCAGGCGAAGTGCGAAGTCGGCACTTGCCGCGACGGCTTTCGTGGCCGTGTGAGCCAACGTCAGCGGGTTCGGAACGCGTTGATGTCCGCGGGCGTCCGCTCGTCTGGTCGGTGCCGCGGTGAACAGCGGCATGCCGCGACGGTGTGCATCGTCGGACATCCAGGATTCGATCATCCGGACGCCCCCGACACCGTCGACCACCGAATGATGCACTTTGACGAGCAGTCCGATCCGGTGGTCGTCGAAGCCGTCGATGATGTGTACCTCCCACATCGGCCGTGACCAGTCGAGCGGTGTTGCGTGCAGGTCACCGACGAGCGACCACAATGCCGCACTGTCGGATCCGTCCGGCAGCGATGTGTGGAACACGTGCTCGGTCATGTCGACCTCGGTGTCTCGCCACACCCAGGTGCCCCCCGTATCGATGCTCCGGTGCGGGCGCCGACGCAGCCGCGCGTCCAGAAGCTTCGTGTCGACGCGGCACGCGCGGCGGATCTCGTCGACGAAATCGATGCCGGCGTCCTCCGGTGGTGTCAGGACGATCAGCGCGCAGATGTGCATCGGATTCGACAGTTCCTCCGCGGTCATCATCAAGGCACCCATTGCGTCCATCGCTGCCATCCGTCTCGCCCCTCTGCCGTGGTCCCGATCTGTCAGTGGTCCCGATCGGGACGTCTACCGCAGCTTCGCATGGGCGGCCGTGAACGAGATGTCGGCCGCGCCGTCGACGTGCCCGCGGCTGTCGCTCGACGACACTCGAACTGCACCCCACCGCACAGTCGAGTTGTGCAAACGGCGACCGGCACGGGCTCTCCCGACGCCTGATATCGCGGGCCGGTCGGGTCGCTGACACGGCGTGATCCGATTTGTCGGGAGTGGTGTCGGCGGCCGTCGCACGGGGCGCTATTGTTTCGGGCCATGTCCAAAGAATTTTCGTTCAGTGCCGATATCGACCACAACGTGGAGCAGGTCCACGCCGCCCTGATCAGCGAGGAGTACTGGAAGGGCCGCCTGGGCGGAAGCACAACCGGCTCAGTGGAAGTCGGCTCCCCGGCCGGACCTGGGACGGTCCGCGCCACGCTCACCGACGAGACCGACACCTCGGGTCTTCCCGCGGTCGTGCGGGGCATCCTGCGTGGCCCACTGGTGATGGTACGCACCGACGAGTGGGGTCCGCTCGAGGGTGGTGCCGCGCAGGGCACGCTGACCGGTGGTTCGTCCAGCTTCCCGGTGACGATCGAGGGGCGTTCGGGGCTTCGCGCTCGCGACGGCGGCGCAGTACTCGAAGTCAGCGGCCAGGTCACCGTCAAGGTTCCTGTCGTCGGTGGGCAGATCGAGGGTCTGGTCGTCCAGATGGTCGAGGCGATCGTTTCCGGTGACGGCGCGGCTCTGAACGAGAAGCTGTCGGGGAACTGATGCGTAGCGGGGGCATTGCCGGAC
>NZ_JBAQXC010000163.1:0-5757 GCF_049299235.1 Rhodococcus sp. (in: high G+C Gram-positive bacteria) | reverse complement strand
GTCGAGGCGTGCCCGCACCGCGGTGAGGGCGGCGGCGAGTTCGGCGCGCCGAGCGCCCGCCGATCCGAATTCGCTCATTCGGCGGATTGCTCCTCGAGCCAGATCACCGAGGCCAGCCGCCCGGTGGGGGCGCCGCGCCGGTGGCTGAACAACATCGTGTCCTCGATGGTGCACCGTGGGTCCTCCGCCACCGCGGACACACCGAGGTCGAGAAGTTGCCGGCGGAGACCGGCCCTCAGGTCGAGCCCCGGGGTGCCCTTCGCCGTTCGAACGGCACTGCCCGGCAGGTGCGCTTCGACGTCGTCGCGCATCGCTACGGGAACCTCGTAGTGGCGGCCGCTCGCGGCCGGCCCGAAGAACGCACCGATCCGCTCGGGGCGCGCCCCGAGATCGACCATCGCCGCGACCACCTTCGGCAGGATGCCGATGCGGGCCCCGATCCGGCCCGCGTGGGCGGCCGCGATGACACCGGCCTCCTCGTCGGCCAGCAGCACCGACACGCAGTCGGCGCTGAGCGTGACGAGCGCGAGACCGGTGTGCCGGGTGACCAGCGCATCGGTGGCGGGTACCGGACCGTCGACCGGACCGTCGACGACGGTGACGTTGCGGCTGTGGATCTGTTCCATCCACACGAACCGCTCGAACGGCAAACCGATCGCCGAGGCGAGGCGGCGGCGATTCGCGGCGACGGACGCCGGATCGTCACCGACGTGGTCGGCCAGGTTGAACGAATCGAACGGGGGCGCGGATACCCCGCCGGCACGCGTGGTGACCACTCGGCGCGCCCGGAGCGTGCGCTGCGGCACTGTCACTGTCACCGTCGCATGAAGATCGGCACATCGACGTCGTCGTCGCCGTCCTCGTCGTCGACGGGCACGGGACGCGACGGGATACTGCCCGGCGCACCGACCGCACCGGCACCCGTGGACGAGGCGTCACGTCCGGCCTCCTCGGGACGGTCGCTGCGACCGAGGTCGCCGGCGCGGGCCGGACTGATCGTGCCGCTCCGGGCAGCGGACTGGGTGGGCGCCTCCACCGGTCGCCGGGCGGGAGTTCCACCGTCGAACCCGGCGGCGATGACCGTCACCCGCACTTCGTCGCCGAGGGAATCGTCGATCACCGTGCCGAAGATGATGTTGGCGTCGATGTGTGCGGCTTCCTGCACCAGCGACGCCGCCTCGTTGATCTCGAAAAGACCGAGGTCGGAGCCACCGGCGATGGACAACAGCACACCGCGGGCGCCTTCCATCGACGCCTCGAGCAGCGGCGAGTTGATCGCCGCCTCGGCTGCCTTGATGGCCCGCCCTTCCCCTCGCGAGGAACCGATTCCCATGAGCGCGCTGCCCGCACCGGACATGACCCCCTTCACGTCGGCGAAGTCGACGTTGATCAGGCCGGGAGTGGTGATGAGGTCGGTGATGCCCTGGACACCGTTGAGCAGCACCTCGTCGGCGGAGCGGAACGCATCCATGAGGCTGACCGCGGCGTCGCCGAGTTGGAGCAGTCGATCGTTGGGGATCACGATGAGCGTGTCGCACGATTCGCGCAACGCCTGGATGCCGGTGTCCGCCTGACCGCCGCGCCGCTTGCCTTCGAAGGAGAACGGCCGGGTGACCACGCCGACGGTCAGCGCACCGAGTTTGCGCGCGATGCTGGCGACGACGGGCGCACCGCCGGTCCCGGTGCCGCCGCCCTCACCGGCGGTGACAAAGACCATGTCGGCACCCTTGAGCACCTCTTCGATCTCGTCCTTGTGGTCCTCGGCTGCCTTGCGGCCGACCTCCGGGTCGGCGCCTGCACCGAGTCCACGGGTCAATTCCCGCCCGACGTCGAGTTTGACATCGGCGTCGGACATGAGGAGTGCCTGTGCGTCGGTGTTGACGGCAATGAACTCGACTCCCTTGAGTCCCTGCTCGATCATGCGGTTGACCGCATTGACGCCGCCACCGCCGATACCGACGACCTTGATTACGGCGAGGTAGTTGTGCGGGGGCGTCATCGGCTCTCGCCTTCCTGGTTTCGGTTCACGTTTCGATCGATGTCCCAACCGGGCCGGGCTGCCGCAGCAACCCTCAACCACAGGTTGATGGTTATGTCAAGTATTTCCGGACTGGGCGAAACGCTAAGGCACGGCGGCTGCCATTTGCCAGCAGACGCGCCGACGAGCCGCCACGAATTTCCGTGCATCGCATCAACGGACCGTCGGCAGGTCCGGTGCCGCCACGTCGAAGGTCTCCCCCGGCTGGGTGAGCAAGTGCAGGACAACAGCGGCTTTCCGCTCCGAACGGTCCACTCCTCCCCACACCACGACCCGGCCGTCGGACAGGATCAGGGACACGTCCGACGGAGACGGAGCGGCTACCTCCACCACCTGGAACCGCAATTCGGGGGGCAACGAACCGAGCACGTCGATCGCCGCGATCGTCGCCGGATCACCGGTACCCGGGGTCGCGGTGACGAGCCGTGGCGTCTGCATCGGCGGTGGCTCGACAGCGAAGTCCACACCCTCGGCGTCGACCGAATGCGTGCCGTCGGGCGCGTCGAAATACACCTCGGCGACCCGTTCGGTCACCGTGACCCGCACCGTCGACGGATAGACCCTCTGCACGCGCACCTCCGCCACGCGGGGAAACTCCGAAACACGTTGCGCCGCAGCGGCGGTGTCCACCCGCAACAGCGGGGTTCCCTCCGCGACGGCGAGCTGCGTCAGCACGTCCTCCCGCGGAATCGCTTCCGCACCGACGACCGCGACCGTCCGCACCGACAGCAGCGGCGACAGCCAGGCGACCGCGATGACGGCCAACACCCCGATCACCGCCCCGGCACCGATCAACACCGTACGCAACCGCACCGACCGACCGGACGGCCGCCGCGCGGCCGCACGCGCGGTGATTCTCCGAGTCGACGACCGGGTCGGTGTCTCGGTCACGATCTGCCCGACCCCGATCCGTCGACCGAACCCGACCGGAACCTGCCCGGTTTGCTGCGCAGCGCATCGAGGATCTGACGGCCGAGCATCGTCACGTCGCCCGCCCCCATCGTGATGACGATGTCACCGGGCCGGCTCAGGTGCGCAACCTGACGCGGCACCAACGACAGGTCCGGCTGATAGTGCACCGGCTTGGACACCGACTGTGCGACCAGCGCACCGCTCACCCCGGGAATCGGTTCTTCGCGCGCACCGTAGACATCGAGCACGACGACCTCGTCGGCGAGGTCGAGTGCCGCGCCGAACTGCGTCGCGAACGTCTCGGTTCTGGAATACAGATGTGGCTGGAACACGACGATCACGCGGGGCCGCTCGGTACCCGATTCGGAGTACCGCAACGGTTCGCCCGCCACCAGTTCCGCGGCGGCAGCCAGCACCGCTCGTACCTCCGTCGGATGGTGCGCGTAGTCGTCGAACACGCGCACGCCGTGTTCGCGCCCGCTGAACTGGAAGCGCCGGTGGACACCGCCGAATCCGGCCAGGCCCTCGATGACATCGTCGACCGGTGCGCCTGCCTCGATAGCAGCGAGCAACGCGGCCAGCGCATTGAGCGCCATGTGACGTCCGGGCACCGACAGCCGCACGGTGCGCGGAGCGTCCTCACCGGCGAGCTGGAACTCGGCGACACCGCCGACGTCCTTGGCCTCCCAGGCGACCAGCCGCACCCCCACCGGGACACCGTCGACGATGTCGCCGAGACCGATCGCGGCGGCCGACCCGTACCCGGCGACACGCAGGTTCGGAACATCGCGTTCGACGACCCGGCGCGCCAGTGCCGCCGAACCCGGATCGTCCAGGCATACCACCAGCAGCCCACCGGGCGCGATGCGGGCGACGAAATCGTCGAACACCTGCGTGTACGCCTCGGCGGTACCGAAGAAGTCGAGGTGGTCGGCCTCGACGTTCGTCACGATGACCACGTTCGGGTCGTACTGCAACAGTGATCCGTCGCTCTCGTCGGCCTCGGCGACGAAAATGTCCCCACTGCCCTGATGCGCGTTGGTTCCGGACTCGTTCAGCTCACCACCGACCGCGAACGACGGGTCCAGTCCGCAGTGCTGCAAGGTCACCACGAGCATCGACGTCGTCGACGTCTTGCCGTGGGTGCCGGAGACCAGGAAGGTCCGATGCCCGCGCATCAGCGACGCGAGCACGGTCGGACGCAGCAACACCGGGATACCCCGCTCGCGCGCCTCGACCAGTTCCGGATTGTCCTTCGGGATGGCAGCGTGTGTGGTCACCACCGCGGTCGCGCCACCGTCGAGCAGGTCCAGCGCACTCGCGTCGTGCCCGATGCGGACCGTCGCTCCCCGCGCACGCAACGCCAGCACCCCGCGGCTCTCCTTGGCGTCCGATCCGGAGACCTGGCCGCCGCGAGCCAGCAGGATCCGGGCGATGCCGGACATCCCGGCACCACCGATACCCACCATGTGCACCCGCTGCAGTTCGGCGGGGAGCTGCTCGCTCATCGACTACTCCTGTTCGGGCCCGTACCGGCCACCTCGAGCACGATCCGGGCGACTTCGTCTGCCGCGCTACGGTGTCCCGCACCGGCTGCGCGGCGTCCCATCTCGGTGAGCCGCGTCGCGTCGGCGAGCAGCGGGATCACCGAATCCACCACGAACTCCGGTGTCAGGTCGGCGTCCGAGACGATCATTCCACCTCCGGCCGCGACAACCGGGCGGGCGTTCAACTCCTGTTCGCCGTTGCCGTGCGGCAACGGTACGTACACCGCTGGTAGACCGACCGCCGACACCTCCGCAACGGTCATCGCTCCGGACCGGCAGATCACGGCGTCCGCTGCGGAATACGCCAGGTCCATCCGTTCGAGGTAGGGCACGGCCACATACGGGAACCGGTCGTGCTCGGGATGGGCGGGAACATCGAGGGTGTTCTTCGGGCCGTGCGCATGCAGCACCGAGATCCCGGCTTCGGCGAGTTGGGGTGCGGCGCCGCAGACCGCGTCGTTGAGCGACCGTGCCCCCTGCGAACCACCGAAGACGAGGAGTGCCGGCCCGTCCTCGGGCAACCCGAAATGCCGCCGGGCGTCGGCGCGCAGTGCGGCACGGTCCAGGCCGGTGATCGACGCGCGCACCGGGATGCCGACGATCTCGGCGTCGCCGCGGCGCACGATCCCCGACCCCGCGACCGCCGCCAGTACCCGAGCCGCCCGCAACGCGCCGATCTTGTTGGCGATGCCCGCGCCGGCATTCGCCTCGTGCACGACGACCGGGATCCGACGACGACCGCGACCGGCCGCGAGGTAGGCAGGAAGTGCGACATATCCGCCGAAGCCGACGATCACGTCGGCGTCGACCCGGTCGAGGATCTCCCGGGTGCGCCGCACCGACGCGATCACCCGGGCAGGAAGTTTCAGCAGATCCATCGTGGGCTTCCGCGGCAAGGGCACCGGCGGGATCAACTCCAGCGGATACCCGCGCCGCGGAACCAGAGTTGTTTCGAGGCCGCGCTCGGTGCCCAGTGCCGTGACGGTCGCATCGGGCACCAACGCCCGGATCGCGTCGGCCACCGCCAACGCGGGTTCGATGTGCCCGGCTGTGCCACCCCCCGCCACTACCACGGACAAGGCGGACTGCTCCCCACTCACCTACGGTCTCCTCGCTCTCCGGTTCGTCGTTCCCTGCGATTGTTGTTCGAGGCGCGGCCGCTGTTCGAGGCGCGGCCGTTCGTCGCGCGCTCCGCACCCCGTGCGGTCTCCTTCGCCGAACGGGCCCGTCCGGTGCGCTCACCGGCACGCGGTTTCGGGT
>NZ_JBAQXC010000162.1:0-13170 GCF_049299235.1 Rhodococcus sp. (in: high G+C Gram-positive bacteria) | reverse complement strand
CCGGAGGCCCTCGTCGTATGCGGAGGTCAGTACGTCTGGATAGCCCAGACCGCGTGGGCAATCGCGGTACCCGTCTCGTCCACGATTGCCGACGGCAACTGGATCTCGACGCCGAGCAGTTGGATCGCCGGATCGGACGGCACCGTAACCGCACGCTGCTCGCCCGGCGCGAAGAGTCGGCCGTCCACGAACGTCTCTCCCGTCTGAGGGTCGCCGTAGACGACGATCAGGCGCCACGGCGCCGAAGAGATCTCGGACGGCAACGACAACTGCAGCGGATACCCGGCGGGAACGTCGAGCATGCCGAGTGGGTTCTCGATGCAGTCCTCCAGGTAGAGGTTGCAGTGCTGGGTCGGCTCGACCGTCACACTCGTGCCGTGCGCGAACGCGGTGACCGTCGGCAGTTTCGGATCGGCCGAATCGACGAGCTTCCACACCACTGCGGCGAGACCACCCGCCACGAGTAACAGGACCACCGCGATCAGCGCGATGATCTTCTTCGTCCGGGCCTGCAGCGTCATCAATTTCCGTTCCTGCTCGATGGTCCACCGGCGCGGGGGGTGCGCCGGTCGGCGGTCTCTTGATCGGCGTGCTCGGGGCGTTTACCACCCAGCCCGGGCAACAATGTCTTCCCACGGTAGGTCAGGATCGTCTGGGTCAGACCGAGAACGAGCACCACCGTGACAGTGCCGAATCCGACCCAGTACTCGGGTGGAAGTAGTACACCGAGTGCACCGCCGGTAACCCAACTCAACTGAAGCACCGTTTCCGAACGTCCGAAACCGGACGCGATCGACTCTTCCGGAAGATCCTGCTGCAGCGACGCGTCCAGCGACACCTTGGCCAAGGCGCTCGCACATGCCGCGACCAGCGCCGCGGCGGCAGCCGCGAAGATATTGTCGGTCGCGGCGACGATCGCCGACACGATCACGACCGCCGCGGTGCAACGGACGACGACGAGCGAGGGACGACCCAGCGCGAGCCGCGCCCCCGTGGCGTTGCCCGCGAAGTTGCCGATCGCCGCCGCCGCCCCGACCAGGGCCAGCATCGCCGCCTGGACGAGCGGTTCGTGTTCGGTCTTGGACTTCGCGACGAACGCGATGAACAGGGTCAGGAATCCGGTGAGCACCCGGATCGTGCCGTTGCCCCACAGTCCGGTGACCACGGCGCGGCCCAGCGGTTGGCGGCGTCGGGTGCCGGGCGGGACGATCACCTCGGTCTTGGTGTCGAGCACCTCGGTGCGGGCATCGGATCCGTGATACGACAGCGTCGCCGGGACCTCACCTTCGGTGACCTCCACCCACGCCGGGATCCGCATACTCAGGTACGCGCCGAACGCGGTGATCCCGGCGCACACCCACAACGCACCCGACGACCCGAACAGCCATGCGGCGACAGCGGCGATCGCGCCGGCCCCCAACGTGCCGCCGACCAGGCCGAACACGGTCAGCCGCGAGTTCACCCGCACCAGATCGATCTCCGGTGGCAGCACCCGGGGCGTCACCGCAGACTTGAGCACCGAGAACGATTTGCTCAGCACCATCATCGCCAGGGCCGCCGGATAGAGCCCCCAACTGTCGAAATTGAAGACGAGCACGATCGCCAGGACACACCGCAGCGCGAACGATGCGGCCAGAGCAAGCCGCCGACCGCGCTGTAACCGGTCCAGCAACGGGCCGATCAGCGGAGCGATGATCGCGAACGGTGCGATCGTGATGAGCAGATACAGCGCGACCTTCGTCTTGTCCTCACCGGTCGCGGCCGAGAAGAACAACGTGTTCGCCAGAGCCACCGCGATGGCCGCGTCGCTCGCGAAGTTCGCCGTCGTCGCGTACATGAGGGCCGTCAGGCCGGACTTGTCGGCACCGTCAGCGGTGGCGGCGCGCCGAAACGTAGCAATGCCCTTGTTCGTCAATTCCCTGCTGCGCAGCGCCGCAACCCGGGTCACGGTCAATTTCCGCGGCATCCGCGGGGCACGCGGTGCGTCGGATTCGGGGGCGCCGCGCGCATCGTCGCGGGGTTTTCGGTTCTCGTCGAGCGGATGCAGTGGCGGCAGTGGCGTGCGCCGGGCGGTGTGCCGTGGTGGCGGATAGTTTCGGTAGCCGGGGTGGTCCGCATCGGGATCGTGCCGGCCGGGACGCGGTGCCTGTCGACGGCCGCTCGCGTCCGCGTCGGCACGCTCGTGCGCCCCGTCTGCGGGTCGGCGCTCGTCCGGATCTGTCACGACTTCGATTCTTCCCCACCGGCCCCGCACGGTGCAGGCAGGGACCCGCGTGCGATTCCCCACGCCGTGTTCACGGCACGAACCGCACCTCGAAGAGGGTTGGCCAGTACTTCCCGGTGACGAGGAACCGGTCGGTACCCGGCACCTGCGCGATGCCGTTGAGGACATCGATGTCCGCTCGCTGCTCGTCGGTGAGCGCGCCGCGCAACGCACCGGCGTCGATGCGTGCGGTGACCCGCCCCGAATCCGGATCGATGCGGACGATCTCGTCGGTCTTCCAGACGTTCGCGTACACCGAGCCGTCCTCGGCGCATTCGAGTTCGTTGAGATTCGCGACCTCGCGACCGTCGGCGCGGACCGTGACGGTGCCGAGCGCGTCGAAGCTGTCGGGGTCGCGGAACGTGAGGGTCGACGAGCCGTCACTCATGACCAACCGGTCGTCGGCGGCGCACAGACCCCAGCCCTGACCGTCGTACTCCACGAGATGCCGGGGTGCGAGCGTGTCGCGGTCGCGGGCAATGGCGACTTCGTCCTTCCAGGTCACCTGCCACACGGTGTCGCCGGTGACGGTGATGCCCTCGCCGAACATGTCGTCGGGGACCGGTACACGGGTCCGCTCGGCGCCGGTGCCGAGCGTTCGCGCCGACAGATACGACCGTCCGCTCAGCCCTGTGCCCTCGAGTAGCTCGCCGTCGGACACCTCGAGTCCCTGGGTGAAGGCGTCCGTATCGTGCGGTCTCGTCGTGACGATCTCGACGTGCAATCGCTCGGCGGGCGGGCCCGCGTCGACGACGGATCGTTCGCCGCAACCGGCGACGGCGCCGGAAACGAGAACGGCCCCGGAAACGAGAAGCGCGACGGTCCCGGCGAGGACGCCGGTGTTTCGGGTCGGTTCGGGAAGTTCGAGGCACTGTCTCTGTCGCACGGATGACATCATCCTCTGTCGTACGGATGACATCATCGCAGTCTTCTCGGCAGCCAAGGGGCGCGCTCCCCGTCCGGTGCGGCAGAATGGTGGGCGTGAGTGCTGTGTCTTCTGCTGATGCCCTCAGCGCGGAAACCCTGGCCGCTGCGGATGTGCGGCCCGTCCTTGCCGACGCGGTCGACGTAGCCCGCGCGGCTCTCGAGGAGCTCGGCGAAGGCGGAATCGGTGCACATCTCGGTGTGACCAGCGAGAACGACTGCGCGGCCACCCACCGGTTCGTGGCAAACCTTCCCGGATACCGCGGGTGGCAGTGGGCGGTCGTCGTTGCGGCGGCACCGGAATCCGATCACGTCACGGTCAGTGAACTGGTGTTGCTGCCCGGACCGGACGCGCTGATCGCACCCGACTGGCTTCCGTGGAACGAGCGCGTCCGACCCGGCGACCTCGGGCCGGGCGATCTGCTCGCTCCCGTCGTCGACGATCCGCGTCTGGTGCCGGGATATATCGAATCCGGTGATCCCGAGATCGACGACACCGCGCTCGAGATCGGCCTCGGCCGTAGGCAGGTCATGAGCCTGGAAGGCCGCCTCGATGCGGCCCGACGCTGGTTCGAGGGATACGGGCCGGACAGCGAGATGGCGAAGGCTGCCCCGTCGACGTGTCTGCTGTGCGGCTTCTTCTTGCCGCTCGCCGGTTCGCTGCATGCGGCGTTCGGGGTGTGCGGAAACGAGTTCGCCGCCGACGGGCACGTCGTGCACTCGTCGTACGGGTGCGGCGCACACTCGGATACGACACTTCCGTCCGGTGCCGGGTCGCCTCGCTTCGAGGCGTACGACGATGCGGCGGTGGAGATCGTCGCGGTTGCCCGTCCGGAGTCGGTGGCGGACGAGTCTCCTGTGCCCGAACCGCCCGCCGACACGGCGGTCACCGACGATACCGGCCGGCCGGAACAGACCGACTGACGTGGCCCCGGCCGACCTCTCGGATCCGTTCGGTACAGCGGCGCTGCGGAGGGGCACACTGCTGGCGTGGCAGTCGTCGCCGACCCGGTTGCGTGAGGACTCCGCGACCGAGGCGGATCTCGTTCGCGCCGGATACCGCGATCGTGTTCTCACCGAACTCGCCCAGAACGCCGCCGACGCCGCGACTCGAGCGGGCATCACCGGCGCGATGCGGGTGTGGATCGGCGACGGCGGAGTGCACGTCGCGAACACCGGTGCTCCGCTGGACGGTCCCGGCGTGCAGGCACTGACGGCACTCCGGGCGTCCTCGAAGACCGGCGGTGTCGGCCGGTTCGGTGTCGGTTTCACCGCAGTCCTCGCGGTATCCGACGACATCGAGGTCCGGTCCCGGTCCGGGTCGATCCGGTTCTCCGGCGAGCACACCCGCGCGGTACTGGGCGAGCACGACCTGACCCCTCCGTCGTCCGGGGTGCCGGTTCTGCGCCTGGCGTGGCCGACTTCCGAACCGCCGGCGGCCGGTTTCGACACGGAGATCGTGCTGCGGCCCCGCGGCGACGTCGACGCGCACGCACTGCTCGACAGCTTCCGCGACGAGGCGGCGGACCTGCTGCTGGAATTGCCTGCCCTCGGCTCGATCACCGTCGGCGACAACGACATCAACCGTTGCCGTAAGGAACTCGCAGGCGGCATCCACGAGATCACCATCGCGGGGCGCCGGTGGTGGGAAGGTGCGGGGCCGCACGCGCGCTGGCTGGCCGCGGTCTCCGGCACCGGAACGATCGTTCCCGCCGGCGACGACGTACTGCGCGCCCCCACCCGATCCGACGAAGAGTTGTCACTGCCGGTCCTCGTCGTCGCGGACGTGCCGATGCAACCGGACCGGCGGCGAATGATGCCCGGGGCCAGGCTCGATCGGATTGCCGACGGCTACGCGCGGTTCGCGGCGGCGCTGCCCGCCGATCAGCGGATCGACGTCGTGCCGGTTCCCGGGTTCGCGCGCAGCGAGGCCGACGGGTTGCTCCGGGAGGCGGTGCTCACGGAACTGCGTACCCGTCCGTGGCTGCCCGCCGCGGACGGCGGCGCCGACCTGGTACCCGAACGCGCGACGGCGCTCGACGGACTCACCGACGAACTGGCCGTGGCCCTCGCCGACGTCGTGCCAGGACTCGTCGCGCCCGCATTGTGCAGCAGGCGGTACGCGCCGGCGCTCGGCGCCGTGGACGTGCACCGGATCGGTCCCGCACGCATCGCCGAACTGCTTACCGGTATCGACCGCGAACCGACGTGGTGGCGACGGTTGTACGACGCGCTGGAGCCGCTCGTAGTGGATTCGGTGGTCGCGGAAGAGCTTGCCGCGATCCCGGTTCCGCTGTCGGACGGGCGTCTCGTCACCGGCCCGCGGACCACCGTGCTCGGGGCGGATCTCGGCGTGAGTGGTCCGCTCGTGTTGCCGTGGGTTCGGTTGGTGCACCCGGACGCCGCCCACCCGCTGCTCGCGCGGCTCGGTGCGGGTACCGTCGCTGCCGTCGACCTGTTGTCGGATCCCGCGTTGTTCGCCGCCATCGAGGATGTCGATGCCGACGATTCCGCCGCCGCTGCGGAACTCGCCGACACTGTGCTGCGGCTGACCGCCCGTGTCCAGGGCGGCGATCTGCCTCGGGAACTGGGTGCGCTGCTGCTTCCCGGCACCGACGCCGAATTGGTTCCCGCCGACGAGCTGCTCCTGCCGGGTGCACCCCTCTCTGATGTTCTGGTCGATGAATCGCCCTTCGGCACAGTGGATTCCGATCTTGTCGATCGCTACGGCGCCGAATCGTTGAGGGCCGTCGGTGTCGGGTGGAGTTTCACGCTGCTGCGCGCGGACCTGCCGACCGGACCGGACCACGACCTGCCCGACGAGGAACAGTGGTGGGACACGATCGATACCGATCCGGACACTCTCGTCGCTGTCCGTGATCTCGACCTCGTCGACGAGAACCGATGGACGCAGGCGTTGTCGCTGCTTGCCGCGGACCCCGACACGGCCGCCGTGCTCGCGGACCGTGACGGCTACACCGCGTGGTGGCTGCGCACCTACGCGCACCAGGGCGGGCAGCCGCTCGGGCAGTTGCGCGACCCCGACGACGGGACCTTCGCCGGACTGCTCGATCCGTGCCCGCACCCCGATTCCGGACGCCTGCGTGCGTGCCTGGCCGCAGCGGTGATCGACAGCACCGGGCTGGCCGAGTTGCTGATCGAACGGCTCGCCGACCCGGACCGCTGTCCGGCACCGGCCGTCGTCGCCGCCGCGCACAGTGCGCTGGCCGGTGCCTACGCGTCCGGAGTGCTCGATGCTGCCGAACTGGATCTGCCGGATGCGGTGCGCAGTATCGCCGGCACCGTCGTCGACGCGTCGCACGCGCTGGTACCGGACCGTCCGTGGTTCGCGGCGCTGATTCCCACGGACCGGATCGTGATCGGCTCCGCGGCGACGGCCGTCGCCCTCGCCGAACTGCTCGACCTCACGCTCGCCTCCGCCGCAGTCTCGGGTGAACCGGCCGGTCCGGGCAGGGCCTCCGAATGGACCCGCGAACCACAGGCCGTCCTCGCTGCCGTCGCAGCCGGGGTGGCGCTGCCCCGGGGACCGCTCGTTGTCCACGATCGGCTCGTCGTGCGCTGCTCGGGTGCGGTGACGGGGGAACGGGACGTGCCGTGGTGGGTGGATCGTTCCGGCACCACCCACTGCACTCCCGGGGGATTCGCCGTGGCAGTGACCGGCGGTGACGCAGCGCGATGACGGTCGACGTCGCGGTGCTCGACTGGATGCTCGGGATTCGCGAGCCGCCGATCACGACGACCGCAACCGTCGTCACCCACACCGGCGGCACCGTCGGCATCGCGATCCTCGCGACCGTCGCGACGCTGCTGCTGCTGCGTGCCTCCCGGCCGCAGGACGCACTGATGGTCGCGGGTGCCGTACTCACCGGCTGGCCCGTCATGAGCCTGCTCAAACTGCTGTTCGCGCGCACGCGGCCGCCGCAGCCGGAGCGGTTGGTGGACCTGTCGACCCATTCGTTCCCGTCCGGTCACGCGATGATGTCCGCGATCCTGGCGGTCACCCTCGCGGCCGTCCTCGCCCGGTCCTCGCGTCCGCAGGGTGCGCGGCGCACGATGCTCTACGGCGGGCTCGCCGGTTACACCGTGGCCGTCGGACTGACCCGTGTCTATCTGGCGGCGCACTGGCTGACCGACGTCGTCGCGGGCTGGATTCTCGGATCGCTGTGGGCTTTGCTGTGGGTGTGGTTGGTCACGCGGGTGCGGATCCGTCGCTGACCGGCGAGTCGACCGTCCGGATCGTCAGCTCAGGCCGACCTGCGCGCCGCGGCGGCCGCGGCGGGCAGCGCGGCGTTGGACCAGGAACAGTGCATATCCCAGGAGCCCCACGACGATTCCGGCCACGCACACCGGCAGCGCCGCCGACCATCTGTCCCCGGCGACGAGAACGACGACCGTCGCCGCGACCCACAGGGCGGTGCCGACGGCCAGTGCGGGTCGGGGATCGGCGAGGCGCCGGACCTGCGCGGCGACGTCGTCTGCGTGTTTCACAATTTGCAGACTAGTAGTTGTCGCTTGCAATAATCTCCCGGTTGCGACTCGAGCACGTTTTCTTCGGAGCGGATATTCGACATGGCCGTAGGCACCGGTTTGCTGGACACGTATTTCAAGATCACCGAACGTGGATCGACGGTGTCCAGGGAAGTTCGCGGCGGCGTCGTGACCTTCGTCGCGATGGCCTACATCGTGGTGCTCAATCCCTTGATCCTGGGGAGCTTCTCGGCCGACGACGCCACCGCCAAGGTCGACGTGCTCGGAAACATCCTGCCGGTCAATCAGGTTGCCGCCGTCACCGCGCTCGTCGCCGGCCTCATGAGCATCGTGTTCGGTATCGTCGCCAATTATCCGTTCGCGCTAGCGGCGGGCCTCGGCATCAACAGCCTGCTCGCGGTATCCATCGCGCCACAGGTCACCTGGCCCGAGGCGATGGGCCTGGTCGTCATCGACGGCATCATCATCGTGGTTCTGGCGCTGACCGGATTCCGGACCGCGGTGTTCAACGCGATTCCGCCCGAACTCAAGTCGGCCATCGCCGCGGGTATCGGTGCGTTCATCGCGTTCATCGGCCTCGTCGATGCCGGTTTCGTCCGGCGCATCCCCGATGCGGCAGGGACCACCGTGCCCGTCGGTCTCGGCATCGACGGTTCGATCGCGTCGTGGCCCACGGCGGTGTTCGTCTTCGGCGTGTTGTTGATGGGTGTGCTGGTGGTGCGCAAGGTACGCGGTGGCCTGCTCATCGGCATCGTGGTCACCACGGTCGTTGCGGCGATCGTCCAGGCGATCACCGACGTCGGACCGTCGATGGGCACCAATCCGAAGGGCTGGAATCTGAGCACCCCCGAGGTACCGGGGCAGATCGCAGGCATGCCCGACCTGAGTCTGGTCGGTGACGTCGACCTGTTCGGTGCCTTCACCCGGATCGGTGTCATCGCCGCGACGTTGCTCGTGTTCACCCTGGTCCTCGCGAACTTCTTCGATGCGATGGGCACGATGACCGGACTCGGCAAGGAAGCCGGTCTGGTCGACAAAGACGGCAATCTGCCCAACGTCGGTCGTGCACTCGTCGTGGAGGGTACCGGCGCGATCGTCGGTGGTGCCGCCTCGTCGTCGTCGAACACCGTCTTCGTCGAATCCGCATCGGGTATCGCCGACGGCGCCCGAACCGGTCTGGCGAACGTCGTCACGGGTGTGTTGTTCCTCGCGGCGATGTTCCTGACACCGCTGTACGAGATGGTTCCGATCGAGGCGGCCGCACCTGCCCTCATCGTTGTCGGTGCCCTGATGATCGGTCAGGTTCGCGACATCGACTTCAGCAGGTTCGAGGTCGCCCTGCCCGCATTCCTGACAATCCTGGTGATGCCGTTCACCTATTCGATTGCGAACGGCATCGGAGTCGGATTCATCACGTGGGTGGTGCTGCACGTCGCCGCGGGGAAGATCCGCACACTGCATCCGCTGATGTGGGTTGTGGCAGCATTGTTCACCGCATACTTTGTGGTGGATCCCATCACCAGCGTGCTCACGTAGATGCACGTCGGTAGTTTCCAATCCATAACGTATTGTGCTCGCCATGACATCGGAGACATGTGCACTGGCGGGCGATCTCGCCCTGGCCGTCGTGCGCTTGACGCGTCATTTGCGGGGGAGACGCACCGATTCGCGAGTGTCCCTGACCCAGCTGTCGGCAATGTCGACGCTGAGCCAGGATGGTGCGATGGCCCCCGGCGCGTTGGCGGCCCGTGAGAAGGTTCAGCCGCCGTCGATGACGCGCGTGATCGCCTCGCTCAACGACCTCGGTCTGGTGGAACGGACGCCACACCCCACCGACGGACGCCAGATCATCGTCACCCTGTCCGCTACCGGGCAGGCATTGCTCGATGACGAGGCACAGGCGCGCGAAGTGTGGCTGACCGAGCGGCTGCAGCGGCTCGATCCGGACAGCCTCGAGACATTGCGCGGTGCCGTGGGCATCCTCACCGCGCTGGTCACCGACGACAAGTAAGGCCGCTACCGGGAGCGTTCGCTCCCGGTAGCGATACGAAGGCGGCTTCGCGAGGCGGACGCTTCGGCGCGATCGGCCTGCTCCGACCTCCGTTCATCATGCTGGGCTCACTTGTCCTTGTCGCCGGTGATCTTCTCGGCAATGTCGTTGGCCTTGTCCTTGATCTTCTCGGCACCCTTCTTGACCGCGGCCGATGCCTGGTCGCCCTTGCCTTCGTTCTTCAGGTCGTCGTCACCTGTCGCCGCCCCGGCCGCTTCCTTCGCGCGCCCTCCGAGTTCCTCGGCCTTGTTGCTGAACTTGTCGCCGACGCCCATCATGAACCTCCTGTGTTCGAACGTATTTCGTCGTATCGGTTCGATCCGACATCCAGTGGATACCCGAATCGTCCGTCGATACACCTGACTGCTCGGATCCGCTACCGATCCACGCCGGGCGGCCGTCCCGCACCCGGGGCCGGGCGACACCCCTGTCCTGGCAGAATTGTCGACGTGGTTCACGTCATCGACATCGACGATCCCGCCGATCCCCGGCTGGACGACTTCCGCGATCTGAATTCGTCCGATCGCCGGCCCGACCTGCCCGGCGGCAAGGGATTGGTCATCGCGGAGGGTGCGTTCGTCGTCCAGCGCATGCTCGACTCGCGGTTCACGCCGAACGGCCTGCTCGGCGTCGATCGCCGGTTCGACGAACTCGCCGACGACCTGCGTGATGTCGACGTGCCGTACTACCGCACCTCCGCCGCGGTGATGGCCGAGGTCGTCGGCTTCCACCTGAACCGGGGTGTGCTCGCTGCCGCTACCCGGCCGGAACCGCTGGTCCCACTCGACCTGCTCGACAAGGCCACCACCATCGCCGTCCTCGAGGGCGTCAACGATCACGAGAACATCGGTTCGATGTTCCGCAACGCCGCCGGACTCGGCGTCGACGCGGTGCTCTTCGGCAAGGGTTGCGCCGACCCGCTGTACCGCCGCGCGGTCCGTGTCTCGATGGGGCATGTACTGCGGGTTCCGTTCGCACAGATGACGAACTGGCCGGACGATCTCGATCTGGTGCGCGACCGGGGGTTCCAGTTGATTTCACTGACTCCGAATCCGCGGGCGGTCACGCTGGCCGCGGCGATGACGGGGGAGAAGGTGGCACTGCTGCTCGGCGCCGAGGGGCCGGGACTGACCGAAGACGCGATGCGTGCCACCGATGTGCGGGCGCGTATCCCGATGGCACCGGGCACCGATTCGCTCAACGTCGCGACTGCTGCCGCGATGGCGTTCTACGAGCGGGTGCGCATCCCGCGATGACTCATCCGCCTGCTCGTTCGGCGACACCGTGGGCAACCGGTTCGGCACTCGCGGTATTCGTCTTCGCCATCACGGTGGTGACCGTCTTCGCGTTCGGTTCGGTGCTGGCCGGTGTCAGTCCGCTACTCGCGCTCGCCGTCAATGTCGTCGCCGGTGCGGGAGCTGCCCCGACGTTGTGGTCGTGGTCTCGGGTTCTGTTGTGGCGCTGGGTAATTGCCGGATTCGCGGTCGGTGTTCCGGTTGGCTGGCTCATGCTGCTGGCCACGTTCGTCTGACATCCGGGTGCATCGGGTGTCACCGGGTACGGCGGAACCATCGCCACTGTCGCGGTTGGCGCCGCAGTCGCAACTGTCGCGGTGCGATCGGGTCCGACGCGGCGACCGGTGGTGTTCCGCCGTCCGGGTAGAGACCGAACCGCCACACCTCGATGCCGGCCGGATCCGGGCTGCCCGATTCGGCGTCGATGTACCGAAAACCGAGCCACGAGTCGTTCGCTGCCTCGACGAGTCGCCGCGGATGGAACGGCAGTGCCTGTGGGGGCGGGGACATGTCGACGGGCCAGCGCACCGGATGAGCGCCGGCCCAGAACGGACCTTCCCACACGAACGGCACGCCGTCGTCCTCGAAGATGTCGACGGTCGTCGCGCTGAATGCTCGCCGGAGTTCGCCGTGGTGCCAGTGCGCGAACGCCCCCCACGCCCGCCGTGGATCAGAACGGATCAGATAGGTGTCCTCGGAACCCAGGGTGTGCGTCCAGGTTCCGGGGATCTTCGACGGCTGTCGCTGTGACAGGTCGGGACTGCACACCACTGTCACGCCCGGGTAGCTACCCACGTGGATCCGACTCGGATCGGTGCACGCAACGGCTTCGATGAGTGGAACACGTTCCAGCGGAACCGAATTCAGATTCGGATAGAGTCGTCCCACGAGGGCGTGGGCGGACTCGCGGATGGGACGCGCATATCGCAGGACCGCAGCCGGATCCGGGGCATCGACGTACCAGAGGGTCGAGACGGACACGGCCACCGGGGCCGCCCCTCAGACGCGCCCGTTGCTGCGCACGCCGAGAAGCACGTCGTCCCAGGATGGGAGCGCAGGCTTGCCGCGTTTGTCCTTGCCCTGTGTCTGCTGCGGAGCCCGCTTCGGCTGCGGATCGTCATCGAACGCACCGTCGTCGTCCTCGTTCGACGGCTCGGGAGCGAGCTCCTCGATCGTGGCGGTGGCGGACGGCTCCATCGGCTCTACCGGGTCCGCGTCGATTCGATCCAGCGTGATCGGATCCGCCGGGGCGGGGGGACGCTCGGCCGCGGTGTCGGTGTCGGGGGTGTCGTCGACGTCGCGTGCCGAGTACACCGGCGTCAGATAACGCAACGGGCGCGCACAGTCCGGATCGACGAGTTCGCTCGCGATGTCGTCGAGAGCGACGATCGTGCCACCGTGCGCGTCCGGTTGGTAGCGCCAGTGTGCACTGTTGGTGGAACGACCGGCGTGCCACTGCAATTGCGCGACCCAGTGACCGTCCTCGTCGCGCCATGCGTCCCAGACCGCGGCGTCGATGCTGTGGCCGCGCGCACGAAACGCCTGCGTGACGATGTCGAGCAGGGTCTCCACCGCGGGACCGTCGGCTCGGACGGGGTGCCCGTTCCGTGCCATCTCGGCGGCCCGGGACCGCTCGAGCAGAACGGGGTAGGCGAAGCGTTCCACCTTGGCCAGGGGAACGCCGGCTTCTTCGGCGACCTGCTCGACGGATGCGCCACTGCGGATCCGTGCCTGGATTTCGCGAGGCCGGAGCTGACTGGTCGTCTCGATCTGGATCTGACCGAGTCGCGCGAGGTCGCCGCGGGACGCGGCGCGCAGTGTGTCGTCGACGGGGATGCGGAACTTCTCTCCGGTTGCGGGGTCCGCGAGCACGACGTGGGACCCGTCGGGCTCGAGTCCGACCACTCGAAGCTCTCGCACCTTGACCTCCTCGCGCCGGTTCGCGATCGACCCGCCCGACTGTAATGGAACAACGCGGTCCGGGTGGCCGGACACGCCGCACCGCGTCGGGTGGGGCGCTGAGCAATGTCACCTCGGACACGCTATGGTGCTGGTTTCACTGAAAAGTCTCGACCAGTAGTCGAGGGTTCGCCGCGCGGTGGGAACGGTGAAGGGCCGGGCCCGACGGG
>NZ_JBAQXC010000161.1:0-2429 GCF_049299235.1 Rhodococcus sp. (in: high G+C Gram-positive bacteria) | reverse complement strand
GTTACCGGTACGGGCAGGTCGTCACGGTCGACGATCCGTGGGGTTACGGGAATTCCCTGGAATGGGCCACGTCGTGCCCGCCGCCGCGGCACAACTTCACCGAACTGCCGCGTATCCGTTCGGAGCGCCCCGCGTTCGAACTGCACTACCCGCACATGGTCGAGCGGATGCGGGCCGAAGCCCACGTCGGCCCGGGCAGCCACAAGCACAACGTGGCCGTGCACGAGGGTACAGACAAGGAAGCCTGAGGTAACGCGGTTCACCGAACCGCATCGCACACGGTGACCACGAGGCCCCGCCCGATGTATCGGGCGGGGCCTCGTGCATGACCGGGTGCACCACCCCGACCCCGGCGGTTGCTGTTCCGCTTGGCAGAATGAACAGGCCCGTGCCTGTGAGAACGAAGGATCGGAGACGTAGTGGCGTCTGACACCACCGTGCTGGTGACAGTGACAGGACCGGACCATCCCGGCGTGACCGGTGTGCTCTTCGCGGCGCTCTCTCGCCACGAAGTGGATCTGCTGGACGTCGAGCAGGTCGTCATCCGAGGCCGACTGACCCTCGGTGTCCTGGTCGAGTGTCCGAACGACCCCGAGGCGCTGCAGGACGAGGTCGAGGCCGCGATGGCGACCGTCGGCATGCACGCCGACGTGCAGCCCGGCGTCGAACGCGGTCGTGAGCATTCGATCTCGACCCACGCTGTCGTCGTGCTGGGCAGTCCCGTCAGAGCCCGCGCGATGCGGTCGGTCGGCCGGGAACTGGCCCGCCTCGGTGCCAACATCGACTCCATCCGCGGTGTCGCCGACTACCCGCTGACCGGCCTCGAACTCATGGTGTCGGCTGTGGATGCCGGGGCCGATGCCGACGCACGGCTGCGGGCCGGCCTCGCCGAGGTCGCCGCGGGACTCGAGATCGACATCGCCGTCGAGCGCGGCGGGCTGGCCCGGCGTTCCAAGCGTCTGATCGTGTTCGACGTCGACTCGACCCTCGTGCAGGGTGAGGTCATCGAGATGCTCGCCGCCCACGCGGGTGTCGAGGACAAGGTTCGGGCCGTCACCGAAGCCGCGATGCGCGGCGAGATCGACTTCACCGAATCGTTGAATCAGCGCGTCGCGACATTGGCGGGCCTGCCGGCGACCGTCATCGACGAGGTCGCCGAGACCCTGGAACTCACGCCGGGCGCCCGCACCACGATCCGCACGCTGCGTCGTCTCGGTTTCCGCTGCGGTGTCGTCTCCGGTGGGTTCCGTCAGGTAATCGAGGGACTGGCCCACGAACTGGAACTCGACTTCGTGCGCGCCAACACCCTCGAGATCGTCGACGGAAAGCTCACCGGCCGGGTCGTCGGCGACGTCGTCGACCGCGCCGCCAAGGCCCGCGCGCTGCGTGAGTTCGCCGACGAGGTGGGTGTGCCGATCGAGCAGACCGTCGCGGTCGGTGACGGCGCGAACGACATCGACATGCTCAGCGCCGCAGGGCTCGGTATCGCGTTCAACGCCAAACCCGCGTTGCGGGAGGTCGCCGATACCGCACTGTCCTACCCCTACCTCGACGCCGTGCTGTTCGTCCTCGGGGTCACCCGCGACGAGATCGAGGCCGCCGACCGGGTGGACGGGATGCTGCGTCGCGTCCCCCTCGACAGCGGTGCCTGAGCCCGACCCCCGGTTCGGTGGGCGCCATCGGGTGCTCACCCGCGGCTACGGGCATCGACCGGACCCCGACGACCCGTCCGCAGTCCTCGCGATGCCGATCGTGCTGCACATCCCGAAACAGGATCCGCCGGGACGCAGCGCACTGCTCGAGGCCGCGGCGACCGCGACGATCGCCCTGTGCCTGGACCCGCGGGTCGGGCCGGATGCCGACGGGCATCCGGGGCCGTGGCAGGACACCTATCTCGCGTGGAACGACGCGCGGATCCGGAAGGTCAGCCGGCGTGCCCGAGGGGCACAATGGCTCGCCGCGCAGGACGTCGCCGGAATCACCGTCGACCACGACGGCGCGCAGGCCCGCGCCCTCGTGCCGGGACCGGTGGGGGATCTGGACCCGCGGATCTCACGGTTACAGATCGGTGGTACGGATCTGCCGCACGACGACCCGGCCGAGCCTGCGCCCGGCGTTCCGGTGTTGTGGATCGACGCCGCGCTCGACATGACCGTGGGCAAGGCGGCCGCGCAGGTCGGGCACGCCGCGATGCTGCTGGCCGGTGTCCTCGACGAGGACGCCGCCATGGCGTGGGCCGTGAACGACTACCGCTGCGCGGTCCGTGACGCGGACCCGGAACGCTGGCGGGAGTTGCGGGCCCGTGCCTTCTCGGGTGGAGCCGGCCGGATCGCCGCGGTCCGGGACGCCGGTTTCACCGAGGTCGCACCCGGTTCCGTGACGGTCATCGCGGTCGCGGACTGACCGGCGTCCCTGTCACCGTTCAGTGC
>NZ_JBAQXC010000160.1:0-28716 GCF_049299235.1 Rhodococcus sp. (in: high G+C Gram-positive bacteria) | reverse complement strand
TCCTCCAGGCGCGCCGTGCCGCCGTGCAGCGCCGCCTGCTGCGCGACGAGTGCGAGCCCCAAGCCCGAACCGGTCCGCGACGCACCCGTGCCGCGCCGGAAGCGTTCGAAAACGACGTCCCTCTCGGCATCGGACACCCCGCTGCCGTCGTCGTCGATCGTGAGCACCGTGTCCGCTCCCACGGCCGCGACCGTCAACCGGACGACGCGCGCACCGCCGTGCCGGACCGCATTCGCGATCGCGTTCTCGACGATGAGCCGCACACCGGCGGGCAGTGCACGCACCGGGCGGCCGGGTTCCCCGGCGACCTCCACCGTCAGGTCCGGATAGTGGCGGCGCGCATCGGCGGCTGCCGCATCACAGATCTCGACCGGGTCGGTGTCGACGAAATCGGCGGCGCTCGACAGGTCGCCGCGGGCGAGACGTTCGAGGTCGTCGAGCGTCGATTCCACCCGTCCCTGAGTGCGGGTGAGGTCACCGAGAATCTCGGCACGGTCGGCAGCCGTGAGTTCATGGGTCGAGAGCACTTCGAGATCCGTCCGCATCGCCGTCAAGGGTGTCCGCAGTTCGTGGGCCGCAGCCGCGGCGAAGTCCCGCGCCGTCGCGAGCGCCGCATCGGTCGTCGCCTGGGCGTGTGCGACGTCGGCGAGCATCGACCCGGCGGCGACCGCGAGTTCGTCGGCCTCGTGGACACCTGACCGGCGGGGTGCGAGATCCGGGTCGCGCGCGGCGATCCGGCCGGTGAGGTCGATCAGTGGTCGTACCGCACGGCCGCCGAACACCCAGCCGAGTCCGGTGGCGATCGCGATCGCGCACAGTCCGGCGACGGCCAGTTGCCGATGCTGAGTGGAGGTGATGTCCTGGGCCTCGGCATAGGGAACGGCGACCGACATGCGTGCGCGGGTCGCCTCGACCGGCGCGGTGACAGCGCGGTATCGGATGCCGCCGACCGTGACGGTATGGGCGCCGACGTCGAGTTCGGGAAGTTGCGTGGGGGTACTGGTGCGGATGCCGCCGTCGGTGTCGGCGCGGATCGTGACGGCGAACGCCCCGGCGTCGCCGAGCGCGGGAAGGAACAGGCCGGCGGTCGCCGCGTTGGGGACGAGAACCTGTGCGGCGGTGTCGAGTCGGCGGTCGAGCTGGGCGAGATTGTTGCGGGAGATCTCGAATGCGACGAGCATCCCGAGGATTCCGACGACGATGGTTGTGCCCAACGCCGTCGCTGCCGCAACGCGGGTGCGAAGCGAAAAACGCTGGTTCATCAGGGTTCCCGCAACACGAATCCGACACCGCGCACGGTGTGCACGAGGCGGGGCGCACCGCCCGCCTCGAGTTTACGGCGCAGATATCCGACGAACACGTCGACGACGTTGGTGTCGGCGTCGAAGTCGTAGCCCCACACCAGCGCCAGCAGTCGCTCGCGCGCCAAGACGATTCCGGCGTTGCGCGCCAGAACGTCGAGCAGTTCGAATTCACGTTTGGTCAGGGCCACCACGACGCCGCCGAGATGGACACGGCGACCGGCCGGGTCGAGGACGAGATCGCCGACGCGCACGGTTGCCGTGGACGTCCCGGTGGGACGGCGCCGCAGCAAGGCGTTGATCCGCGCAACCAGTTCGGCGAGCACGAACGGTTTCGTGAGGTAGTCGTCGGCACCGGACTCGAGTCCGGCGATGCGGTCGTCGACGGCGCTGCGGGCGCTGAGCACACAGATCGGAATGTCGTCGCCGGCGGCACGCAACGCGGTGACCACCCCGGTGCCGTCCAGCACCGGCATGTTCATGTCGAGGACCACGGCGTCGGGCCGGTGCCGTTCGACGACCTCGAGTGCGGCGCGGCCGTCGGTTGCGGTGAGGACGGTGAAGCCGGACAGACGCAGACCGCGACGCAGTGACGCGAGGACGTCGTCGTCGTCGTCGACGACAAGCACGGAAGCGGGTGTGGTCATGACTGAACTGTGCCAGGGGCTGGGACCGTGCCGAGCATGGACAGCACGAGAGCGATGTAGTTGCCGGCGAGCGCATCGACGTCGATGCGTCCGGGTTGATACCAGCGGGCCACGTCGATGCCGAGCGACAGGATTGCCAGCGCGGCGGTCGGGACGTCGGCGACGGTGAAGACGCCGGCGTCGACACCGCGCTGGATTTCGGTGCGGATCAGCGTGTCGGTGGCACGGCGGATCTCGGCGACCACCCGATGGTGTTCGCCGGTCAGCGCATGCAGTTCGTATTGCGCGACGCGGCACATGGTGTGGTGCACGGCGTGGATCCGCACGAACCGGTCGACGATCGCGCTGATCCGGTCGGCAGGTGCGGTCGCGCTGTCGGCGGCGTCGGTGATCGTGTCGAGGACGAACCGGTGGCCGAGCAGGCTCGCTTCGAACAGCACCTGCTCCTTCGAGGCGAAGTGCACGTACAGTGCGGCGGGGCTGAGACCGGCCCCGACGGAGATGTCGCGGGTGGTGGTGGCGTGATAGCCACGGCGGGCGAACGAGTCCACGGCCGAGAGCACGAGACGACGGGCGACGTCGGACGTGACTCCGGTCAGGGCAGGAACCGGGTCGGCCGCCGCGGCGGTGGGGATTGCAGTGGGAATGTCGGTCACGGTGCGTCCTCGTCGATCGGGGGTTCGTTGACATCATGCACCGCCGTTGCTCTACTAAGTAAGCGCTTAGTCGTCTCGAAAGGAAGCTCATGCCCGTCCCCGTCCTCTCCAGGCGCGACCTCGACTTCCTGCTGTACGACTGGCTCGACGTCGTGTCGCTGACCGACCGGCCGTATTTCGCCGAGCATTCCCGCGAAACATTCGACGGCATCCTCGACCTCAGCGCCGACCTCGCGGCCAAGTACTTCGCCACCCACAACAAGAAGTCCGACGCGACCGAACCGCGCATCGGCGAGGACGGCCGGGTCGAGATCATCCCGGAGGTCAAGGAGGCGCTCGACCAGTTCTCGAAGGCCGGGCTGATCTCCGCCAGCTTCGACGAGGCACTCGGTGGTATGCAACTACCGGTGTCGGTGCTGCGCGCCGCGATGGCCTGGTTCCAGGCCGCGAACGCCGCCACCTCGTCGTACCCGTTCCTCACCGTCGGCAACGCCAATGTCATCGCCACTCACGGCACCGCCGACCAAGTCGCGACGTATGTGCCCGCGCTGCTCGAGGGCCGCTTCTTCGGCACCATGTGCCTGTCCGAACCGCAGGCAGGTTCGTCACTCGCGGACATCACCACCAAGGCGATCCCGCAGGGTGACGGCAGCTATCGGCTCACCGGCACCAAGATGTGGATTTCCGGTGGCGACCACGAACTCACCGAGAACATCGTTCACCTGGTGCTGGCCAAGATCCCCGGCGGCCCCACGGGCGTGAAGGGCATCTCGCTGTTCATCGTCCCGAAGATTCTGGTGAACACCGACGGCACGCTCGGCGACCGCAATGATGTCGCCCTGGTGGGTCTGAATCACAAGATGGGCAACCGGGGTACCACCAATGCGCTGCTGAACTTCGGTGACGGGACGTTCACCCCGGGCGGGCGCGACGGCGCGGTCGGGTACCTGCTCGGCGAGGCGAACAAGGGCCTGTCGTACATGTTCCTGCTGATGAACGAGGCGCGAATCGGCGTCGGGTTCCTCGCCACCTCCCTCGGGTACGCCGGCTACCTGCAGTCGGTCGAGTACGCGCGGACCCGCACCCAGGGCCGGCCCCTCGCGGACAAGGATCCGTCGTCGTCGCAGGTTCCGCTGATCGAACACGCCGATGTCCGTCGAATGTTGCTGGCGCAGAAGGCATATGTCGAGGGGGCGCTCGCGCTGGGGTTGTACTGCTCGAAGCTGGTCGACGAGCAGCGCACCGCCGCCGACGCCGATGCCCGCGACCGCGCAGGCTTGCTGCTCGACGTACTCACCCCGATCGCGAAGTCCTGGCCGTCGCAGTGGTGCCTCGAGGCGAACAGTCTCGCCGTGCAGGTGCACGGAGGGTACGGCTATACCCGCGAATTCGATGTCGAGCAACTCTACCGCGACAACCGGCTCAACCCGATCCACGAGGGAACCCACGGCATTCAGGGCCTGGATCTGCTCGGCCGCAAAGTGATCATGAAGGGCGGTGCCGGGTTGGCGCTGTTCGGCGAGACCATTGCCGCGACCATCGCGAAGGCACACGCTGTCGGCGGCACGGCCGACTACGCACAGCAGCTCGAGGCGGCCGTGGTACGGGTGGGCGCGACCACCGGAAAGTTGTGGGCCGACCGTAATCCCGAACTGGCGCTGGCGAATTCGTCGATATATCTCGAGGCGGTCGGGCACGTGGTGGTCGCCTGGATCTGGCTCGAGCAACTCCTCACCGTCGGCGACCGCGAGGGCGACTTCTTCGACGGCAAGCGTGCGGCCGCGCAGTATTTCTTTCGCTTCGAATTACCGAAGACCGGGCCGCAATTCGACCTGCTGGACAGCCTCGACCGCACGACACTCGACGTCTCGTCCGACGTGTTCTGACGGATCGCCGGATCAGGCGGACGCCCGCTCGACCAGCAACTCCAGGGCGCGCCGCACCGTCTGTGCCAGCACATCCTCCGGATCGCCGTCGAAGTGATGCTCCTCGTAGCGGGTGTCGCCCGTGCCGGTCGTCGCGAAACACACCGTGCCCGGCGGCCGACCGTCCTGAGGATCGGGACCGCCGACCCCGGTCACCGCGACGACCAGATCGGCGTCCAGCAGTCGCGCGGTGGTGTCGGCCATCGCACGCGCCGCCGCCTCGCACACCACCGGACCGTCGGGCACCTCCAGCAGTCCGTGTTTGACGGACCGTGCGTAGGCGACGATGCCGCCGCGGAACCACGCCGAACTGTTCGGTCCGGCACCGAGTCGCGCCGCGATCGACCCGGACGTCAACGACTCCGCACATGCGACCGTGTAGCCACGTCCGGTCGTGAGATCGGCGAGGCGCTCGACCAGTTCGCCGGACCTGCGCGTGCCGTCGGCGACGTCACCCATGCCTGTCTCCTTTCCTGTCGCCGGACCGAACCCAGCGGCCCAGCAGGGTTCCGTCGTCGTCGGCCAGGAGGTGCTCACGCCGCATCGGTGTCGGCACCGATACCGGGGCGGTCGCGATCCGGCCCGCCGTGCCGGCCGCGATCATCGGAGCGAACGTCAGGCACAGTTCGTCGACCGACTCGTCGGCGATCAGGGTGCCGAACAACCTCGGGCCGCCCTCGCACAACACCCGGCGCCATCCCGTGTCGGTGAGCGCCGCGACGAGCGTGGCGCCGTCGATGTCGTGCTCGGCGACGACCCGCACATCCGCGCCCGCATCGGTCAACGCGCGACGCTTCGCGTCCGGCACCCGGGCACTCGTGAACACCACCGGTGGCACGACCGTGTCGGTGAACAGGCGCATCCCGGGATCGAGGTCGCCGGTCGCGGTGACCACCACGATCGGTGCGATCTCGGGTAGTCCGGTCGCCGCACGACGTTCGCGCAGAGCCGGACTCGTGCGCGCGCCCCCGTAGTTCTCGCTGCGGGCGGTGCCCGCGCCGACGACGATCACCTCGGCGAGTTCACGCAGCAGCCCGAAGATCTTCTTGTCGGCGGGAGTGCCGAGACCACCGGACCGGCCGTCGATCGCGACGGCACCGTCGAGGGACGAGACGAAGTTGACGCGGATCCACGGCGCAGCCAGGTCCGGCGGATACGAATACAGGGCGCGCAGGTCGACGTCGTCGAGTTCGCGGGTGGGGTCGGTCGGGTCGTCGAGGCGGCGCATCATCCGATCACACCACGGGGATCCGCTCGGTGCCCAGCCATCCGCTATGACGATCGGACGGGCGCACGACCGGCGATCGAGCGGATACGAATTCCACAGGCGGCTCGTTCATCCACAGATCTGCGCGGACGACCGCTGTCCGGACGGTGAGGCGGTCGCTGTGCGGCACGCTGATCGTCATGCCAGAACCGCTGTTCCGACGCGCCGCCCTCGCTGCCGGCCGCACCGATGCCGAACTGCGGCGCGCGGTGCGACGTGGTGACTTCACACGGCTCACGCCCGGTGTGCATCTTGGCGGTGAGGGAACACGTCACCTCGACGACGTCGACCGGCACGCGATCCATGCCCGGGCCGCAGCGGTGAAACTCGGGCCATCGGCGGCGATCAGTCACATTTCCGCTGCCGTACTGCACGGGCTCGACGTATGGCGGACCGATCTCGCACGGGTACATACCACCAACGGGCGCGGGAGCGGTGGGCAGCGGTCGACGACACGGCATGTGCACACGGGAACCTTCGACCGCGGGGACGTCGTCGATCTGAGCGGTGTCGTCGCGCGGTTCGAGCGAGCACTCCGCCGCAGCCGCTCGGTGCCCAGTCAACCGCTGTGACGATCGGACAGGAGAACGACCGGCCACCGAGCGGATGTCCGGGGAGCCCGTGTCAGGCAGGGTGCCCGGGCTCGATGCCACGTACGTCGCGGAAGGTGACGAGGTCGGTGAGGTCGCCGCGGAGTTCACCGAGATCGGGGGCGAGCAGGAAGCCGACATGATCGCCGAAATCGGTTCGGCCGAGGATCGCGCCGGTGAACCACGCCGCGGCATCGTCGAGGATGGGCAACCCGTGGGGACCGTCACTCCAACGGCACTGTGCGAATTTGTCCACGTCGTCGCCGGTGTGGGCGCCGAACAGCGTGGCCAGCGGCAGATGCGTCCGGTCGAGGAGGTGCACGGCGAGGTGATCGGCCGCGGCGGCAACCCGGAACGTGCGGTTCTTGTCGGAAAGCCCGACCAGGAACCGTGGCGGGTCGATCCCCACTTGCGTGGCGAAACCGACCAGGCACCCGCTGCGTTCGTTGACGGCACGGGTGGTCACCAGGAACATCGGATAGTCGAGTTGGTTCGCTACGGACGAGAACCCGTCGCTCGATCCGCTGATGACATCGGACACGACCGCATCGTACGCCGCATCGGCCTGCAGTGGTGGTTCCGGCCGCGCGGGGTTACCCGACGCCGACGGTGGGTACTCGAGCATTCATGACGGTCGATCATGGTTCGGGGCGCACCGGTGACGGCGATGCGTCCGACGACGAGGCGGTTGCCGCCGACGATCCGCGTAAACCGGACAAGCCAACGGACTTGGCGAAAACATCGTGGAAGTACGTGATCCGCAGGACCGTCAGGGAATTCGGTCACGACCAATGCACCGATCTGGCCGCCGCATTGACCTACTACGCCGTGCTGTCGCTGTTTCCCGCCCTGCTCGTGGTGGTGTCGCTGCTCGGCGTGGTCGGCCAAGGGCAATCCACGGTCGACGGGATTCTGCAGATGGTCGACGACCTGGGGCCGTCGTCGGCGGTGGACACCCTGCGCGGCCCGATCGAGCAACTCGTGAACGCCCCGGCCGCGGGATTCGCACTGATCGTCGGTGTGCTCGGCGCACTGTGGACCGCTTCCGGCTACGTCGGCGCATTCGGACGCGCAATGAACCGCATCTACGAGATCGACGAGGGACGGCCGGTGTGGAAACTGCGGCCGCTCATGCTCCTCGTCACCGCGCTGGCGCTCGTCGCGGCGGGTGCGACCGCCACGATGCTGGTGATCAGCGGTCCGATTGCCCGCGCGCTCGGCGATGCCGTCGGACTCGGCGACACCGCGGTCACCGTCTGGAACATCGCGAAATGGCCGGTGATGCTCGTTCTCGTCGTAGCGATCGTCGCGGTGCTCTACTACGTGACACCCAATGTGGAGCAACCGAAGTTCCGGTGGCTGAGCATGGGTTCGTTCATCGCGATCGGCACCTGGATCGTCGCGTCGCTGATCCTCGCCTTCTACGTCTCCAATTTCGGCAGCTACGAGCGCACGTACGGCTCGCTCGCAGGCGCGGTGATCTTCCTTCTCTGGCTGTGGATCACGAACCTGGCGCTACTGTTCGGGGCCGAGTTCGACGCGGAACTCGAACGCGGCCGCCAACTGCAGGCGGGAATCGAGGCAGAGGAGACGCTGCAACTACCCGAACGGGACACCCGGGTGAGCGACAAGAACGACGCGAAACTGCGGGAACTCGTCGACCACGGTCGGCGGCTGCGCACCGGCACCGACGACAACACGGAAGGACCGACATGATGACGAACCCATATGACCGCTCCGTGGCGGAGCAACCCGCAGACCTGTCGACCGTGGATCTCGTCGACCGGCTCACCACACAGGTCTCCACTCTGGTACGCACGGAGATCACTCGTGGCCTCGACGAGGTGAAGACGAAAGGCACGCGCATCGGTATCGGCGTGGGGGTTTCCGGCGCCGGAGCACTGTTGATGTATCTCGGGCTCGCGACCCTCATCGCCGCCGGAGTGCTGGGGTTGGCGACGGCGCTCGAACCGTGGCTGGCCGCGTTGATCGTCGCAGCCGCCGTACTCGTGCTCGGCGGTATCCTCGCGGCGGTCGGTGCCGGCCGAGCGCGGAATGCCGCCCCACCCGTCCCGGCTCACACCGTCGACAGCGTGCGCGCAGACCTCGCCGCCGCGAAAGGAGCAACACGATGACCGAGTCCGACCTCACACGGCAACGCACCGAACTCGCCGCGACGGTCGGTGAACTCACCGACCGCCTCGACGTTCCCACTCGGGTGCGAACCGCCGCGGAGCACCGCGTGGACGAACTGCGCGACCGCCCCGACATCATTGCCGCGGTCGCGGGTGTGGCCGTGGTGCTGGGAGTGCTACTCGTGATCCGTCGGCGCCGCCGGCGACGCTGAAACCGGTGCCACTGAACCGCGTTTTGTTGCTCAGCCGCCGAGTTGCTGTTCCAGGGCCTCGAGCACAGCCGGGTCCTCGATGGTCGACGGCACCGTGTACTGCTCGTGATCGGCGATCTGCCGCATCGTCTTTCGTAGGATCTTGCCGGACCGGGTCTTCGGCAACGCCTGCACGACCGTCACATCCCGGAACGTCGCCACGGCACCGATCTGGTCGCGGACCATGCCGACCAGTTCCGTGCGCAATGTCTCCGCGTCGATGGTGGCACCGGCCTTGAGGACGACGTAGCCGCTCGGCCGCTGCCCTTTGAGTTCGTCGCGGATCCCGATCACCGCGCATTCGGCGACCGCGGGGTGCGACGCCACGACCGCCTCCATGCTTCCCGTCGAAAGGCGGTGCCCGGCAACGTTGATGACATCATCGGAGCGACCGAGAACGAACACGTAGCCGTCCTCGTCGATGTAGCCGGAATCACCGGTGAGGTAATAGCCGGGGAAGGTGTCCAGATAGGAACGCCGGTATCGGTCCTCGTCGCGCCACAACCCGGTCAACGTGCCGGGCGGCAACGGCAGGGCGATGACGATGTTGCCTTCGGTACCCGCCTCGACGGGTGTGCCTTCGCCGTCGACGATGTCGACGCGGTACCCCGGAACCCGGACGGTTGGGGAGCCCGCCTTGAGTGGCATCGGTTCGAGGCCACGCAGATTCGCCGCGATCGCCCAGCCGGTTTCGGTTTGCCACCAGTGGTCGACGACCGGGCGGTCCAGGATCTCGGTCGCCCACGCGTACGTGTCCGGGTCGAGTCGCTCACCCGCCGCGAACAGTGTTCGGAGCGACGAGATGTCGTACTTCTTCAGTTCCTCGGCGTCGGGATCGGCTTTGCGGACCGCGCGGATCGCGGTCGGTGCGGTGAACAACGCGCGCACACCGTATTCGGAGATGATCCGCCAGAACGCCCCCGCATCGGGGGTGCCCACCGGCTTGCCCTCATACATCACCGTCGTCGCACCCGCAAGCAGCGGCCCGTACACGATGTACGAGTGGCCGACGACCCAGCCGACATCCGAGGCGGTCCACCACACGTCACCGGCGGAAATGTCGTAGATGTTGCGCATCGACCAGGTCAACGCGACCGCGTGACCGCCGTTGTCGCGCACCACACCCTTCGGCTTCCCGGTGGTGCCCGACGTGTACAGGATGTACAGCGGATCGGTAGCCGCGACCGTGACCGGGTCCGCCGGTGTCGCGTCGGAGGTCAGGTCGTCCCAGTCGAACCACGACGCCGACGACCCCTTGTAGTCGGCGGCCGAACCCGGAACCGTGGCACGGTCTTTGACGATCACGGTGTGCGGTGGTGTCTGCGCCAGTTCGATCGCTTGCTCGACCATCGGGAGGTATTCGACGGTGCGGCCCGGTTCGAGTCCGCCCGACGCCGTCACCAGCAGTACCGGCTGGGCATCGTCGATACGGGTGGCGAGTTCCTTCGCCGCGAATCCGCCGAACACCACCGAATGCACGGCGCCGATGCGGGCGCAGGCGAGCATCGCGACGGCCGCCTCCGGGATCATCGGCATGTAGACGATGACCCGGTCGCCGGCGACGACGCCCTGATCGCGCAGTACCCCGGCGAACACGGCGACCTCGTCGAGCAGTTCGGCATAGGTGTAGGTGCGGGTGGCCGGCACCATCGCCGAATCCCAGATCAGTGCGGTGCGGTCGCCGTGACCTGCCTGCACGTGCCGGTCGAGAGCGTTGACGCTGGTGTTGAGGGTGCCGTCCGGGAACCAGCGGAAGGCGGGCGCGTCGGAACCGTCGAGCGCGCGGGTCGGTGCATTCACCCAATCCACCCCGCGCGCGGCGTCGAGCCAGAACCCTTCCGGGTCGTCCATGCTTTGCCGGAACGCCTCCGCGTACGAGCTCATCGATCGGTGTCCTTCCTCCGCACTGCACTGTGACGCCGAACACTGTATGCGACTGCGCGGCGCCGCAGGCGTGACCGGGCGGTGTCGCGGGGGCGCCGTGCGACGGACGGTGCGAAACGGGCGACGAGCGGGCAGCGAACGGGCATCGGCCGGTAGCGTGACCACATGACGCTACTGGCCGAGGACCTGCTGCTGGTGCTGCTGGACGACGAGACCGGCAAGCCGATCGTCGACAGCAGTCGGTTGCCGCGCGTGCTGGCCGGTGCGATTCTGCTCGAGCTCGCTCTGACCGGAACGGTCACGCTCGATGTCGACGGCGCCGTGGTCCGGAAGGGCAGACTCGTCGTGCACGCGGAGCAGGCGCCGACCGATCCGGTGCTCGCCGATGCCGCAGGCAGGCTCACCGCGGCGAAACCGATGAAGCCGGCTGCGGCGATCGAGAAGCTCGCGAAGGGAGCGCGGGAGGTGGTGCTCGGCCGCATCGTCGATCGCGGCTGGGTGCGCGAGGAGCGCGGACGGATTCTCGGGGTGTTCCCGACCCGCCGTTGGCCTGCGATCGACGAAAGTCACGAACGGCGTGTCCATGCCGAGGTTCGGTCCGCCCTGGTCGACGGACTCACCCCGTCCATGCGGATCGCGGCGCTGATCTCGCTGCTGTCAGCCGTTTCCGTGGCCCCGAGGCTTTTCCCGGACGCGAACAAGCGAGCCGTGACAGCGCGTGCGAAGCAGATCGCCGAAGGAGAGTGGGCGGGCGCCGCGGTCCGACACGCCGTCGATGCAGTCAACGCCGGGATGATCGCCGCGATCACCGCGGGCGCTGTCGCCGTCTCCGGTGGGTGAGAGGGCACCGCAACCGATCACGGCAGGCACGCGAGCGTATCGGCGATCTCAGGGTCGGTGAGAGCGCCGATGATGAGCGGTTGCCACGCGTAGGTCGCCAAGGCGGCGGCATGATCCTCGTCGGACATGCCAGACACGAGAAGCACCCCCGACGCGATCGTCCCGTCGTCGAAACGGACGGTGAGGGCGTCGGTCACGACCGCGGGCAGCGCGCCACCCTTGAACCCGATGCCGGCTACATCCGGGATGTCCGGTGCCGGTTGCCATTCGAGGTGGTTCCGTGCGATGTCGGCACCTGCGCCGAACGAGCCGTCGGAGATCGACCGGTGGACCGCGGTGAGGTCGGCTGCTGAGCCGAGGCCTCCCGTTGTTCGGATCTGTTCGAGCAGAGCAGGTTCGGTGAATGCCGGATTGTCGGGGGTGACCGAGGCCCGGATCGTGTCGCGGAACGCGGGGTCGTCGGCGTAGCGCCGGGCGACCTCCCACGGATCACTGCCCGCGGATTCCGGGTCGAGGGCGATCACGAACGAGCCCAACAAGGTCGGCGGCTCGAAATCGGTCCAGCCACCGGCGGTCGCCGCTTCGCCCAGCGCATCGTCGCCGAGTCGCGCTCGCAGATAGTCCGGTGCGGCATTGTCGCTTTCCTGGATCATCGCCGAGACGATGCCGTCGAGCGTGACCGTGGGGCCGCCACCGAGCCTGGCCACCGCGGCCTCGTGCGCGCCGCCATCCGTGCCGGGTAGGTACCACCGTTCCCATTCCTCGACGGCGACCTGCTCGTTCGGATCCATCGTCCCTTGGGCCACGGCCCGTGCATAGGCGGCCAGGTGCACGACCTTCACGGCCGATGCCAGCGATCGATCGGTGTCGGCATCGTGGTCGATCCGGGTGCCGCGACCATCGTCGATCAGGTATGACGTGGTGTCCGGGTGGGCCGCCAGGTAGCCGAGCCAGCCGTCGGGTGTCGTGACGTCGGGCGGGCCGGGTTCGGTGCACGCCGGTGCGGATTCCTGCGCATCGTGTTCGGCTCCGCACGCACTCGACGCGATCACGAGTGCGGCGAGCGCGGTGACGGTCGGCATTCGGGTGGTCACGAGGCCTCCTGCATCGGAACGGTCAGTCGGGCAAACCCAGTCGACGGTAGCGCTCGAGCCGCCGTGAATACCGGGTCTCGGCGGATTCGCGTGCCAGGCCGCCGAGTTCCACGGCGACTGCAGCGCCGACCCGCTTCACGAAATCCAGGGGCTCCTCTGCGGCGTCCGGATATTCGGGGATCACTCCGTCGACGATGCGGTGGTGCAGCAGATCCCGCGATCGCACCCCCTGTGCGGCGGCCATCTGCGGTGCGTGCGTCGTGTCGCGGTGCACGATCGCGCTCGCGCCTTCCGGCGGCAGCGGTGCCAGCCAGCCGTTCTGCGCGCACAGGACACGGTCGGCCGGGAGCAGCGCCAACGCCCCGCCGCCGCTGCCCTGGCCGAGCAGCACCGACACCGTCGGCGTCGGCAGTGTCACCAGATCGGCGATGCATCTGGCGATTTCGGGTGCCAGACCCTTCTCCTCGGCCTCCCGCGACAGTGACGCGCCGAGGGTGTCGATGACCAGCACCAGCGGCAGTCGCAGTTCGTCGGCGAGCCGCATCGCGCGACGTGCCTCCCGCAGGGCGCCCGGCCCCATCGTCAGGGCCGCGGACTGGCCGCTGCGGTCCTGACCGAACAGCACACACGACACGCCGCGGAACCTGGCGAGCGACAGCAACACCGTCTTGTCGGTTTCGCCCTGCCCCGTCCCGGACAGCGGTACCTGCGCCGACGCGGCGTGCCGCAGCAACTGGCGGATACCGGGACGTTCGGGTCGGCGGGACAGAATCACCGACTGCCACGCCGGCACATCCGGTACCTCGTCGACATCGGCGACGGCCGGTGCGGCGTCGTCGTCCGGGCTGCTCGGTTCGAGCAGGACCCGCAGCGTGCGGTGCACGAGCCGGCGCAGTGCCTCGAGTGGCACCACACCGTCGATCACCCCCTTGTCGGACAGGTTCTCGGCGGTCTGTACGCCCTTCGGGAACTCCTCGTGGTACAGCGCCTGATAGACGCGCGGGCCGAGAAAACCGACGAGGGCACCCGGTTCGGCGGCGGTGATGTGCCCGAGCGACCCCCATGAGGCGAACACCCCGCCGGTCGTCGGATTCCGCAGATACACCAGGTAGCCGAGATGCGCGGCCTTGTGCGCGGCGACCGCCGCCGCGATCTTCACCATCTGCACGAACGCGAGCGTGCCCTCCTGCATGCGTGTGCCACCGGAGGTGGGCGACGCGAGCAGCGGCAGCCGCTCCGCGGTGGCACGTTCGATCGCCGAGGCGATCCGCTCGGAGGCCGCCACCCCGATCGACCCGGCCAGGAACGCGAATTCGCACGCGATGATCGCGATGGGGCGTCCGTGTACGGTGCCGAGGCCGGTGATCACCGATTCGTCGACGCCGGACCGTGCCGCGGCCCGATCGAGGTCGGCGCGGTACACCGGGTCGGGACGGACGTCGACGGGGGTCGTGTCCCACGAGACGAAGCTGTCGTCGTCGACGACGGCGCCGATGAAGTCGTGTGCCGAAATCTTGCTGCCTGCCATACGAGAACCGTAGTCGCCGGGTGGCGCGGTCATCGCCCGAGTGCTTCCTTCCAGGTGACGGTGCGGCCGATCCGCAGGATCGAACGCTGGTAGATTTTCGCGGCCACGACCCCCAGCAACGCGGTGGTGGCGAGCATCAGCACCACGGTGCCGACGATCTGGAGCGGTGACGCCACCCCGGCGGCGATCCGCAGCGGCATGAGGATCGCCGAGAACGGCGGAATCCAGCTCAGCACGGTACTCCACGTGGCCTCGGGATCGTCGACGGACGAGAACGCGGCGAAGAACATCGCGAGGATGACGATCATCAGCGGACCCGAGGTGGAGTTGACGTCCTCCTGCCGAGACACCATCGACCCGGCGGCGGCATACAGCACTGCGAAGAACGCGAAACCGAGGACGAACCAGCCGAGCGTGCTCGCGAGCACCCCGAGCGCCGTACCGGTGATGGTGAGAGTGTCCGTGGCCAGGGCCGCTCCGACACCCACGACTCCGTACGCGGTGAGTTGCAGCAACCCGACGGCGCCGATGCCGATGATCTTGCCCCACAGCAACTGCAGGGGACGCAGCGTCGACAGGAGCAGTTCCACCACGCGCGACGACTTCTCCTCGACGACCCCCATCGCGACGTACATGCCGAACATCATGATCTGCATGTACAGCAATACGACGGCGACGATCGAGAGGATGATGCGTTCGCCCTGCTCCGGATCGGGCGGGTCGAGCGCATCGACGACAACCACCGACTGCGCTGTGGCGGTCGCGATCTCGGCGGGATCGACGCCGCGTTCGGTCAGCGCCGCAGACTGTGCTTGCTGTGCGACCGCGGCGTCGATCAGGGCCTTCAGGGTGACGTCGATGTTCGATTCGGTGACGGCGGTGACTGTTCCGTCCCCGCCCGGGATCAGCGCGACGTCGAGGTCGCCTGCGGTGACCTGTGCGCGGCCGGTGTCGGCGTCCGGCAGTTCGGAAATCTCGAGCGGGGTGCCTGCCGATCCGCCGATCGCATCGAGGGTCGCGCTCAATCCGGGCGCGCCGACGATGCCGACGGTGGGCTTGTCGTCGTCGCCTCCGGCGAAGATCGACATCGCGACGATACCCACCACGATCGCGACGAGCACGATCGTGTTGCTGATGACGAAACTCTTCTTCTGAACTTGAGTGAGGAATTCGCGTCGGGCGACGAGCCCGATCGCGCGGGTCGTGGACAACGGGGCGCTCATGCGGACACCACCTCTCGGAACAAGTCGGTCAACGACGGTCGGTGCAGCGTGAATTCGTGGACCGGACCGGTGTCGAGTGCGGTCTTCAGGATCTGCTGGTCGTCCGTGCCGGGGGCGAGCGACAGGACCGTGCGGCCGTCCGTGTGCTCGATCGTGCCGACGCCGGGCAAGGCGTTCGCCCAGCCGTCCGGCGCCTGCGGAGCGTGTACGACGAGGCGGGCGTCGCCGCCGGCGCGGAGCTCGCCGACGGTCCCGGTGGCGCGCATCCGTCCCTTGGCGATGATGCCGACACGGTGACACAGACGCTGGACGAGATCGAGCTGGTGGCTCGAAAAGACCACGGGAACCCCGCTGTTCGCCTTCTCGACGAGAACATCGCTCATGACGTCCACGGCGACGGGATCGAGGCCGGAGAACGGCTCGTCGAGGACGAGTACCTTCGGGTCGTGGACGAGTGCGGCGGCCAATTGCACACGCTGCTGGTTGCCGAGCGAGAGCGAATCGACGGTGTCACCGACCCGTTCGGCGATACCGAGTCGATCGGTCCACCGCCGCACCGCGTCGTCGGCCTCGGAGCGGGAAAGCCCATGCAGCTGAGCGAGATAGGACAGTTGCTTTCCGACCTTCATCTTCGGATAGAGGCCGCGTTCCTCGGGCATGTAACCGATGGTGCGGCGCACATCGAGGTCCACCGGCTTTCCGCCGAGCAGTACCTCACCCGAGTCGGCCGCGAGCACACCGAGGGCGATGCGCATGGTGGTGGTCTTTCCGGCTCCGTTGCTGCCGACGAACCCGAACAGCTCACCGGGTTGGACGTCGAAGCTCAGATCGTCGAGGGCGATGGTGTCGCCGTAACGTTTCGACAGATGACTCAGGGCCAGGGTCATAGTGTGTCCTCCGGGTCGTCGTCGGGGCGGATCCAGCCCAGGATCATCGCGGGCAGGCATCCGGCGAGCAGAATCGAGGCGAGAGCGAAACAGCCTGCGGCATAACACAAACTCTGATGGTCGATGCTGTCGATGGTCGATCCGAAGATCAGGGCCAGGATCGGAATCAGCACCAGGGCCTGGGCGACGCTGAGCCCGATCGATCGGGCGCTGTTTCGTTCGGCGATCTCGCGTTCGTCGAGGGCGTGCCGGGGTGCGTCGGACAGCCGGCTCGACACGATCTGCAGCGAGGTCCACGTGACGAGGAACGCGAGTGTCAGCGGTAGCCAGGCGAGTGCGGCCACCAATGTGAAGTACGTGACGATCGAGGTGACGAACATCGCGGCGAACAGGACGGCGAGAATCACTGTGAGCAGGCGTCGGCGTGACTGGGTGCGCCAGGATCGGAGCCATCCCGCCGTCTGCTCCTGGTTCTTGAGGAATCTGCGGGTGCGGTGTGCCTCGTACCGCTCGAGCAGGTTCTGCGCGGACATCTCAAGCCTCCTTCGGTGTGGGGCGATACAGGCCGTCGGACAGTGGTGCGAACTGCGAGCGTGCGAAGACGGCCTCGACGGGCAAGCCGAAGACGTCGCAGATGCGGAACGCGAGGTCGAGGCTGGGGTAGTGGTCGCCGCGTTCGAGGGCGCCGATGGTCTGCGGATTGACCTCGACCAGTTCGGCGAGCTGGTTGCGGCTCAATCCGCGGTCCGCGCGAAGCACGCGGATCCGGTTGAAGATGGGGAGGGCTTCCCCCCGGCGTACCGGACTCATGCAACAAAGTGTTGTGAAAACCCAATGGTTTGTCAACCGGTCGACTGAGCGAGTGGCACTCTCAGTCGATCTGATGAAGTGGGGGCCACGCTCGCTCAGGAGCGTCGGGTGGGGAGCGCTCAGTCCTCGTTGAACCCGCGGATCCGGTCCAGTTCGCGGCGGTCCTTCTTCGTCGGACGCCCGGCCCCGCGGTCACGCTGGGGGAGCGAGGCGAGAACGTCCTTGGGCGGAGGTGGCGGACTGTGGTCGAGGTATGCGGTTGCCGCGACCGGGGCGCCGACGCGCTTGTTCACCAGTTGGGTGACCTCGACGATCTTCTCGAACCCGTGTGCGCGCACCCGGACCTCCGCGCCGATCATCACCGGCGTCGACGGCTTCGCTGCAGCCCCGTCGACGCGTACGTGCCCGGCCCGGCATGCGGCCGCAGCGGCCGAGCGGGTTTTGAACAAGCGCACCGACCATGTCCAACTGTCCACGCGGACACTGCCACTCATGCGTTCTCCTCGATCAGCTTCCCGTCGTCGAGTCGCCAGCGCCGGGTACTGCGTGTGGTGTCGAGCATCCGGCGGTCGTGGGTGACGAGCAGCAGGGTGCCGTCGAAACTGTCGATGGCCGCCTCCAGTTGCTCGATCGCCGGCAGGTCCAGGTGATTGGTCGGCTCGTCGAGAACCAGCAGATTCACCCCCCGGGCCTGCAGCAGCGCGAGTCCGGCGCGGGTGCGTTCCCCCGGCGACAGCGACGACGCCGGCCGCAGCACGTGGTGGCCCTTGAGCCCGAATTTCGCGAGCAGCGTCCGAACGTCCGCGTCGGGCCAGTCGGGCACTTGGGCGCCGAATGCCTCGACCAGGGGTTCGCTGCCCTCGAACAATCCACGCGCCTGGTCGATCTCGCCGACCTGGACACCGGATCCGAGTGAGACGCTGCCCGCATCCGGTGTCAGCGTGCCGAGCAGCAGACCGAGCAGCGTCGTCTTTCCTGCGCCGTTGGGGCCGGTCACCAGAATTCGGTCGCCCCAATCGACCTGGGTGGTGACGGGACCGAATCGAAAAGTACCGCGGGTCGTTTCGGCACCGTTCATCGTGGCGACGACTGCGCCGCTCCGGGGCGCGGACGCAATCGACATCCGCAACTCCCACTCCTTGCGCGGTTCCTCGACGACATCGAGGCGTTCGATGCGGCGCTGTGTCTGGCGTGCTTTCGCCGCCTGCTTCTCGGTGGATTCGGCGCGGAACTTCTTGCCGATCTTGTCGTTGTCCTTCGACTTGCGGCGCGCGTTGCGGACACCGTGCTCGAGCCAGTTGCGCTGCATCTGCGCACGATCCTCGAGCTGCTGCTTGGTGTCGGAGTACTCCTCGAAGGCCTCGCGTGCGTGCCGCCGCGCAACGTCCCGTTCGACGAGGTACGCGTCGTACCCGCCGTCGTACACGGCGATCTGCTGTTGCGTCAGGTCCAGTTCGACGATGCCCGTCACGGTGCGCGCCAGGAACTCGCGATCGTGGCTGACCAGCACGAGCGCGGTACGAGTTTCGGTGACGAACCGCTCGAGCTGTTCGAGCCCGGCCAGATCGAGGTCGTTGGTCGGCTCGTCGAGCAGCAAGACGTCATAGCGCGAGAGCAACAGCGCCGCCAGCCCCGCACGGGCTGCCTGCCCGCCGGACAGTCCGGTCATGAGCGCATCGAGTCCGATGGCGAGGCCGAGGTCAGCGACGGTCTTCTCGGCGCGTTCGGCGAGGTCGGCGCCACCGAGTGCGAGCCATCGCTCGAGCGCCGGGGTGTATTCGTCAACGTCGGATCGGCCGAGTTCTTCGGCTGCGGTATTCATCACGTGTTCGGCGTCGGCGACCCCGGTGCGACGCTCGAGGAACCCGAGGACGGTCTCCCCGGCGATGCGTTCGGGTTCCTGCGCGAGATGCCCGACGGTCGCGTCGGGTGGGCTGAGCGAAACCGTGCCGGTCACGTCGGCGGTGCCGACGCCGGCGAGGGTCGTGAGCAGCGTCGACTTCCCGGCGCCGTTCGCGCCGACCAGGCCGATCACGTCGCCGGGGCCGACAGTCAGATCGAGGCCGCTGAAGAGGGCTCGTTCACCTCGGGATGCGGACAGCCCGTCGATACGCAGTGTTGCACTCACCCGGCAATTATCCCGCGCCGGGTGAAGGGACCCGACACCCGGTCGGGCCGAATGACGGTTCCCCTCACCCGGGGGCAGCGGACGGGATCAGCGGACGGGGCCGGCTTCGACGGTCAGGGAGGCGGACTGCGGGGCGCCGGTCTTGTCGCGCCAGCCGATCTCGACGGTGTCGCCGGGGCGTCGCGCCATCAGGAGGGTCTCGAGGGCGCCGTGGGAAACAACGGGCTTGCCGTCGAACGAAGTGATGACATCGCCGATGTCGAGTCCGGCGGTGTCGGCCGGCGAATCGAACGACACCCACAGCACCTCCGCGCCGCGGTCTTCGCCGTTTTCGCGGACGGTGGTGACGGTGACTCCGAGCAGCGGTGTGGGGCCGACGTGCACGGTGCCGCCGCCGGTGCCCGACCGGATCTGGTCGACGATCCGCATCGCGGCGGAGATCGGCACCGCGTATGCCTCGGGTGCCGTTGGTGGTGCGGGGTCGGTGTGCTCGTCCTCGACCGCGCCCGCCGTGTTCACCCCCACCACCGCTCCGAACGCGTCGACGAGCGGGCCGCCCGAGTCGCCGGGGCGGATCGCCGCGTCCGATTGCAGCATCCCGGTCAATCGGTGCCGCGAACCGTCGGCCGAGTCTCGAACCAGCACATTCCGCCCGATCGCCACGACCCTGCCAGGAGCCGCGACCACGACTCCGCCGCCGTCGGCGTTGCCGAATGCGGTGACGGGAGAACCCACCGGAGGTGCCTCCGCGGCCGCGAGGGTCGCGACCGGTAGTTCCTGTGCGCTGCCGAGTCGCACGACCGCGATGTCGTGGGCGCGGTCGTATCCGTCGACGACGACGTCGTAGGTCAGGCCGGTCGAGGCGCTGGTTGCCGTGATCTCGTCGGCGCCGCTGACGACGTGATGATTGGTGAGTACGAGCCCGTCCGGGGTGAGCACGATCCCGGTGCCTGCGACCCCCGTCCAGCCGTCGGTGGCGACGAGGGTGACGACCGCGGGCACGATCCGGGATGCGAGTTCGTCGGCGGTCGGAGGCTCCACCGGAATCGGTGGCGGCGGGGGAGGGACCACCGTTTCGACGACCGACGGGGCGGACAGGGCCACGCTCGCGGCGGTCGCGCATCCGACCACCAACGTCGCCAACGTCCGCGTTTTCACCGGGGCGCTCCGTGTCGGTCGAGGTGGTCGAGTAGTTCGCGGGCCGCGGCTCGTCCGGCACGGTTCGCGCCGATCGTCGACGACGACGGTCCGTATCCGACGAGGTGGACCCTCGGGTCCGCGGCGACCCGAGTGGCGAGCCGGCCGGTCATCGTGATCCCACCGCCGGGGTTCCGCAGCCCGAGTGGTGCCAGATGATCGAGGGAACTGCGGAAACCGGTGCACCACAGGATCACGTCGACGTCGAGCTGCCGGCCGTCGGGCCAGCGGATGCCGTCCTCGGTGATCTCGGAGAACATCGGAAAACGTTCGAGCGCACCACGTTCGCGGGCGGCGCGGAGTGCCGGGGTGACCGGCAGGCCGGTTACCGACACCACCGATCCCGGCGGCAGGCCCCGGCGAACTCGATCCTCGACGATCGCGACCGCGGACCTTCCGCTTTCCGGCCTGAATTCCTCGTCCCGCCAGGCAGGTTCGCGCCTGGTGACCCACGTGGTGTCGGTGACGCGGGAGACCTCGTCGAGAAGCTGCACGGCGGAGATGCCACCGCCGACGACGAGCACGTGCCGACCGGCGAACTCGTCGGCGGTCCGGTAGTCCTTGGTGTGCAGTTGCCGTCCGCGGAACCGCGCGGCGCCGGGATACCACGGCACGAACGGGTGCTCCCACGTTCCGGTCGCGTTGATGACGCCGCGTGCGATGTACACGCCCTGATCGGACTCCACGCGCAGGGATTCTCCGCGTTCGCACACGACGACGACCTGGACCGGGCGGTGTACCGGCAGGCGGAACCGGTGTTCGTAGGCGTGGTAGTACTCGGGTACGGCGGCTGCGGCGGCAACCGTCCGGTCGGTAGTGCCGACGGATTCGGCGAACGACGATCCGGGTAGGTCGTGGAGTCCGTTGACGGTGTCGAGGGTCAGCGACGGCCAGCGATGCTGCCATGCTCCACCGGGGCGCGGCGACCGGTCCAGGACAACGAAGCCGCTTTCCGGGACCGAACCGAATTTCTGCAGGTAGTAGGCGGCGGACAAGCCGGCTTGGCCGGCACCGATCACGGCGACGTCCACCGGCATGTCGGGGTCGCCGGTCGCCATCGTGTGTGTTCCCGTCTGTCTGTTGTCTCGCCGTGGGCTCGATTGTGCGATCCATGATGCCCGGTGCGCGGGTGGTCCACCTCGCAATCGACCCTCGAACAGAAATGTGATATCACTTTAATATCGAATTTCTGGAGTACGACGACAGGAGCGCGCCATGACCGCACCACAATCGACGATCAGTGAACGCCCCGGGCGTTCCCGCAACGGATGGCCGGTACTCGGCCTCGGACTCGTCGGCGAATTCGCCGGAATCGGACTGATCGCACTGGGTGCGGTACCGGTGAACGTTCCGTTCATCGTCGCCGGTGTCGTCCTGATCGTGGTCGCAACGATCGTCCTGGTCGGGCTCGTCCTGGTCGAGCCGAACCAGGCGCGTGTGTTGCAACTGCTCGGCGGCTCCTACTCCGGCACCCTCCGGGAACCGGGACTGCGCTGGATGAACCCGCTCAACAGCCGCCGCAAGATCTCCACTCGCATCCGCAACCTCGAGACCGGCAAAGCGAAGGTCAACGACGCGGACGGCAACCCCATCGAGATCTCCGCGGTCATCGTCTGGCAGGTCGAGGACACCGCCCGGGCCGTGTTCGACGTCGACGACTTCGAAGAATTCGTCGCCGTCCAGACCGAAGCGGCCGTCCGACACATCGCGGGAAGCTACCCCTACGACTCGGGCCCCGACGTCCTGTCGTTGCGGCAGAACGCCGACGAAATCACCACCAAACTGTCCGAGGAAGTCGCCGAGCGGGTTCGGTCGGCCGGTGTCCACGTCGTCGAATCGCGCATCAACCAACTCGCCTACGCGCCGGAAATCGCGCAGGCGATGCTGCGTCGCCAGCAGGCCGGGGCAGTCATCGCCGCACGAGAGCAGATCGTCATGGGTGCGGTCGGAATGGTCGGCACTGCCCTCGACCAGCTCGAACGAGAGCACACTGTCGAACTCGACGAGGAGCGCAAGGCTGCGATGGTCAGCAACTTGCTGGTCGTGTTGTGCGGTGACCAGGGCGCCCAGCCGGTCGTCAACACCGGTTCGCTCTACCAGTAGCCGGACCCGATCGGCATGGCAGAACGCAAGAAGTTGCTGCTGCGGCTCGACCCGGCGGTCCACGACGCGCTGGCGAGGTGGGCGGGCGACGAACTGCGCAGCACCAACGCGCAGATCGAGTTCCTGTTGCGCCGTGCGCTGACCGACGCCGGGCGGATGCCGGGTCACGCGGGGAAGATCCGCAGGCCCGGCCGTCCGGCCAAAGACGACGGTGACGGCGAACCGGACTGAACCGGGCGTCAGGTGAGCCGCACGGTGTCACCGGGGTGGAGCACCGCCGCCGCGTCGCGGCACTCGACGATGATCGGTGCCTGTGCGCCAGCGGTGGCGCTCACCTCCACCGATCGGCCCGTGATACGGATCTGCAGACGGTGCCCGCGATAGAAGACGGGATACTCGAGCGACCCGAGTTGCTCGGGCCACTGTGGGGTGAAGATCAGCCGGTCGCCGCGGGTTTCGAGACCGGAGAAGCATCGCAGCAGCAGGTCGATGCTGCCCGACATCGCCGCGAGATGAATGCCCTCCGATGTGGTCCCGCCCTGAATGTCGGTGACGTCGGAGGCGAGGACGGTATCGAAGAACTCCAGTGCGCGATCCCGATTGCGGCGGGTCAGCACCCAGGTGTGGACGACGGCGCTGAGCGTCGACCCGTGCGAGGTGCGTGCCAGATAGTAGTCGATGGTGCGTGCGATGGTCTCGCCGTCGAGCCGATAACCCAGACGCTCCACCAGCTCGCGCAGTTCGTCGGCCGAGAGGAGATAGAACAGCATCAGCGCATCGGCCTGCTTGGCGGCGCGATACCGGTTCACGTCGTCGCCGTCGGCTTCGAGGATCCGGTCCAGCCGCGAAATGTCGCCGTGCCTGCGCCGCAGTCCTTCCCAGTCCAGTTCGGCGAGATCCTCGTAGCCCTCGAACTGGCTGAGAACCCCGTCGTGGAACGGAACGAACATGCGCCGGGTGATGTCCTCCCAGCGAGCGATCTCCGCATCGGTCACCCCGAGCGAGGCGGTCAACTCCACGCGGATCGGCGCAGGCAACGCCGCGAGTGCGTCGACGGCGCGCAGGATCACCCACACCGCCATGATGTTGGTGTAGGCGTTGTTGTCGATGCCGTCGTACGGTGCGTCGGGATATCCGGAATGGAACTCGTCGGGCCCGATCACCCCGCAGATGACGTAGCGGTCGCGGGACCGGTCATAGGTGGCCAGACCCGCGAAGAATCGGGCGATCTCGACGAGCAGTTCGGCGCCGAACTCACCGAGGAACTCGAGGTCGCAGGTCGCCTGGTGGTAATGCCACGTGTTGTATGCGACGGCGATGCCGATGTGGTGCTGCCGCCAGCTCGCATCGGGATTCCAGTTCCCCGAGCGAGGATTGAGATGCATCTGCTGGCTTTCCTCACGACCGTCGCTGCCGGACTGCCACGGGAACATCGCTCCCGTGCCGCCGGCGTCGAGGGCCGCCTGGCGAGCCTCGGGCAGGCGCCGGAACCGGTACCGCAACATGGCCCGGCTCAATCCCGGCAGCGTCAGATTCAGCACCGGCAGCACGAACAATTCGTCCCAGAAGATGTGCCCGCGATAGGCCTCGCCGTGCAGGCCCCGTGCCGGGACGCCCACATCGAGCTCAGTGGTGTTGGGTGAAAGTGTCTGCAGCAGATGCAGCAGGTGCAGGCGCACGATCCGCAGGCTGGTCGTGTCGCGCCCGACATCGACCGCCATGCGATCCCACAGGTGCCGCCACGCCAGTACGTGACCGTCGAGGACCTCGGCGAACGTGCCGGTGCGCGCCAATCGGCGCGCAGCGGCCTCGGCGGGCTCGGAGACGGCCGGATCACGGCCGGTGAAGACGGTGACCATCTTTTCCAGGCACGCGCGACGGCCCGGTGTCAGACCCACCGCGATGTCGTGCCCGATCCGGCCTACGGCAGTGACCGCTCGGTAGTCGGCATCGAAAGGTGTTCCGTTGTCCCACAGCGTGTTACGTGCTGCGACCGCGATCGGGATGCGGGACTGGTTGGTCTGCGTGCTCAGCAGGACCGAATCGTCGGACAGGTCGGTCGCGGCGGGTGCCTCGAGGTGGACACCGTCGAGGTTCCGGTACCGCTCGACGAGGGTGTTGGCGACGGTCCCGTCGAGTTCGGAGCGGATCTCGAGCCGACCCGACCAGTCCTCCGCGACGATCGTCGTCTCGAGCCCGGCGACATGCGGCAGATGCATCGCGGCGAAACGTCGCTGCACCACCGAGGTGGTCCGTCCCGCGCTGTCGCGGACCCGGAACCGCCGGGTCAGCACCGCACGCCGCAGGTCGAGATACTGGCAGTAGTCCAGAATCTCGGTGTCGTCGATGTCGAACCAGTCGCCACCGTCGATCCGGAACGTCACCGGCAGCCAGTTCGGCATGTTCACCATCGACTCGTTGGTGACCACCCGGCCCTCGACCTCGTCGGCGCGCCGATTGAAGATGCCTGCCGCGTAGGTGCCCGGATAGTGATGGGTTCCGGCGGGCTTCTCGGGCGCGCAACCGCGGGTCGCGAAATAGCCGTTGCCGACCGTGCACAGCGCCTCGCGGAGCTTCTCCGACGGTGGATCGTAGCCGTCGTAGAACAGCATCCAACTATCGGCCGGGTCGGACATCGACCTGCTCCCTTGCCACGTAACGGGATTCCACTATCGCACGGAGGTCGGTTGCCCGGGGCCGGACCGCGGGGTCCGGTGTGGGGTCAACGGGTAGGAGTCATCGGATGGGGCGGCGGGTGGTCACCGTCAAGATCGAATCTGTCGGTAGCCGCGGGGTGGGGGCCGGGCGGTTCTCCGGTGCCGTCGTGCCGATTCGGACCAGGGCCTGCGGGTGGCCGCCGTCGGGGAGCAGTGTGCGGATCATCTCCCGGCTCTGCCCGAACTCGGTCACGTGAGTGAGCGGGCAGGTGGCGAGCCGAGCGGCGGTCGCCTCGAGCAGCACCGCGGACAATGCTTCACCGGCGTGTAGCCAGTCGGCCCGTCCGTCCGTGTCGGTGCTGATCACCAGAACCGTCGAGTGGTCGGGGTCGGGTGGTTCGGTCGACGTCTGGCTGCCGGGCGGGAATCGGCGTCCGATCTCGACCTGAGCGCTCTGTTCCGCCGTGGCAAGCGCGTCCGGGGGAACTCCGACATAATCAACGGAATGCCCAGTCCACCAGTGGATTTCCAGTTGATATGCGCTGTCGTAGCGGCGGAGTGCGGCGGTGAGTTCGGTGGCGGCGCCGAGCACGGTCCGAGCGTCCTGCGGCAACACGGTCACCTGAGTTCCGGCCCGCAGCACCTCGTGCGACCGTCCGGGAAAGTCCACGTCCGGTGACGGTGGCGCGAACGGCCTGCGATCGGAATGACGTTTGCGGATCGCCGCGACGAGGTCGAAATCGTGGGACGCCGGCCGTGCTCCGTGACCGAACCGGATGCTGGCCAGATGATTGGAATGCTCACCCATCGGCAATCTGTCGATCTCGGTCGACCACTTCAACGCGGTCGCCGCTACCTGGAGATGGTGCAGTGCGGCGCCGCAGCTCAGGACGAGCTGCCGTGCCGACGGGTCGGCCGAGGCCAGCAGGCGGCTGCGGTCGCTGAACAGATCGAGGCGCCCGTCCGAGTACGTCCACTGCCACGGCTGACTGTTGTGCACCGAGGGGGCACGGCAGGCAAGATCGACCGCCATCCTGACCGTGTTCACATCGGGGATCCGTGGGTCCATGACCACTCCTGCGAGAATGTCCCGCCGTTCCGGCTGCGAGTGCATTTGTCCGCGCCCACGATCCTACCGCGACCGGTGCGCACGACGATGTGGATCGCCCCGCCGCACCCCGGATGGGATGATGCCTCCGCCAGGACCGGAAGATGAGGACGAACATGATCGGGATCAGCCGCGACGGCGACGTCGTCACGATGGAACTCCAGCGCACCGCACGGCGGAACGCGCTCAACACCGAAATGTGTGTGCAACTCCGAGACGGCATCGAGCAGGCCGTCGACGAAGACGCGCGGGCCGTGGTGCTCACCGGCGAAGGATCGGTGTTCTGCGCGGGCGCCGACCTGTCCGGCGACGTGTACGCCGAAGGTTTCCTGGACAGCCTGACCGGGATGCTCACCACCATCGAAGCCGCGCCGATCCCGGTGATCGCCGCTGTCAACGGGCCTGCGATAGGAGCGGGCACCCAACTGGCGCTGGCGTCCGACCTGCGAGTGGTCGCACCCGAGGCGCGGTTTGCGGTGCCCGCTGCCAGACTCGGGATCTCGGTGGATCGGTGGACGGTGCGCCGGTTGGCCACCCTCATCGGTGGTGGGGCGGCTCGATCGGTGTTCCTTGCCGCCGAGCCGATCCACGCCGACGAAGCACTCGCGCGTGGCCTGGCCAACCGCATCGGGGATCTCGGCACTGCGCAGGCGTGGGCGCGGGACATCGCGGAGCTGGCGCCACTGTCGTTGCGTGCGATGAAGCTGTTCCTCAACGACGACCGCACCCGCGACGAACCGTCGCCGGAACAGATGTCGGCGCTCGCGGCGGCCTGGCTGAGCGAAGACGCGCAGGAAGCGCGGGCAGCGCGCGCCGAGAAGCGTGATCCGGTGTTCCGCGGAATGTAGCGGAACGCACCTAGAGTGGTGAGGTGAGCGTCAAGAAAACTGCCTCGTCCGCCGTCGCCGGAGCCGGATTGCTGTGGGTGGCCCGCGCCGCCCGTGGGCTACCGACCACGATCGGTGCCTCCGCCGGCGACATCCGGCCGTATGCGGCGGATTCGCCCCGGTACCGCGACGGCCGGTTCTACAATTCGGACCCGAGCAGCACGCCGGGCCCGGAAGCGGGCGGCGGTTTCCTCAAGGACTTCCTGACCAGAGGGTCCGCCGGAACACCGCGCGGCGAGGTGCCGCTCGCACCGCCGATCGCACCCGTGACAGCCGCCGATCTGGCGGTCACCTGGTACGGGCATTCCAGTGCTCTCGTCGAGATCGACGGGTATCGCGTCCTCGCGGACCCGGTCTGGAGTGACCGGGTGTCGCCGTCGCCGACGGTCGGGCCGGCCCGCATGCATCCGGTGCCGACGCAACTGGCCGAACTGCCACGCATCGACGCCGTCGTGATCTCCCACGATCACTACGATCACCTCGATCGCCACACCATCGAGGTGCTGGCCGCCACCCAGCGCGACGTCCGTTTCCTCGTGCCGCTCGGTGTCGGAGCGCACCTGCGCCGCTGGCGGGTCCCCGAAGAACGGATCGTCGAACTCGACTGGGATCAGCACACCGAGGTCGGGGAACTCACGATCACGTGCACCGAGGCCCGGCACTTCTCGGGTCGTGGATTCGCACGTGACATCACCCTGTGGTCGTCGTGGGTGATCGCGGGCCCGACCCGGCGTGTGTTCTTCGGCGGCGACAGCGGTTACACCAGGAGATTCGCCGACGTCGGCGATCGGTACGGCCCGTTCGATCTGACGTTGCTCCCGGTCGGCGCCTACGACCGGCGCTGGGCGGACATCCACATGAACCCCGAGGAAGCCGTCCGCACCCACGAGGATCTCGGCTGCGCGGATCGCCCCGGCAGTCTTCTCGTGCCCGTGCACTGGGGCACGTTCAACCTGGCGTTCCACGCGTGGTCGGAACCGATCGCGCGGCTTCTGCCCGCCGCCGAGGCCGCGGGGGTTGCCACCGCGGTTCCGATGCCGGGGCAACGCGTCGACGTTCTGTCGCCGGGTAGCCAGCAACCGTGGTGGGTGGCTCTCGGCTGAGCGGCGCTTCGCGCCCGTGTGCCTTTGTGGACCCGGGAGGGGCCCAAAAGGCACACGGGGTCAGGTGGTGGCGCGGCGGAGGGATTCCCGGGTTTCGGCGTCGGTGTCGAGGTAGGCCTTGCCTGCGGCGGCGAACATGGCACGCATCGCGGCGACGGTGTCGATGTGGGTTTGGAGCACCTCGAAGAGGCCACCGGGGCCGGTGGCTTTGGCATCGAATTTCAAGCCGAGGGCGCGGGCGGAGGGGAGGTGCCCGAATGCCTCGGACACCTCGAGGTTTTCGCAGGTTCCTTGGAGGTGCTGGAGGGCTTCGATGAAACGGTCGCAGGCGGCGACGCAGGTGTCGGCGGCGCCCGGTTCGAGATAGAGCGTTCCGGATTCGGCGGCGTCGGCGAGCTTACGGAAGGTGCCGGGTCCGACGGGCTGGGTCATGTGACGGGTCCTTTCGGTGCGGGATTCAGCGGGGGATGATGTTCAGCGGGGGATGACGTGGTC
>NZ_JBAQXC010000159.1:0-19890 GCF_049299235.1 Rhodococcus sp. (in: high G+C Gram-positive bacteria) | reverse complement strand
ACCGATCACGAGGTAACGCGACTGCCGCACCATCCGATAAGGTTTGCGGCGATCATCGGGGAAGTCGAACGAGTTCGTTCTCGCACAAGCTGGCGACAAGGGAAGGTGGGGTCGGACCGATCATGGGTCGTACCAAACTACGAGTGGCGTCACGGGCGCTGAAGTCCGTGGCAGCGCTGATCGTCGCTGCCGGATTGCCGGTTGCGCTCGGTGTGGCGCCGGCGTCGGCGGATCCGGTCACCGACCCGGTCCTGGCAACGGGTGAGGTTCTCGAGACCGTGGAAGCGCCCAACGGGTCCACGATCACCAAGGCCGAAGTCTACGACGAGCACACGATCATCCTGTGGGTGTACTCGGCGTCGATGGGGCAGGAGATTCCCGTCGATGTGTGGCGACCTGCGGATACCAGCGAGCCGCGCCCCACCCTCTACCTGCTCAATGGAGCCGGTGGCGGCGAGGACGCCGGAACGTGGCGGCTGCAGACCGACGCCATCGACTTTCTCACCGCGAAGAACGTCAACGTCGTCTCGCCGCTCAAGGGCAAGTTCAGCTACTACACCGACTGGCTGAACCCGGATCCGGTCCTCGGTGTCAACAAGTGGACGACGTTCTTCACCGAGGAACTGCCGCCCATCATCGATGCCGCGCTGGGCACCAACGGGATCAATGCGATCGCCGGACTGTCGTCCTCGGGCACGTCCGTGTTCTCGATCGCGACGGCGAAGCCGGGCCTGTTCAACGGTGTCGCGTCCTACAGCGGCTGCGCGCAGACCAGCGATCCCATCGGCCAGCAGTTCGTGAAGCTCACCGTCGAGACATGGGGCGGCGGCGACACCGAGAACATGTGGGGCCCGCTGGACAGTCCGCTGTGGCGGGAGAACGACCCCTACGTCCACGCCGACAAGTTGCGCGGCATGGAGCTCTACGTGTCGAACGGCAACGGCCTGCCCGGTCGCTACGACAACGGGTCCGGACCCGGCATGGACAACGATCCGGCCATGGTCGCGAACCAGATCGTCGTGGGTGGTGTCATCGAGGCGGCCACGAACTACTGCACGCACAACCTGCACGATCGGCTGCAGGAGCTCGGGATCCCGGCGACGTTCACCTTCCGTGACTCCGGTACCCACTCGTGGGGTTACTGGCAGGACGAGCTGAAGGCGTCGTGGCCGGTGCTCGCGCGGTCGCTGGAACTGCCCGAGAACTGATCTTCCGACGTCGAAGGCGGTGGCTCCTCGCGGAGCCACCGCCTTCGACGTGTTTCGGCCTCGGTGTTTCTCAGGGCGAATTCCGGTGTCACCCCGGCGTGGTCACAGGCGCCATACCAGCCGACGCGGCTTGAGCCGGTTCAGAGCGGTGGCCAGCTGGTAACGCCGGCCGGGGACACTCACGATCCAGCCCTTGGCCAAGTCGGCGAGAGCGGTCTCCGCAACTTCGTCCGGCGACGACACCAGTGATTTCGTGACGCCGGAGATGTCCTGCCCGGCCCGCGTGTGGAACGGGGTGTCCATCAACCCCGGGCACAGCGCCTGCACGCGGATACCGCTGCCGGCGAGTTGCCGGGCCAGGTCCTCCGAGAACCGGATCACCCACGCTTTGCTGCCGTTGTAGGTCGCTGCCGCGCCCGGCAACAGCGCACCGACACTTGCGACGTTGACGATCGCTCCGCTCCCGGCCTTGCGCATCGCGGGAACGGCGGCGTGGGTGAGTTCGAGGACAGCAGTGACGTTGACGGCGAGTTCGTCGCGCAGGGAAGCGATGTCCGCCTCCCCGAACGGGGTGTCGGTCGCGAAACCGGCGTTGTTGATCAGGACGTCCACGCCTTCGGTGAGCCGTGCCGCTGCCGCGTCGCGACCGGCCTCGGTGCCGAGGTCGGCGACGAGCACCTCGGCTTCGATGTTGTGCGTGGCAGCGAGTTCCCCGGCCAGCGCGGTCAGACGACGCTCGTCCCGGGCGACGAGAACCAGGTCGTGGCCCTTCTCGGCAAGTACCCGGGCGAACGCGGCACCCAGCCCGGACGTGGGGCCGGTGACGAGCGCGACGGGACGGGCCGATTCGGACGGCGCAGCTGAGGATTCGGTCATGCGGCCCACGGTAGTGGACCGGCGTCAGTTCAGTGCTGCCGCGCGCCGATAGCCGCGGACAGCGGGATACACGAAGACCGCGATCATCCCGATCGACCACGCGCACGTCAGAAGCAACGGTTCGAGGACCGGGCCGCCGAGTGACAGACCCTTCATGGTGTCGATCGCGCACGAGAGCGGCTGATACTGCACGATCGGTTGCAGCCATTCCGGATACGCCATGACCGGCACGAATCCGGAATTGAAGAACATCAGCAGGGTGCAGATGATCGAGACGGTCTCCACGAGTGGAGCATCACCGGCCACGACGGCCAGCGCGGTGACCATCACGGCGAAACCGACCCCGAACAGGATCGGGATCGAGAACATGACCAGTCCGGGAACCAGGCCCTGCTGGAACCGGAATCCGAGTGCGAACCCGACCACGACGATGAGCACTGTCGTGGCGAGGATCCGTACGGCTTCGGCCATCAGACGTCCCACCAGTCCCGACGCGCGATGCACCGGCATCGCCCAGAACCGGCTGACGAGACCGTTCTTCCGTTCGTCCCGCAGCCCGACGGCGCTGACCACGGATCCGAACATCGCGCCGATCAACGCGATCAACGGGACATTGCCGTAGATCGCCGACTGTCCGGTCGCGGCAGTGATCGAATCGCCCAGCACGAGCCGGAACATCACGAGTGTGAGCGCCGGATACAGCAGGGCCTGAATCATCGTCGCCGGATCGCGGGACCAGCGTCGGAGCAGCCGGGTGCACTGCAGCACGCTGTGCTCGACGAGGCCCCGCACGGACGTCTCCGGACGGGCGGCATCGGGTTGCGGGAAATCGAACAGGCGGTCGGCGTCGTACGCGTTCTGCGGAAGCTCGCGATCGATGGGTGTATTCATCCGCGCCTCGTACTCGCCCAGACGGCCAGCGGCGCACACACGACGAGGATGCCCGCGATCCACAGCGCCGCAGGAAGGAGCACCGACGCGGTGATACCACCCTCGGCCATGTCCCGCATCGCGAACGAGAACTGCGAAATGGGCTGATTCCGGACGAACGGGCGGATCCACTCGGGGAACCCTTCCTCCGGTACGAAACCGCACGAGAGCATGCCCAGGATCAACTGGGGAAGGGCCAATGCCTGCGAGGTTGCCTCGGGGCTCTTCGACAACGATCCGATCGCGTCGGCGCCCAGCGACAGCGTGATTCCGATGAGCATGGCGGACGCGCAGAACAGCGCGGCCTGCCAGAATCCGGCACTGAAGCGGAACCCGATGGCGTAGCCGAATGCCAGCGCGGCGATCAGCGACACCACGCATCGGACGACGCTGCCGGTCATCCGGGACACGAGGGGCACCGTCGAGGTCACGGGCATCGTCTGCAATCGGGTCGTGAAGCCGTTCGACGATTCGGTCGCCGAGATCTGTGACGCAGAGATCGCGGTGAACGCCATCGCCTGCATCACGATGATCGGCATGAGGAACTGCGCGTAGTCGATACCGCGGACCTGCATGACGAACTTCAACGGCAGATAGAAGCCGAGGGTGAACACCAGCGGCGCGAGCACCGCGACGAGGAGATCACCTCGTCGGACCATCGACCGGATCGACCGGCCCGACAGTGCACGCCACTGGTGGAATCCGGAGGGTTCAGATCTTCGGTGTGCACCGGTGTTCTTCGCCGGTGCCGACAGCGTCGCGCGGTGACCGATGCTACTCGTCGCGTCGGTCACGGGATCGCCTCTTCGGCCTGCTCGTCGTCGGATCCGGAGGGGGAATGCCCCGTGAGCGTGAGGAACACGTCGTCGAGCGAGGGCCGGCGCAGTCCGATGTCCGCGAGTGGGATCTGCTCGCCGTCGAGGCGCCGCAAGGCCTCGGCCAGTGTCGCGGCCCCGTCCGGCGCCGGGATCGACACCCTGTCCGCGTTCGGATGCTGCTCGATCTCGGTGCGGATCTCTGCGGGAACCAGATCGCCGAGCGTCCGGACTGCCGACCGCAGGGCACCCGGGTCGGCGGGCACGATCTCGCAGAAACTGCCGCCGGTGCGCGCCTTGAGTTCGTCCGCGCTACCTTCCGCGACGACGGTTCCCTTGTCGATGACGATGATGTTGTCGCTGAGGAGATCGGCCTCCTCGAGGTACTGCGTGGTCAGGAGCACCGTGATGCCCTGATTCTTCAGTGCGGCGACGAGCGACCACACACCTTGGCGGCTGCGTGGATCCAGTCCCGTCGTGGGCTCGTCGAGGAACACCACCTCGGGGCGGACGACGAGCCCGCAGGCGATATCGACTCGTCGTCGCATACCACCGGAGTAGTGGCGCACCGCGCGTGAGCCCGCGTCGACCAGATCGAATTCTTCGAGGAGGGCGTCTGCCCGGGCTTTCGCTGCCGACCGGTCCAGTCCCATCAATCGCCCGAACAGGATCAGGTTCTCCCGGCCGGTCAGCGACTCGTCGAGTGCCGCGTACTGACCCGTCATCATGATTGCCCGACGAACCTCGGCCGCATGGGTGACGACGTCGTATCCGGCGATCCGCGCGCGGCCGCTCGTGGGCCGGATCAGGGTGGACAGGACCTTCACGGTGGTGGTCTTCCCGGCACCGTTCGGGCCGAGGATTCCCAGGACACTGCCTTGCGGCGCGGAGAACGTGATCCCTCTGAGCGCGTGCACGTCACCGAACGATTTGTGGACGTCCTCCACGAGTACTGTCTCGTCCCGATATCCCAGCATCACGCTCCGCTCGAATCGATTGTCGGAAGGGGTAACTTCCTGGTCGTTCTGTGCGAGGGCTGCCTGCCGGCGACCCGAGGTGTGCTGACATGCTACCCGGACGGCTCCGGATCCGGACGTGTCCGATCAGCTCCAGACGCCGACTTCGTCGAGGTGGCGAACCAGTCGCTGCGCGCCGTCGGTGAAGTGCGTGCGGGTGACTTCTCCGGCCGCATCGGCGTCGCCCCGGGCGAGGGCGTCGATGAGGAGCGAATGGCTCTGTACGGCCGCGTGACCCCACTCGGGGTCGGACGAGTAGAAGCGTGCTGGGGTGTAGCGGGTGGCGTTGAGCAGGAACCACGAGAGTTTGCGTGCGTCCGCGGCACGGTTCAGCGTCCGATGGAACACGAATTCGATGTCCTCGATGCGGCTGCCGTCGCTCGCCTGCACGGCCTGGCGTAACTGTTCGTTGAGTTCGGTCAGTTCGGCCACCGTCTCGGGCGTGACGGCGTGGGCGGCGCGTCGGGCGAGTTCTTCCGCGATCTGGCCCTGCAGCCAGAACAGGTCGTCGATATCGCCGCGACTGAGCGGTGCGACGACATACCCGCGGTGGGGGACCAGTTCGACGAGTCCCTCGCCCCGCAGCGTCAGCAGTGCCTCGCGTACCGGAGTGACGCTCACCCCGAGTTCGGCGGCGGTCTCGTCCAGCCGGATGAAATCGCCGGGGCGTGCGCCGCCGGACATGATCAGATTGCGCACGTGCACGGCGACGTCGTCGGACAGCTGAGGTCGGCGGTTCAGCGTGCGTGCGCCGGTGGGACGCGGCCGGGCGGACGATGGCATGGGCACTCCTCGGGTCCGGGGCTCGACGGGGGACCGGATCCGGTCGGTGCAGTATCCCACCTCGGTATGCGGGCCGGGAGGACACGAGTCGAGTTCTCGACGGTATTTCCTGTGCGCCGGTAGGCATCGGCACCTCGTCGGTGGATCGTCACAGGGTGATTTTGGGGGTGGGAACCCTGGAACAGCTTGTGGGCCCGTGCTTTCCTTGTGTATGCCGGTCGAGATCGATCGATCCCAGCGACATCCCGGGACCACGAATGCTTCACACGAATCAGGGGGAACACGACCGGATGGGTACTCGGCGCCGCGGTTCGGCGGCCCCGCAGCTCGCCCCGCGAGATGCGGTGTTCTTCTACGGGGACGAGGCCGGCCTCGGTGACACTCCGAGCGCCATGGTGCACATCTACGTCTTCGGTGGACTGCCCGGCTCGGCGTCCGCGCCGACGCGCAGGGATGCCGTCACCTGGGTACTCGAGCGACTCGACCGCACCCCGTCGCTGCGCCGGCGCGTGCAACGTGTGCCACGCGACCTCGACTATCCCTACTGGATCGAGTCCGGCGTGGATCCCGATCACCACATCCTGTTCCGGCACGTCGGCACGACCACCCGCGCCGCACTGCACGACGACTTCGCCGCGATCGCTCAGCGACCGTTCGATTTCGCACGGCCTCCGTGGGACATGCACGTGCTCGCCGACGTGCGAGGGGTCGCCGACCTTCCCGAAGGCGCAACCGTCGTCGTGTTCCGGGTGCACCATTCGGTCACCGATCGTCAGGGCGCGGTGCAGATCGCTCGTGCACTCTTCGACGACCCCGCGGCGACACCGTCCCAGGGCGGCCTGCCGGTCCGGGTCGCGGGAGGTGTCGCGGCGGCTCTGACACTGCCGGTTCGCTACGCGCGATTCGCGAAGGGCATCGTTGGCATGTTCGCAGCTCGGCGGGCTCTCGGCACGCTGGTCGGTGAGGGAGCAGTGAGTGCCCCGGCGCGTCGCAGCGTCCGAACGCGTTTCGAGGTCGAGGACTACAGTCCGCGGCGGTTCGGCCGGATCGGCCTGGACTTGGCGGAACTGCGCGCACTGGCGCGAGCCACCGGCGCGACCGTCAACGACATCCTGGTGGCGACGATCTCCGGTGCGATGGACGGCTATCTCGAGGAGCACGGAGAGGCTCCCTCGGAATCGTTGACGATCCAGATTCCGGTGTCACTCGCCCATCGAGCCGACATCGCGTCCGAGAACAGGACGACGACGATGTGCATCAGCCTGCACACGGACGAGGCCGATCCGAAGACCCGGCTCCGCTCGATCCACGGGTCCGCGGTGCGGGAGAAGGCGCGCGTGGCGCGACCCGAGACATTCGCTGTCGAATCGCTCGTCGATCTCCTCCCGTCGGTGGGGTGCAGACACACGGCCAGGAAACTCGCCCGAACGAAGCCCGCATCCGGCGAGATCGATCCGACGGTGATGAACACCAGTCTGTCGAACGTCGCCCGCGGGCAGGCCTCGGATCTGTCGTTCGCCGGCCGCCACGCGGTCGAGGGTTTCACGGTGCCCCCGCTGAATCGGTGTTTCGGCCTGATGCACGGCGCGGTATCCCTCGGCGACACGCTCGTTCTGAGCTTCTCCGCGAAGTCCGCTCTGTTGCCCGACGTCGAGGAATACGAGCGGTTTCTGGCCGACTCCTTCGGGCGCCTCCGTTGCGCTGTGATCGCCGACGACGGTGACGGCGGGATCGGTTCTCCCCTGTGTGATCGTTGACGGTTGATGATTCGCGCAGACAGCGCGCGTGCTATCACTTGTCGAATGAGTAAGGGAATCTCGCGCCGGAACTTGCTCGGCGTCGCCGCCGGAAGCGCGTTGGCCTGGGGGTTTGCGTCGCCGGTGCGGGCGGAGTCCGTTCCGTTCCGTCGACTGCCGGATCCGTCGACGGTCACGGAGACCGATCCGGCTCTGCTGACTGCGGTGGACGCGGCGAGTCTGTTCCGTTCGGGGCAGCTGCATCCGCGCGAACTGCTCGATGCGTGCATTGCGCGGAGCAGGGCGTTCGACGCCGAGATCGGTGCGTGGATCCGGATGTACCCGGAGGTCGCCTATGCCGCGGCCGACGCAGCAGCCGACCGGATCCGGCGGGACGGTGCCGACGCACCGCTCGTGTGCGGCCTGCCCGTCGCGCTCAAGGATCTGTATGCGGTGGCCGGACTTCCGCTGACCGCATCGAGCGCGGTCCTCGAGGGCAACGTGGCAGCCGGTGATTCCGGGGTGTGGCGCAGGCTGGCCGACGCGGGCGCACTTCTGCTCGGTCACGTGCACACCGATGAATTCGCGATCGGCGTCGCCACACCTCAGGTCGGAAATCCCTGGAACCCCGAGTTCTCGCCCGGGGGCTCGTCCGGTGGCAGCGCGGCGGCGCTCGCCGCTCGGTTCGTCCCCTTGTCGGTGGTTAGCGATACCGGCGGTTCGGCGCGACTGCCCGCGAGCGTGTGTGGCATCAGCGCGATCAAGCCGTCCTTCGGCCGGGTCACGTCGGTCGGGATGATTCCGTTGACTCCGACCCGGGACCACGTCGGAGTGCTCGGGCGCAGCGTGGCCGACGCCGCGCTGCTGCTCGACGCGATCATCGGCGAGGATCCGGCGGATCCGGCGACCGGTCTCGGCCCGTCGATCGGCCGGGGTGACCTCCCGCTCGTCCCGGACGGCGGCGCGGACCCGCTCGCCGGGGTGCGGTTCGGGGTGCCGGAGGCTGCGGTCGCGAAGCTTCCGGCATTGTTGCGTGGGTTGTTCGAGGGTTTCCTGGACACGGCGCGCGGACTCGGAGCGGTCGTCGTCCCGGTCACCGCACCGGGGGCACCGTCGTCGATCGTGACCGGCGACATGGCCGAGATAGGTGCCTATCATCAGCAGTTCGCGGACCGGACGCACCTCTACCGCCCCGAACATCTGCCGGCCCTCGCACTCGGCGCCGCCGGGTTGGCGTTGCCTGCGGCCGAGTACTTCGCGATCGAGCGTGACCGGCTCCGTTACCAGTACGACTACAACCGCATGTTCGTCGACAACGATCTCGACGCGATCGTCTATCCGGGAACGTACGTCGATGCCGCGCGCCGGAACGAATTCCTCGGAGCGACCGTCGCGGACCCCGTTCAGGGCGACGTCGTATGGGCGAATTACACAGGCGCGCCGGTGGTTTCGATCCCAGTCGGCCGATCGCCGGAGACCGGGATCCCGTTCGGTGTGCAGGTCGGGGCACGGGCGTGGCAGGACCGTGAGGTCATCGCGCTCGGACTCGAACTGCAGGAGGCACTGCCGGTATGGCGCGACGTGCCCGACCTCACGCCTGCGCCGCGCGATATTCCGGAGGTGTCGGTCGTCGCTCCGGGGCCGGGTCCGGATCCGACGAACACCCGCGACGCGCGGGCGACCATCCTGCCGGCGATCACGACCGCGACCGGTCCGAGCTGACGTCGGCCGCGGTGTGGGTCGCGTCTCCTGAGTTGAGTTTGCTCGCCCGGTCCTGCATACTGATCGGGTTGCCTTGACCGGGTCATGGTTTTTTTGCGGCTCGGAACGGGATGAAGTGACAGTCGCGGATCGAGCCTGACGGCCTGGTCGCGGCCACATGCAAGACGGAAGCAGTACCCCTGTGCGCCCGTGTGGGCGCATCCGGTCGATTTCCGCCGGCATCGAACATCGAGTTCGACGCCGGGGAATGAGCGGGGAGGCGACACGCCCGACCGCGTGGACCGGAGAACCATTGACAGATGAACAGCGGCAGCGGATCGGGTGAGCCCGGTATCGCATCGTGTCAGTGCTGTTCTCGGTCGCCGTTCCGGTGGGGCTGTGCAGACGAGGTGGCTCCCGGCTCGTTCGGGTGCTACGAAACGCGGCAAGAAAAGGACACTAAGCGTGGCGGGACAGAAGATCCGCATCAGGCTCAAGGCCTATGACCATGAGGCGATCGACGCATCTGCGCGCAAGATCGTCGAGACGGTGACCCGTACGGGTGCCCGCGTGGTCGGCCCGGTGCCGTTGCCCACCGAAAAGAACGTGTACTGCGTCATCCGCTCGCCGCACAAGTACAAGGACTCGCGCGAGCACTTCGAGATGCGTACTCACAAGCGGCTGATCGACATTCTCGACCCGACGCCGAAGACGGTCGACGCTCTCATGCGTATCGACCTCCCGGCCAGCGTCGACGTCAACATTCAGTGAGCTCGTAGAAGACGCAGCGGAGATAACACATGACTAACCAGATCAAGGGAATCCTGGGCACCAAGCTCGGCATGACCCAGGTCTTCGACGAGAACAACCGGGTCGTTCCGGTCACCGTCGTCAAGGCCGGACCGAACGTGGTCACGCAGATTCGCACCGAGGAGCGCGACGGCTACAGCGCCGTGCAGCTCGCCTTCGGCGCCATCGATCCGCGCAAGGTGAACAAGCCGGTCTCCGGCCAGTTCGCCAAGGCCGGCGTGACCCCCCGCCGCCACCTCGTCGAGCTGCGTGTCGAAGACACCTCGGCTTACGAGATCGGCCAGGAGCTCACCGCAGAGGTCTTCGAGGACGGCGCCTTCGTCGACGTCACCGGCACCTCCAAGGGCAAGGGCTTCGCGGGCACCATGAAGCGCCACGGCTTCGCCGGCCAGGGTGCCTCGCACGGTGCGCAGGCTGTGCACCGTCGTCCCGGTTCCATCGGTGGCTGCGCCACCCCGGGCCGCGTGTTCAAGGGCACGCGCATGTCCGGCCGCATGGGTAGCGACCGCGTGACGACGCAGAACCTCTCCGTCCACAAGGTGGACGCCGAGAACGGCCTGCTGCTGATCAAGGGTGCGATCCCGGGCCGCAACGGCGGCGTCGTGATCGTCAAGACCGCAGTGAAGGGTGGTGCACGGGCATGACCAGCACCGAGACCGCAACCAAGCTGACGCTGGACGTCAAGGCGCCGGGTGGCAAGTCCACCGGCACCGTCGATCTCCCCTCGGAGATCTTCGACGCTCCCGCGAACATCGCGCTGCTGCACCAGGTCGTCGTGGCGCAGCTCGCCGCGGCTCGCCAGGGCACGCATTCCACCAAGACCCGCGGCGAAGTCCGCGGCGGTGGAAAGAAGCCGTACCGGCAGAAGGGCACCGGCCGCGCCCGTCAGGGTTCGACCCGCGCACCGCAGTTCGTCGGTGGTGGCACGGTTCACGGCCCGCAGCCGCGTGACTACTCCCAGCGCACGCCCAAGAAGATGAAGGCAGCCGCCCTGCGCGGTGCCCTCTCCGACCGGGCGCGCAACGAGCGCATCCACGTGATCACCGAGCTCGTCGCCGGGCAGACCCCGTCGACCAAGGGCGCACGCAGCTTCCTCGCGGAGCTGACCGATCGCAAGAAGGTGCTCGTCGTCGTCGGTCGTGAAGACCTCGCGGCGTGGAAGAGCGTGCAGAACCTGCAGAACGTGCACGCGATCGCGCCGGATCAGCTGAACACCTACGACGTGCTCTACAGCGACGACGTGATCTTCAGCGTCGAGGCGCTCAACACGTTCATCCACGGGCCGGCCGAGTCCGTTCAGGCCACGAAGGAGGAGAGCAAGTGAGCACGATCGCCGATCCGCGCGACATCCTGCTGGCTCCGGTCATCTCCGAGAAGTCCTACGGACTGATGGAGGACGGCACCTACACCTTCCTGGTGCACCCGGACTCGAACAAGACGCAGATCAAGATTGCCGTCGAGAAGGTCTTCGGCGTCAAGGTGACCAGCGTCAACACCGCCAACCGTCAGGGCAAGCGCAAGCGGACCCGGTCCGGTTACGGCAAGCGCAAGGACACCAAGCGCGCGCTCGTGACCCTCGCCGCCGACAGCAAGCCCATCGAGATCTTCGGAGGCCCGGTCGCGTAGGCGGTCGGAACTCGAGAGATAGAGGACGAGAAGACTCATGGCAATTCGTAAGTACAAGCCGACTACGCCGGGCCGTCGTGGCGCCAGCGTTTCGGACTTCGCCGAGATCACTCGGTCGACGCCCGAGAAGTCGCTGGTTCGCCCGCTGCACGGCCGTGGTGGTCGTAACGCGCACGGCCGCATCACCACCCGGCACAAGGGTGGCGGCCACAAGCGTGCATACCGCCTGATCGATTTCCGTCGCAACGACAAGGACGGCGTGCCGGCCAAGGTCGCTCACATCGAGTACGACCCCAACCGCACCGCCCGCATCGCGCTGCTCCACTACGTGGACGGCGAGAAGCGCTACATCATCGCCCCCAAGGGCCTGGTGCAGGGCGCTCCGATCGAGTCCGGCCCGACCGCGGATATCAAGCCCGGCAACAACCTGCCGCTGCGCAACATCCCGACCGGTACCACCGTGCACGCGGTGGAGCTGCGTCCGGGCGGCGGCGCCAAGATGGCCCGTTCCGCCGGCGCGAGCATCCAGCTCCTCGGCAAGGAAGGCCCCTACGCCACGCTGCGTATGCCGTCCGGTGAGATCCGTCGCGTCGACGTGCGCTGCCGCGCCACCGTCGGCGAGGTCGGCAACGCCGAGCAGTCGAACATCAACTGGGGCAAGGCCGGCCGTATGCGTTGGAAGGGCAAGCGCCCGACCGTCCGCGGTGTCGTGATGAACCCGGTCGACCATCCGCACGGCGGTGGTGAGGGCAAGACCTCGGGTGGTCGCCACCCGGTCAGCCCGTGGGGCAAGCCCGAGGGCCGCACCCGCAAGAACAAGGCGTCCGACAAGCTGATCGTCCGTCGTCGCCGTACCGGCAAGAACAAGCGCTAGGAGGGAGTTAGAGAATGCCACGCAGCCTCAAGAAGGGCCCGTTCGTCGACGACCACCTCCTGGCGAAGGTGGATCTGCAGAACGAGAAGGGCACCAAGCAGGTCATCAAGACCTGGTCGCGCCGTTCCACTATCCTGCCCGATTTCATCGGTCACACGTTTGCCGTCCACGACGGCCGCAAGCACGTGCCGGTGTTCATCTCGGACTCGATGGTCGGACACAAGCTCGGCGAGTTCGCGCCGACCCGTACGTTCAAGGGCCACATCAAGGACGACCGGAAGAGCAAGCGTCGATGAGCACTGAAACCACCAACCCCAGCGCTCGGGCTGTTGCGCGCCACGTGCGCGTGACCCCGATGAAGGCGCGTCGCGTCGTCGACATCGTTCGCGGCAAGTCGGTCGAGGACGCCCTGGCGATCCTGAAGTTCGCTCCGCAGGCCGCTGCCGAGCCGGTCGCGAAGGTGATCGCCTCCGCCGCTGCCAACGCGCAGAACAACCTGGACCTCGACCCCACCACGCTCGTCGTCGCGACGGCGTACGTGGACGAGGGCGCGACCCTGAAGCGGTTCCAGCCGCGTGCCCAGGGCCGTGCGTTCCGGATCCGTAAGCGGACGAGCCACATCACCGTGATCGTCGAGAGCGTTGCCTCCCGCGCGACCGCGTCCAACCGTAACCGCCGGAAGGGAGCTCAGTAGTGGGCCAGAAAATCAACCCGCACGGCTTCCGCCTCGGCATCACCACGGACTGGAAGTCCCGGTGGTACGCGGATAAGCAGTACGCGGAGTACGTGAAGGAAGACGTCGCGATCCGTAAGTTCCTGGCCTCCGGCCTGGAGCGCGCGGGCATCGCGAAGGTCGAGATCGAGCGCACCCGGGACCGCGTGCGGGTGGACATCCACACCGCGCGTCCGGGCATCGTCATCGGCCGCCGCGGCGCCGAGGCCGATCGCATCCGCGCCGAGCTCGAGAAGCTGACCGGCAAGCAGGTTCAGCTGAACATCCTCGAGGTCAAGAACGCCGAGTCCGAGGCTCAGCTCGTCGCGCAGGGCGTCGCCGAGCAGCTCTCGAACCGTGTCGCCTTCCGTCGTGCGATGCGCAAGGCCATCCAGTCGGCCATGCGTCAGCCCAACGTCAAGGGCATCCGCGTGCAGTGCTCGGGCCGCCTCGGTGGCGCCGAAATGTCGCGCTCGGAGTTCTACCGTGAAGGTCGCGTCCCGCTGCACACCCTGCGTGCGGACATCGACTACGGCCTGTACGAAGCCAAGACCACTTTCGGCCGCATCGGCGTGAAGGTCTGGATCTACAAGGGCGACATCGTCGGTGGCCGTCGTGAGCTGGCCGCTGCGGCCGCTCCCGCCGACCGCCCGCGTCGCGAGCGTCCCAGCCGTCCGCGTCGCTCCGGTGCTTCGGGCACCACGGCGACGAGCACGGACGCCGGCCGCGCCGCCTCCGCCGATGCACCCGCTTCGACTGAGAATCAGGAGGGCTGACGCATGTTGATCCCACGGCGGGTCAAGCACCGCAAGCAGCACCACCCGAGCCGTTCGGGTGCCGCCAAGGGTGGCACCCAGGTGACCTTCGGTGAGTACGGCATCCAGGCTCTCGAGCCCGCCTACATCACCAACCGGCAGATCGAGTCCGCTCGTATCGCCATGACCCGGCACATCAAGCGTGGCGGCAAGATCTGGATCAACATCTTCCCGGATCGCCCGCTCACCAAGAAGCCGGCCGAAACCCGAATGGGTTCCGGTAAGGGCTCGCCCGAGTGGTGGGTCGCGAACGTCAAGCCCGGTCGCGTGCTGTTCGAGATGAGCTACCCGAACGAGGAGACTGCCCGCGAGGCCCTGCGCCGCGCGATGCACAAGCTCCCCTGCAAGTGCCGCATCGTGACGAGGGAGGAGCAGTTCTGATGGCTACCGGTACCCCCGCCGCGGAACTTCGCGAGCTGAGCGACGCAGAGCTGGCCGACAAGGTCCGTGAGTTCAAGGAAGAGCTGTTCAACCTGCGCTTCCAGATGGCCACCGGGCAGTTGGACAACAACCGTCGGCTCCGCGTCGTGCGGAACGAAATCGCCCGGATCTACACGGTGCTGCGCGAGCGCGAGCTCGGTCTGGCCTCCGGCCCGGATGCGGGTGACGCGGCATGAGTGAGGAAAAGGCAGTGACCAACAACGAAGAGCGCGCAAGCCGCAAGGTTCGCATCGGCTACGTCGTCTCCGACAAGATGGAGAAGACCATCGTGGTCGAGCTCGAGGACCGCGTGAAGCACCCGCTGTACGGCAAGATCATCCGCCGTACCACCAAGGTGAAGGCGCACGACGAGAACGGTCTCGCCGGCATCGGTGACCGCGTTCAGCTGATGGAGACCCGTCCGCTGTCCGCGTCGAAGCGGTGGCGTCTGGTCGAGGTGCTCGAGAAGGCCAAGTAGGCCCTTTCGTCCTCGCGAAGCGAATTACTCGGCCCGGCAACCCTTTTCGGGATGCCGGGCCGAGTTGTTCGACGGGCCGAGTTGTTCGACCGGCACGGATGCGGGTCGGTCGGGGTTGTGTCAGTTCCCCGGGCGGTCCACCGAATCCGCCAATGCGGCGGGAGCCTGCACGCAGTACGAGTCGGTGAGCATCTCGGCGAGTTCGGTCCAGTCGGTTTCGTCGTCGAGCACGATTCCGACCGTGTTCTCGCCCCAGCCGGTTCGGAAGTACGGCCCACCCATGTTCTCGAACGCGAGGACCTCGCCGGGTTCCGCGCGAAAGACGATTCGGAACGCCCCGTCCTCACCGCCGAAGGCGTGCGCGACCGTCGCGCCGCGCACCCGCCAGCGCACCCCGACCCACGCGGGTTCGTCGACGCATTCCGGGAACGTGCGGAGGATGTCGTGCAACCGGTCGAGCACGGGGCCGGGCAGGTCGGGGCGCATGGACCGACGGTAACCGGCCGCACCGACATTCGGCTGGGACGACGTAGGCGGGGGAGCGACCTCACAGTTCGCTAATTTGCCCTGCATGAGGTATATCGCCTACCCTGGACGGGTTGCTTCGCGGGACCCGTGTGTCTTTCGCACGTGCGCCGTGAGCAGCCGACGACCGCGTACGTCCAGGTCGGAAATCTGACGTACACACCAATCCAGGTCAAGGAGAAGTTAGTGATCCAGCAGGAGTCGCGACTGCGCGTCGCCGACAACACGGGTGCCAAGGAGATTCTCTGCATCCGCGTTCTCGGTGGCTCGTCCCGTCGCTACGCCGGAATCGGCGACATCATCGTCGCCACCGTGAAGGACGCGATCCCCGGTGGCAACGTCAAGCGCGGCGAGGTCGTCAAGGCCGTCATCGTGCGCACCGTCAAGGAGCGCCGCCGGCCGGACGGCTCGTACATCAAGTTCGACGAGAATGCCGCCGTCATCATCAAGGGTGACAACGATCCGCGTGGCACCCGCATCTTCGGCCCCGTCGGCCGCGAGCTGCGCGACAAGCGCTTCATGAAGATCGTTTCGCTCGCTCCGGAGGTGCTGTGATGAAGGTGCACAAGGGTGACACCGTGCTCGTCATCTCGGGCAAGGACAAGGGTGCCAAGGGCAAGGTCATCGCGGCCTTCCCGAAGGAGAACCGGGTCCTCGTCGAAGGCGTGAACCGGATCAAGAAGCACACGGCGGTCTCGGCCAACGAGCGCGGCGCCTCCTCCGGGGGAATCGTGACGCAGGAGGCCCCGATCCACGTTTCCAACGTCGCGGTCGTCGACTCGGACGGCAACCCCACCCGCGTGGGCTACCGGACCGATGAGGAGTCCGGCAAGCGCGTTCGGATTTCCCGGAAGAACGGGAAGGACATCTGACATGACCACCACCGAGAACAAGACGCAGCCGCGCCTGAAGGTACGCTACCGTGCCGAGATCAAGGACGCGCTGAACGCGGAATTCGAGTACGCGAACGTCATGCAGATCCCCGGCGTCGTCAAGGTCGTCGTGAACATGGGCGTCGGCGACGCCGCTCGCGACGCCAAGCTGATCAACGGTGCGGTCGCGGACCTGACCCTCATCACCGGTCAGAAGCCCGAGATCCGCAAGGCCCGCAAGTCCATCGCGCAGTTCAAGCTGCGTGAGGGCATGCCGATCGGTGCGCGCGTCACGCTGCGCGGCGACCGCATGTGGGAGTTCCTGGACCGTCTCGTGTCCATCGCGCTTCCCCGTATCCGGGACTTCCGTGGCCTGAACGGCAATCAGTTCGACGGCAACGGCAACTACACGTTCGGCCTGAACGAGCAGTCGATGTTCCACGAGATCGACGTGGACAAGATCGATCGCCCCCGCGGCATGGACATCACCGTCGTGACCACCGCTACCAACAACGAAGAAGGCCGTGCCCTGCTCAAGCACCTCGGCTTCCCGTTCAAGGAGAACTGAGCCATGGCTAAGAAGGCACTGGTCAACAAGGCCAACAGCAAGCCGAAGTTCGCGGTGCGCGCCTACACCCGCTGCCAGCGTTGCGGGCGGCCCCACGCGGTCTTCCGCAAGTTCGGACTCTGCCGCATCTGCCTTCGTGAGATGGCACACCGCGGTGAGCTTCCCGGAGTTCACAAGAGCTCCTGGTGACGTGACGGGCGGGTGGGTCGCACCCCGTGTGACCTGCCCGCCCGCACACCCCGTCAGGGGTTCGATCCGCACTCGTGGATCGGACCCGCATGAAACCAAGTTCGTTGTAGGCCCACGGCCGGCGTGGACCGCGACTTCGGTCGCGGCAGCTGCCGGTGTTGCATGGGAACCGCAGCGAGAAAGGTGAACAGGTCAGCTATGACCATGACCGACCCCATCGCAGACTTCTTGACCCGTCTGCGCAACGCCAATACGGCGTACCACGATCAGGTGAAGCTGCCCCACTCGAAGATCAAGGTGAACATCGCCGAGATCCTCAAGCGTGAGGGCTACATCGCCGACTTCCGCACCGAGGACGCAGAGGTGGGCAAGACCCTCGTCGTCGACCTCAAGTACGGCCAGTCCCGCGAGCGCAGCCTCGCCGGTGTGCGCCGCGTGTCGAAGCCCGGCCTCCGTGTGTACGCGAAGTCCACCAACCTGCCCAAGGTCCTGGGCGGCCTCGGCGTGGCGATCATCTCCACGTCTTCCGGCCTGCTCACCGATCGCCAGGCGGCCAAGCAGGGAGTGGGTGGGGAAGTCCTCGCCTACGTCTGGTAAGGGAGGCCAACACATGTCACGTATTGGAAAGATTCCCGTTACCGTTCCCGCCGGCGTCGAGGTGACCATCGACGGCCAGGCCGTCGCGGTCAAGGGCCCCAAGGGCAACCTGTCGCTGACGATCGCCGAGCCCATCGTCATCGCCAAGGGCGAGGATGGCGCACTCGAGGTGACCCGGCCGAACGACGAGCGTCGCAGCCGTGCGCTGCACGGTCTGTCGCGCACCCTGGTGCAGAACCTCATCGTCGGTGTGACCGAGGGTTACACCACCAAGATGGAGATCTTCGGCGTCGGTTACCGTGTGGCGCTCAAGGGCAAGGACCTCGAGTTCGCCCTCGGCTACAGCCACCCGGTGCTGATCGAAGCCCCCGAAGGCATCGCCTTCGCTGTCGAGACCCCCACGAAGTTTTCGATCGCGGGTATCGACAAGCAGCAGGTCGGCCAGATCGCCGCCAACATCCGTCGTCTGCGCAAGTCCGACCCGTACAAGGGCAAGGGCATCCGCTACGAGGGTGAGCAGGTCCGTCGCAAGGTCGGAAAGACGGGTAAGTGATCATGAGCGAGCAGACAGAGAACCAGAAGGCCAAGCGCATCCCGCGTGGCAAGGACGTGTCCACCACGCGCCGGCTGTCGAAGACGCGTCGTCACTTCCGTCTCCGCAAGAAGATCTCCGGCACCGCGGAGCGTCCGCGTCTCGTCGTCAACCGGTCGTCGCGTCACCTGCACGCGCAGCTGGTCAACGACCTGACGGGTACGACCGTCGCGGCTGCCTCGACGATCGAGGCCGATGTCCGCGCCCTCGAGGGCGACAAGAAGGCCCGCGGCGCCAAGGTCGGTCAGCTGATCGCCGAGCGCGCGAAGGCTGCCGGCGTGGATGCTGTGGTCTTCGACCGCGGCGGCCACACCTACAGCGGTCGCATCGCGGCCCTGGCGGACGCGGCTCGCGAAGGCGGGTTGAAGTTCTGATGACCATTTTTTCGAACGGAAGGAACGCCTGATGCCGGGACGTCAGCGGCGTGACGGCGGCAGCGGCCCCGCCGGACAGAATGGCCCCAACACCGGGGACAACCGCGGTGGCGGTCGCGATCGCCGCGATCGCGACTCGCGTGGCGGCAACGCTGCCGAGAAGTCGAACCACATCGAGCGTGTCGTCTCGATCAACCGTGTGTCGAAGGTCGTCAAGGGCGGCCGTCGCTTCAGCTTCACCGCTCTGGTGATCGTGGGCGACGGCAACGGCCTGGTCGGTGTCGGCTACGGCAAGGCCAAGGAAGTTCCCGCGGCCATCCAGAAGGGTGTCGAGGAGGCTCGCAAGAGCTTCTTCCGCGTCCCGCTCATCGGCAAGACCATCACCCACCCGGTGCAGGGGGAGGCCGCCGCAGGTATTGTCATGCTGCGTCCCGCCAGCCCCGGTACCGGTGTGATTGCCGGTGGCGCGGTGCGTGCCGTGCTCGAGTGCGCGGGTATCCAGGACATCCTGTCGAAGTCTCTCGGCTCCGACAACGCCATCAACGTCGTGCACGCGACGGTTGCTGCTCTCAAGGGCCTGCAGCGTCCGGAGGAAGTCGCGGCTCGCCGCGGTCTGCCCATCGAGGATGTTGCTCCGGCCGGCATGCTGCGCGCACGCGCTCAGGCCGCTGGGAGCGTGAACTGATGGCAGAGCTGAAGATCACCCAGATCAAGAGCACCATCGGCGCCAAGTCGAATCAGCGTGACAGCCTGCGCACACTCGGTCTGCGGAAGATCCGCCAGTCCGTCGTGCGTGAGGACAACGCGCAGAATCGCGGCTTGATCAACGTGGTGCGTCACCTCGTCCTCGTCGAGGAAGTCACCGCTGAGGAGGCCTCCAAGTGACTATCAAGCTGCACCACCTGCGTCCCGCCCCGGGCGCGAAGACGGACAAGACCCGCGTTGGTCGCGGTGAAGGTTCCAAGGGCAAGACCGCAGGCCGCGGTACGAAGGGCACCAAGGCGCGTAAGAACGTCTCGGCGGCCTTCGAAGGCGGCCAGATGCCGCTGCACATGCGGCTTCCGAAGCTCAAGGGCTTCAAGAACGCCTTCCGCACCGAGTACCAGGTCGTCAATGTCGGCGACATCTCTCGCGTGTTCCCGGAGGGCGGCACCATCGGCGTCGACGAGCTCGTCGCCAAGGGGCTGGTTCGTAAGAACCAGCTCGTGAAGGTGCTCGGCGAAGGCGAGATCTCCGTGGCCGCTCAGGTGACCGCGGACAAGTTCTCCGGCTCCGCCACGGAGAAGATCACCGCAGCCGGCGGCACGGCGACCGTTCAGGGCTGACCTGTTCGCTCGTGCACGTGCACGGCTGTCGAACGGGCGCGCTGCAGC
>NZ_JBAQXC010000158.1:0-2125 GCF_049299235.1 Rhodococcus sp. (in: high G+C Gram-positive bacteria) | reverse complement strand
CGGATCTGTTCGACGAGTCGACGGTGGTGTCGTTCGCGGAGCGGTTCGTGCGGTTGCTGGGTGCTGTGGTGGTGGATCCGTCGGTGCCGGTGGGTGATGTGGAGTTGTTGGGTGCCGATGAGCGTGGGTGTGTGCTCGGTGGGTGGTCGGTGCCGGGTGTGGTGGTCGATGCGTCGGTGACGTTGCCGGCGTTGTTCGGTGCTGTGGCTTCGGAGTTGCCGGGTCGGGTTGCGGTGTCGGCGGGTTCGGTGTCGGTGTCGTACGGGGAGTTGTTCGAGCGGTCGAATCGTTTGGCGCGTCGTTTGATTGCGTCGGGTGTGGGTCCGGGTTCGTTGGTGGCGGTGGCGTTGCCGAGGGACGAGTCGTTGGTGGTGGGTTTGCTGGCGGTGTTGTCTGCCGGTGCTGCGTATCTGCCGGTGGATGTGTCGTATCCGGCGGAGCGGATCGAGTTCATGTTGGCCGATGGTGCGCCGTCGGTGGTGGTGACGTCGGTGGAGGGTCGGTCGGCGATTCCGGTGTCGTCGGGTGCTGAGGTGTTGGTGCTCGATGAGGTGGATGTGTCGGGGTTCTCGGGTGCGGTGGTCTCCGATGCGGATCGTGTGGTGCCGTTGCGGTCGTCGGATCTGGCGTATGTGATCTATACGTCGGGGTCGACGGGCCGGCCGAAGGGTGTGTCGGTGACGCATCGCAATGTGGTGGAGTTGTTTGCGAATTCGCGGGGGTTGTTCGGTTTCGGGGAGTCGGACGTGTGGACGATGTTCCATTCGTATGCGTTCGATTTCTCGGTGTGGGAGTTGTGGGGGCCGTTGCTGCACGGTGGTCGTGTGGTGGTGGTGGATTACTTCACGTCGCGTTCGCCGGAGCAGTTCCGTGAGCTGGTGGTGGCCGAGGGTGTGACGGTGTTGAGTCAGACGCCGTCTGCGTTCTATCGGTTTGCCGAGGCGGATCGGGTTGCGGTGGAGTCGGGCGCGGGTGAGTTGTCTTTGCGTCATGTGGTTTTCGGTGGTGAGGCGCTGGATCTGGGCAAGTTGTCCGGGTGGTTCGGTCGTTATGGTGATGTGTCGCCGCAGTTGGTGAACATGTACGGGATCACCGAGACGACGGTGCATGTGTCGTTCTTGGCGTTGACTGCGCAGATGGCGGGGTTGTCGGCGAGTGTGATCGGTCGGGCGTTGCCGGGGTTGCGGGTGTATGTGCTCGATGAGCGGTTGCGTCCGGTTCCGGTGGGTGTGCAGGGGCAGATGTATGTGGCGGGTGCGCAGTTGTCTCGGGGTTATCTGGGGCAGCCGGCGTTGACGTCGTCGCGGTTCGTGGCCGATCCGTTCGCCGGGGTGAGCGGAGCGACGGGGGATGTCACCGGTGGGGCGAGCGGAGCGACGGGGGATGTCACCGGTGGGGTGATGTATCGGACGGGTGATCTGGCTCGGTGGAATGCCGAGGGGTTGCTCGAGTATGCGGGCCGGTCGGATTTCCAGGTGCAGTTGCGTGGTTTCCGGATCGAGCTCGGTGAGGTCGAGGCTGCGTTGACGCGGTGTGCGGGGGTGGCGCAGGCTGTTGCTGTGGTGCGTTCGGATGAGCGTGCCGGGGATCGTCTGGTGGGTTATGTGGTTCCGCGGGCCGGGGTCGATGTCGATGTGGTGTCGGTGCGGGAGTCGGTGGGGCAGTTCCTGGCTGGGTACATGGTTCCCGATGTGGTGATGGTGCTCGATGCGTTGCCGTTGACGGCGAATGGGAAGTTGGATCGGAAGGCGTTGCCTGATCCGGTGTTTGCGGTGCGGGGGTTCCGGGCGCCGTCGACTCCGGTGGAGGAGATCGTTGCGGGTGTGTTTGCCGAGGTGCTCGGCGTCGAGCGGGTCGGTGTGGATGATGATTTCTTTGCGTTGGGTGGTAATTCGCTGATTGCGACGCAGGTGACTGCGCGGATCGGTGCGGCGTTGGAGACGTCGGTGCCGGTGCGGGTGTTGTTCGAGGCGTCGTCGGTGCAGGCGTTGGCGGCTCGGGTGGAGTCGCATGTGGGTTCGGGTGCGCGGGTGGCGTTGGTGCCGCAGGTGCGTTCGGGTCGGGTTCCGTTGTCGTTGGCGCAGACTCGGATGTGGTTCTTGAATCGGTTCGATACCGGTTCGGC
>NZ_JBAQXC010000157.1:0-4898 GCF_049299235.1 Rhodococcus sp. (in: high G+C Gram-positive bacteria) | reverse complement strand
GGGCCTGCCGCTGGCGGTGTTCCCCGGTGGCACCCTCAACCACTTCGCACGCGATGCCGGCGCCGCCGAACCCGCCGACACGATCCGCGCTGTCACGCGGGGCCATGCCGTTCGCATCGACCTCGGGCGGGTCACGGTCATCGCCGGCCCGGACGGTACCGCCGGCGCGGACAGTACCGTCGGCCCGGACAGTACCGTCGGCCCGGACAGTACCGCCGGCATCGAGCGCACCTTCGTCAACACAGCCAGCCTGGGCGGCTACCCGGATACGGTGCGGCTGCGGGAACGCTGGGAACCCCGCATCGGCAAATGGCCGGCCGCTGCGGCGGCGATGGCACGGGTCCTGGCGACGGCGACACCGCTGCGTGTGCAGATCGGGAGCATCCCGATGTCGGTGTGGCTGCTGTTCGTCGGCAACGGGCGCTACACCCCGACCGACCGGGTGCCGATGTCCCGGCCGACGCTGACCGGCGGCACCCTCGACGTGCGCTACCTGCGCGCCGACCGCCGGTGGTCGCGGCTGCGGCTGCTCACCGCCGCCATGACCGGAACCCTGGACCGCTCCCCGACCTACACCCACCGGAACACCGACGGCCTGTCGGTGCGGATCGACGGGCCGCCGGTGGCGCTGGCCACCGACGGCGAGGTCATCGCCGACGGCATCGCCTTCGAATTCCGCAGTGCCCCGGAGACGTTGACGCTCTACCGGCTACCCGATCAGGAGTCCTGACCGGGCGTGTCGGTGTCGGTGGCCGGTTCCGTCGCGGTGGTCGGTGTCTCCGCGTCGGTGTCGGTGTCGGACCCGGCTGCCGGCAGCATCGTTTCGAGTGCCGCCCCGGTGATCCGCCGGAACGCGCGGCGCGGCCGCGTCTTCTCGAGCACCGCGACCTCGAGTTCCCCGAGTCCCAGCACACGCGGCGCCGCCTCGGTTCCGGTGCCGCGCTGCAGCGCCGTCACCGCGACCGTCACCGCGGCACCGAGATCCAGACCGGGGCGGTAGGCCTCGCGCAGCGCCGTCGCGATCGGTTCGGTGGTGCCGCCCATCACCACGAACTGCGGTTCGTCGACGATCGACCCGTCGTAGGTGATCCGATACAACTGCGCGGCGTCGTCGCTGTCCGACCGTCCCACCTCGGCGACACAGATCTCCACCTCGTACGGCTTGGGCTGATCGGTGAAAATCGACCCGAGAGTCGAGGCGAACGCGGTCGCCAGCGACCGGCCCGTCACATCCCGCCGGTCGTACGCATAGCCGCGCATGTCGGCGTGCATGATCCCGGCGCGGCGCAGGCTCTCGAACTCGTTGTACTTGCCGACCGCGGCAAATCCCACCCGGTCGTACAGCTCGCTGATCTTGTGCAGCGCCTTCGACGGGTTCTCCGCGACGAACACCACCCCGTCCGCGTAGATCAACGCGATGACGCTGCGGCCGCGGGCGATGCCCTTACGTGCCAATTCCGAACGATCCCGCATGATCTGCTCGGCGGACGCATAGTACGGCAGCGTCATTGCCCACCTCCAGCGGTACGGTCGACCACGATCTCTCGCGCCAGTTCGGACAGGGACGCTTCCGGCACCAGCGTCGCACCCGCCGCGGTGATCACCGCGGCGGTCGGATAGATGCCGCGGGTCGTGTCGGGGCCGCCGGTGCCGCTGTCGTCGTCGGCCGCGTCGTACAGCGCCTCGACCGCGCTGCGCAGCGCAGACTGCTCGTCGGCGTCGGCCCGGTACAGCTTCTTCAGCGACGACTTCGCGAACAACGACCCCGACCCGACCGCGTGATATCCGGCGCGTTCCTCGTACCGGCCACCGACCACGTCGTACGAGACGATCCGACCCGCCCGACGCGGATCGGCAGCGTCCAGATCGAACCCGACCAGCAGCGGCACCACCGCCAAACCCTGCATGGCCGCCCCGAGGTTGCCGCGCACCATCGCCGAGAGCCGGTTGGCCTTGCCGTCGAACGTCAACGGCACACCCTCGATCTTCTCGTAGTGCTCGAGTTCGACCGCGAACAGTCGCACCATTTCCACGGCCAGGCCCGCGGTCCCGGCGATCCCCGCCGCCGAATACTCGTCGGTGATGTGCACCTTGTCCACATCGCGGCTCGCGATGAGGCTGCCCATCGTGGCGCGCCGGTCACCGGCGAGCAACACACCACCGTCGAAGGTCACCGCCACGATGGTCGTCCCGTGCGGCGCGAGCTCGCTCAGCGCGCCGAGTTGGCCGGCGAACCGGTTCTCCGGCAACAACTCGGGCGCATGCACCCGCAGATGATCGGTGAACGAGGACATCGGCGACGCGAGGCGCAGCCGGGGCTGCACCTCGCGATACGGAAGTGAGGATCGATCCGCGGTCACTGGCCGCCCTTCTGCACATAGGCCCGCACGAAGTCCTCGGCGTTCTCCTCGAGCACATCGTCGATCTCGTCGAGAAGATCGTCGGTGTCCGACGCCAACTTCTCGCGCCGTTCCTGCCCGGCACCACCGTCGCCGACGACCTCGTCGTCGTCGCCGCCACCACCACGTGTGGTCTGCTCCTGCGCCATAGCCGCCGACCTCCTCGATCACTGCGGTGCCCGGATCCGGTCGAGTACCGGGACGGGCCACCAACGTTGCTCAGAACCCCACCCTACCGAGCCTGCCCGGCCCCGAGTGCGACTTGGCGTGCGGCGCGCCCGTGTGTCGGCGACCGCACCCGCACCCTCGTCAGTGGGTGAGCTGATCCACCAGTTCCGCCGCCGAATCCACCGACTCGAGCAACGCACCGACATGCGCTCGGCTACCACGCAGCGGCTCCAACGTCGGGATCCGCACCAGCGATTCACCGCCGAGATCGAAGATCACCGAATCCCAGCTCGCGGCGGCGATATCCGCACCGAACCGGCGCAGGCACTCGCCGCGGAAATACGCCCGGGTGTCCGTGGGCGGGGTGTGCACCGCATCGAGAACCTGCTGTTCGGTGATCAGGCGCCGCATCGATCCGCGCGCCACCAGCCGGTTGTACAAGCCCTTGTCCAGACGCACATCCGAATACTGCAGGTCCACCAGATGCAGCCGCGGCGCCGACCACGCCAGCCCTTCCCGGTTCCGGAAACCCTCGAGCAGCCGCAGCTTCGCCGGCCAGTCCAACAGGTCCGCGCACTCCATCGGGTCGCGCTCGAGCAGATCGAGCACCCGCGCCCACTGGTCGAGCACGTCGAGCACGCGGGCATCGTCGGTGCCGGCGTGGAACGCCGCGGCCCGCTCGTGGTAGATCCGCTGCAACGCCAGGCCGGTGAGCTCGCGCCCGTCGACCAACGCCACCGTTCGGCGCAGCGTCGGGTCATGACTGATGTGATGCACCGCGGTCACCGGCCGGGCCAGTTGCAGATCCGACAGGTCGACGCCCGCCTCGATCAGATCCAGCACCAACGCCGTGGTCCCCACCTTCAGGTAGGTCGACATCTCCGCCAGGTTGGCGTCGCCGATGATCACATGCAAACGCCGGTACTTGTCGGCGTCGGCGTGCGGCTCGTCGCGGGTGTTGATGATGCCGCGCTTGAGCGTCGTTTCGAGACCGACCTCGACCTCGATGTAGTCGGACCGCTGCGACAACTGGAAACCGGCCTCGTCGCCGGACTGGCCGATGCCCACTCGACCGGACCCGCAGATCACCTGACGGGACGCGAAGAACGGGGTCAGACCCGCCACCACCGCCGAGAACGGGGTATCCCGAGACATCAGATAGTTTTCGTGGGTGCCGTACGAGGCGCCCTTGCCGTCGACGTTGTTCTTGTACAACTGCAGGCGCGGTGCGCCGGGCACACTCGAGGCGTGCCGCGCCGCAGCCTCCATCACCCGCTCGCCGGCCTTGTCCCAGATCACCGCGTCCAGCGGGTCGGTGACCTCCGGCGCCGAATACTCGGGATGGGCATGGTCGACGTACAACCGCGCCCCATTGGTGAGGATCATGTTGGCGGCGCCGACCTCGTCGGCGTCGATGATCGGGGCGGGACCGTTGAATCGGCCCAGGTCGAATCCGCGGGCATCACGCAGCGGCGATTCCACCTCGTAGTCCCAGCGGGTGCGCCTGGCGCGCGGCACCCCCGCCGCCGCCGCGTACGCCAGCACCGCCTGGGTGGAGGTCAGGATCGGGTTCGCCGTGGGTTCGTTGGGGGAGGAAATCCCGTATTCGACTTCGATACCGATGATCCGCTGCATGGCATCGAGATTAGGGGATCATCGCGTCTCCGGACGCGCCGCGGCCCGATCCGCCTACCCGGGGTGCGGCGCACTGCCCACGCCGTGTGATTCCCACGGATATGCGGGTGGCACGATGAACGCAATGGATCAGACCGCGTGGTACGAGCGTGGCTCGGGCGAACTCGTCGCCGTGTACGACGCTGCCGGCCGCTGCACCGGGCAGGCCCCGCGCTCGCAGGTGTACGCAATGGGACTGTGGCACGGCAGCGCCGGGGTGCTGCTGCGCTCGGCGGACCGTTCCCGGATCTATGTGCATCGCCGCGCCGCCGACAAGACGGTGTTCGCGGCGTATCACGACTGCCTCGCCGGTGGTGTGATCGATCCCGGGGAAACCCCGATCGACGCGGCACGGCGCGAACTGGCCGAGGAACTCGGGGTCACCGGCATCGCATTGGCCCCGCTCGCCGCGACCGCGTGGGACGGCAGTTGGCGCGGTCATCCCCTGCGCTGCCACCTGTGGGCGTTCGAAGCCTGCTGGAGCGGTTCGGTGACCCACCAGGACAGTGAGATCGATGCCGGCTGGTGGTGGACACTCGACGAACTGCGCGCACATCTGCGCGATCCGACCTGGCCGTTCGTGCCGGACACCCGCGCTCTGCTCCCCGACCTGCTCGAACCGTGATCGGGTGGTTGGGGGACCGGTTCCCGAACCAC
>NZ_JBAQXC010000156.1:0-10798 GCF_049299235.1 Rhodococcus sp. (in: high G+C Gram-positive bacteria) | reverse complement strand
GGCGCGGGGCCGGTCCGGCCAGTCGGTGTCCGGTGAACGCGGCGGGTTCCCGGCGGTGCGGGTCGCGGCGAGCGCGAGGATGCCGGCCACGGCGGTCGCGTTGACGATCTCACCGCTCAGCACCATTGCCACCGCCTCGTGCACGGGAACGAAGTGCACTTCGAGGTCGGCTTCCTCGTGTTCGGGCTCGGGCCGGTCGACGGGTCGCAGGTCGCCGGCGGTGAACACGCGTACCGCTTCGTCGGTGAAACCCGGCGACAGGGCGATGTCGACGAGCAGGTCCCACCGGTCGGCACCGAATCCGGTTTCCTCGGCGAGTTCCCGGCGGGCCGCATCGAGCGGGGATTCGCCGGGAGCGTCGAGGAGACCGGCGGGTAGTTCCCACAGCCGGTGGCCGAGCGGATGCCGGTATTGGTGGATCAGCGCGAGCCGGTCCCGGTCGTCGACCGCGGCGACCGCGACGGCACCGTGATGTTCGACGACCTCCCGCTGCGCGGCGTGCCCGTCCGGCATCCGCACGTCGTCCACGCGCAGCGACACGATTGCGCCGGTGTAGACGCGGCGGGTGGACAGCGTCTCGAATTCGTGTCGCTGCGCCACGGGCTAGTCGACCTCCGCCGCGGTGTCGGTCGTCGCGGTGTCGGTCGTCGCGGTGTCGGTCGTCGCGGTGTCGGCGCTGTCGCCGTGCACATCGACGGGAAGCCGTTCGGCGGCCTTGTACTGCAGTGCCGCGGAGATCAGGCCGGCGAACAGCGGATGCGGGCGGGTGGGCCGGCTCTTGAGTTCCGGGTGCGCCTGCGTCGCCACGAAGTACGGGTGCATGTCGGCGGGGTATTCGACGAACTCGACGAGCCGCCCGTCCGGGGACGTACCGGAGAATTTCAGCCCGGACTTGGCGATGCGATCGCGGTAGGCGTTGTTGACTTCGAAGCGATGCCGGTGCCGTTCGGAGACGTTCTCGGTACCGTATGCCTTCGCGACGACCGAACCCTTGGTGAGCACCGCGGGGTACGCGCCGAGGCGCATGGTGCCGCCGAGGTCGGCTTCACCGGCGACGATCTGTTCCTGATCGGCCATCGTGGAGATGACCGGATCGGTGGTGTCCGGATCGAACTCGGTGCTCGACGCGCCGGTGATCCCGACCGAGCGGGCCGCCTCGATGACGACGCACTGCAGGCCCAGGCACAGTCCGAGCAGCGGGATCTTGCGGGTCCGCGCGAACCGGATCGCGCCTAGTTTGCCTTCGATGCCGCGGATTCCGAATCCGCCGGGGATCAGCACGGCGTCGACGTCACCGAGGTGGCGTTCGGCGCCTGCCTCGGTCTCGCACTCGTCGGAGGCGACCCAGCTGATCTCGACCTTTGCGCGGTGCGCGAACCCGCCGGCGCGCAGCGCCTCGGTGACCGACAGGTACGCGTCGGGCAGGTCGATGTACTTTCCGACCAACGCGACCTTCACGGTTTCACGGGGATTGTGGACGCGATCGAGCAGATCACCCCACACGGTCCAGTCGACATCGCGGAACGGCAGTCCGAGTTGACGCACCACATAGGCGTCGAGGCCCTCCCGGTGCAGCACCTTCGGAATGTCGTAGATGGACGGCGCGTCGGGGGTGGAGATGCATCCGTCGACGTCGACGTCGCACATCAGCGCGATCTTCGCCTTCAACGCATCGGGCACGTCCCGGTCACAGCGCAGGATCAGCGCGTCCGGCTGGATTCCGATGTTGCGCAGTGCCGCCACCGAATGCTGGGTCGGTTTGGTCTTGAGTTCCCCGGACGGGCCCAGATACGGCACGAGGCTCACGTGCAGGAAGAAGCAGTTGTCGCGGCCGACATCGTGCCGGACCTGCCGGGCGGCCTCGAGGAACGGCTGGGATTCGATGTCACCGACGGTGCCACCGATCTCGGTGATCACCACGTCGGGGACGTTGCCCTCGGCATCGGGGGCTGCCATCGCCTTGATGCGATTCTTGATTTCGTCGGTGATGTGCGGGATCACCTGGACGGTGTCACCGAGGTATTCGCCGCGACGTTCCTTGGCGATCACCGTGGAATACACCTGTCCGGTGGTGACGTTCGCGTCGGCGGACAGGTTCCGGTCGAGGAACCGTTCGTAGTGTCCGACGTCCAGATCTGTTTCGGCGCCGTCTTCGGTGACGAAGACCTCACCGTGTTGGAACGGGTTCATGGTGCCGGGGTCGACGTTGAGGTAGGGGTCGAGCTTCTGCATGGTCACGCGCAGACCACGCGCGGTGAGCAGCGCCCCCAGGCTCGATGCGGTCAGCCCCTTGCCGAGCGAGGATGCAACGCCCCCGCTGACGAAGATGTGCTTGGTAGCGGTACGCGAGTGGCGTGACTGTGGCAAAGAAGCTCCCGTGACGTCTGGTGCAGGACTTCGGACTGAGAATGGTGTTGCTGGGGCCTGCGGACCCACGGAACCTCACCGTAACACCCGCCGTCGCAGATCCGTGCACGACTCGCATAATCGGTGCGACATCACAACCCGGATACCGAAGTCGCGTCGTCCACAGCCGTAACGTCCACAGCCGGGTCGATACCGGCTGTCAGCGGGATGCGGATCCCACGGTGACCGAGCTCGCACCGGGCCCGGTGCCGTACCGGCCCGCGCCGCCGGTGAGCTGTTCCCCGAGCGCCAGGACGGTGGTGATCCGGCCCGCTTCACGGTCGAGGTTGTCCACCGTCGACAGACCCGCCGACAGTGCCGTATCGGCCCGGACCACCGCAATCGGTCCGTTGCCGGTGGCCGCGTCGGGGCGTCCCGCCAGAACGGTTCCGGCACTCCGGCCGTCGAGGGTCGCGGCGAACCGCGCGAGCAATGCGCCACGGTTGCCACTTCCCTCGGCGCCACTTCCCTCGGCGCCACTTCCCTCGGCGCCACTGCCGTCCCCGGCGGCGGCCCGGCCTCCGGTGACGACGATCGCGGACTGGGCCGGCTCGACTGTGCCGTCCTCGAACGACAGAAAACCACCGCTGCGCAGCGTGGTCAACGCCAACATCCGCTCCTCGGGCGTACTGCGCGGCTGCCCGGTCCCCGGATCGACGAGCAGCACCGCGCCGAGCAGGTCACCGGTCAGGCTGCCCTGATCGACCGCGCCGGTCTGCAACTGCACTCCGGCCGGGATCACGTTGGTGACGGTGGTGCGCAACAGATCCGCACCGGTCGCGTCGACGAACGATTCGGTCAACGACAACCGTCCGGTGACGGCCGCGCCGGCCGCCTCGACGGCGGCGACGACGGCGTCGAGGTCCGCCGGGTCTGCGTCGGGTCCGGCAACCATCAGCACGGTGCGGCCGGTGAGCGTGTCCCGCACGATCCGAGGGGCGACCGCGGCATCGAACCCGTCCGCCGCATTGAGCCGTTCCGTCAGCACACTGTTGCGGTCCTGTTCGCCCTGCAGTTCGTCGCGCATCTGGGCCTTGTCGTCGCGCAGTCCGGACACCAGGCTGGTCGACAGCACGCCGGAGCCGAGCACGATCCCGACCGCCAGTGCCAGAAAGATCGCCGCGATGGACACGGCATGCTGGCGCAGGGAGATCACGCCCGCAGCCCCCGCACCCATTCGAGGAAGTCGTCCCACAACTGCACTGCCCAGTCCACGACCTCGCCGCCGAGATTCGAAACGACGAGCGCGGCGATCACGGCGATCACGGCGATCAGCGCGGCGAACACGAGCAGCGCGATGACCCCACCGGACACCCGACTGCGATACAGCGTGGCGACGGCCTTCGCGTCGACCAGTTTCGGTCCGACCTTCAGTCGCGTCATGAACGCCGACGGGTTGGTGTCGCGGCGTCCCTGATCGAAGAACTCGTCGAGAGATACGGTGCTGCCGACCGTGACGATCAGGGCGGCGCCGTGGTGGTCGGCGAGCAGCAACGCCAGATCCGCCGGGGCCCCGGCCGCCGGAAACGTCATCGCGCCGATGCCCAGGTCCTGAATGCGTTCGAGGCCGGGGGCATGCCCGTCCGGGTCCGCCGGTAGCACGACCTCGGCACCCGATTTGAGGGTCTCGGTGCCGATCTGCTCGGGGTCACCGACGATGAGGTCGGGCCGGTAGCCTGCCTTCATCAGCGTGTCCGCGCCTGCGCCGACACCGATGAGGATCGGCGAATATTCCTTGATGAACGGCTTGAGGTCTTTCAGGTCCTCCAGGTGGTCGGGGCCGTCCGCGACGACGACCACGTGCCGATCCTGCAGGTCCACGTCGATGTCGGGGACGCCGACGCCGTCGATGAGAAGCGCGCTTTCCGAGCGGATGAACTCGATGGTGTTGCCGGAGAAGGCCTCGAGATGGTCGACCAGCCCGGTCTTCGCCTCGATCATCCGATCGGAGATCTCGGCTTCGGTCTGTTCCTCCCCTTGGATCAGCAGCCGTTCCCCGGCGTAGACACCGCCTTCGTGCAGCCGTACCTTCGCACCGTCCTTGACCTTCTTGAACAGGTCGGCGCCCGCATTGTCCACCAGCGCGATACCGCTGGCGACGAGCACCTCCGGCCCCAGGTTCGGATAGCGGCCGGTGATCGACGCGGATGCGTTGACCACCGCGGTGACACCCGCCTCGACGAGGGCATCGGCGGTCACGCGATCCAGATCGACCGCGTCGAGCACGACGATGTCGCCCGGGCCCACGCGGCGCAGCAGCTTCGAGGTGTTCTTGTCGACCCGGGCGATGCCGCTCACTCCGGGCAACGTTTCGTTATTGCGTGACAGCAGAGCCGGCATCTTCATGGCATCGATGATGAACCCGGGTCGCGGTGCGATACCGGAGGCGCGCCGAACAGTATCCGCCGGGCCGGATGGGTCACGCCGAAGAAGACCGGCCGGTATGCCCCACCCGGCGCCCGGTCGTACCGCTCAACTCTGCCGTTCGGCAAGCGCCATCGCCAGCAGTTCCTCGGCATGCGCACGCCCGGTTTCGGTATCGTCCAGTCCGGCAAGCATCCGGGCGAGCTCGCCGACCCGTTCGGTTTCGCCGAGGGTGCGCACGCCGCTGCTGACGACGCCACCGGCATCGTCGACCTTGTCGACGACCAGGTGTGTGTCGGCGAACGCGGCGACCTGCGGCAAATGTGTGACGACGATGACCTGATGGGTGCGCGACAGCCGGGCCAGGCGCCGCCCGATCTCGACCGCTGCCCGACCTCCGACGCCGGCGTCGACCTCGTCGAACACCATCGTGGCGCCACGTTCGGATGCGGCGAGTACCACTTCCAGCGCCAGCATCACTCGGGACAGTTCACCACCGGACGCGCTGCGCGCCAGCGGCAGCGACTGGGCGCCGCTGTGCGCCGCCAACCGGAACTCGACGTCGTCGACACCCGATTCCCCGGCGTGCAGGGCTCGGTCCCCGACCGCCAGCGGTGTCGCATCCCGCTCGGCGGCCTCCCGGTCGCGCACCTGCACGTCGAGGGTCGCCCGGCCCATCGCGAGACCGGACAATTCCTTGCTGACGGCCTTCGCGAGCCGGGCCGAGGCCTTGCGCCGGGCCGCGGACAAGTCGGTCGCCGCCCCAGCGGTCGCCGCCGCAGCGGACTCGACGGTCGCCGCGAGTTCGGCCAGCGCGTCCGCGGACACGTCGATCTTCGACAACCGGGACCGCGCGTCCTCGGCCCAAGCGAGAACTCCGTCGATGTCAGCGGCGTACTTACGGGTCAGCACCTTGAGTTCCGACTGCCGGTTCAGCAGCGCATCGAGAGCGCCGGGATCCGACGGCAGATCGGTGAGATAGCCGGACAGGTCGCCTGCCACATCGGTGACCACGGCCATCGCCTCGGCCAGCCGCGGGCTCAGCTCACGGAGGGCCGGATCGTCCGCCCCATCGACGCGGGCACGGGCCTCACCGAGAAGGTCCAGCGCGGGCGTCGCCCCGTCCCCATCGGTGACGTCACCGCCGGCCAGCACTGCGTGTGCAGCACGCGCCGCCTCCCGCAGCGAATCCAGATCGCCGAGTCGGCGTACCTCGGCGACGATCCGCACATCCTCGCCGGATTGCGGATCGACCCGGTCGATCTCGTCGAGGCCGAACTGCAGGCGGTCGGCTTCCTGTGCCAGTTCCCGCGAGCGCTCGGTGCGCTCGGCGAGTTCGGCACGCGCCGACAACCATGTCCTCCGCTTCTGCTGATAGCCGGTCAGCAAGGACAGCACCGTCTTACCCGCGAACCGGTCGAGGGCAGCGCGCTGCTGGTCGGGCCGCAGCAGCCGAAGTTGATCGTTCTGTCCGTGCACGGTCAGCAGCGGGTCGGTGAACTCGGCGAGCATCCCCACCGGGACACTGCGGCCCCCCAGATGCGCGCGGGAGCGCCCGTCGCTGCCGACGGTACGTACCGCGATGATGCTGCCGTCCTCGTCCCGTTCGGCGCCGGTCGCTTCGAGCAGCCGGGCGATCTCACGTTCGACGTGGCTGGGCAACGCACCGGTCGAATCGTCCGCATCGACGGAGAATCGGCCCTCGACGACCGCGCGACCGGCACCGACCCGCACCCGGGCCGAGTCCGCGCGAGACCCGGACAACAGGTGCAAGCTGGTGACCACCATCGTCTTTCCGGCGCCGGTTTCACCGGTCAACACGGTGAAGCCGTCGTGAAACTGGGCACTCGCCTCGGAGATGACACCCAGATTGTCGATCCGAATCTCAGCGAGCACGTCAGGGTTTCCTTCCTCGCCAGCCCTTCACCGGAAGCTCGAATTTGCGGACCATCCGATCCGCGAACGGTGCCGAGTCCAGCCGGACCCACCGGACCGGGTTCTTACCGCGCACCACCTCGACCCGACCGCCGGCGGGCAGGTCCAGGGTGCGGCGACCATCGCAGAACACGAGACCGTCGTGGCTGCCACGCAGGGTTTCCACCGCGATGATCGACTCGGGGCTGGTCACCAGCGGACGAGCGAACAGCGCATGCGCGTTGCTCGGAATCACCAGCAGTGCTTCGAGTTCGGGCCACACGATCGGCCCGCCTGCGGAGAACGCGTAGGCAGTGGATCCGGTCGGGCTGGCGATGAGCACACCGTCGCAGCCGAACGACGACACCGGCCGGCCGTCGACTTCGAGCACCACTTCCAGCACCCCGAGCCGCGACTTGTTTTCGAGGCTCGCCTCGTTCAGTGCCCAACCCCGCTCGACGATCGTGTCGTCGACGCGAATGGTCACATCGAGCGTCATCCGATGTTCGATGCGGTATTCGCGACGCACGACCTGCGCGAGTGCCTCCTCGAGATGATCGGACTCGGCCTCGGCGAGGAAGCCGATCCGCCCGAGGTTGATTCCGAGGACCGGCGCGCTCGCAGCCTGCGCGAGTTCGGCGGCCCGCAGAAAACTCCCGTCACCGCCGAGCACGATCACCATCTCGCACCCGGCCGCCGCATCCGGGCCCGCGTCGACGATACGAACCCTGCCGTCCGGTGCCGCGAACGCACCGAGCCCGGTGCTGTCGGCCTCCTCGGCGAGGACCCTCAGCCCGATTCCGGCGTCCCCGAAGATCGTGGCGACGCGCTGCGCCGTTTCGGCGATCTCGCCTCGCCCGGAGTGCGAAACCAGCAGAATCTCCCGGTGCCGCACTGTCGTATCGGTCGTGGCCGATGCCGCGATACTGTCCGATTTCCTGGTCAACGTGGTCCTTCCTGCACCGCACGCTCGACGAGTTCGATCACCGACGGCTCGAGGTCGTCAGGTCCCGGTTCCCCGGCGCGCAGCCACAGGAAATACTCGACGTTCCCGGACGGGCCGGGCAGTGGGCTGGCCACCGCGCCCAACGTGCGCAGACCGAGGGTCTGGGCTTCGCGGGCCACGTCGAGAACCGCCGCGGTCCGCAAGACCGGATCCCGTACGACACCACCACTGCCCACACGGTCCTTCCCCACCTCGAACTGCGGTTTGATCATCGGCAGCAGATCGGCGCCCGGCGACACACAGCGCACGAATGCCGGTAGTACCAGTTTCAACGAGATGAACGACAGATCCGCCACCACCAACTCGGCCGGCCCACCGATCTGCTCGGCGTCGATATTACGCACATTTGTTCGATCGATGACGTGGACGCGATCGTCGGACTGCAGTCGCCACACGAGTTGGCCGTATCCGACATCCACCGCAACGACCTCTCGTGCGCCTTTGTGCAGCAGCACATCGGTGAACCCACCGGTCGAAGCCCCCGCATCGAGGCAACGCCTACCGGCGACGTGCAGCCCGTGCGGCACGAAGGCCTCCAGTGCGCCGATCAGTTTGTGCGCACCGCGAGACGCCCACGACACCTCGTCGGCGACCTCCGTGACGACCAGGGGCGTACCCGGCTCGATCGCGGTCGCGGGTTTGGTGGCCACCGCACCGGCGATGAGGACCCGACCCGCGGCGATCAACTCGCCGGCATGTTCGCGGGAACGGGCCAGTCCTCGCCGCACCAGTTCCGCGTCGACCCGTGCTCGACGCGCCACGTCAGACCTTGTCCACGGTCGAGAGCGCCCGCACCAGCACATCGTGTGCCTGCTCGAGCAGCAGGGCCTGGCGTGAGATCGCCCCGGCCGGATCGTGACCGTCACCGGCCGCGTCGCGGGCTCGGGTCAACAACCCGTCCACGTCGACGTGGATCCGGTCCGGTTCGATTCCCGGCTGGGAACCGGGAAGATGCTGGCCTGGGCGTGGAATCGACATGCTCATCGCTGACCACGCTAGTGCATCGCGAGCCCACCGGACGCGCGGCACGACCGGTTCAGGCCACCGTGTTCCATTGCTGGATCGAGGACCGCGCCGGGCCGTTCACCCCGATGACACGGTCGAACTCCTGGTTCGCCCAGGCCACCGGAAGCACAGCGCGCAATGCCGCCATCGGATCGGCCGGTCCGGTCGTCTCGACCCGCAGGTCACCACCGTCGACTGTCACGATCCATCCCTCGGCCGAACCGGCCCGTAGCGTCGCGGCATCGGCGTCGAGGCAACTCAGCGACTCCGCCACATACGTGGGCCGCTGCGTCGCCGGTGCCCGCAACAGGTCTGCGACGGTGCTCACACCGGTGAGTACGAGCAGTGAGTCGACTCCGACGGTGACCGCACCTTCGATGTCCGTATCGAGGCGGTCACCGACAACCAAGGGACGCTCGGCGACGCTGCGGGCGATCGCGTCCTCGAGCAGCGGTGCTGCGGGCTTGCCCGCAACCAACGGCACCGCTCCGGTCGCCGAACGTACGGCGGCGACCATCGAGCCGTTGCCCAGCACCAGGCCGCGCTCGGTCGGCAGCGTCGAGTCGACGTTCGTCGCCACCCACAATGCGCCGGCCCGGATCGCCAGGGTCGCTTCGGCGAGAATCGTCCAGCCGGTATCCGGGGAATGCCCCTGCACGACGGCTACCGGTCGCTCGGCCGCGGACCGCACCGGTGCCAATCCGACACGGGAAATTTCCTCGGCCAGTGCCTCGGTTCCGACAACGAGAACAGGCGCGCCCGCGGGGACGCGTTCGGCGAGAATGCGCGCCGCGGACTGGGAACTGGTGACCACGGTCGACTCGTCGGCCGGAAACCCGAGATCACACAGGTGCTCGGCCACTTCACGGGGCCGGCGGCTGGCATTGTTGGTGACGTAGAACAATCGGTCGTCACCGACCGTCAGTGCCTTCACCGCCCCGGGAACAGCGTCACGCCCACGATAGACCGTGCCGTCGAGATCGAGCAGCAGCACGTCGTAGACAGACCGCAACGACACCGGCACTGTTCCGACTTCCGTTCTCCCGGATTCCGTTGTCGCGGCGCCTCGTTCGGTCACAGATCGTCGCCGGTCAGTTCCGCCACCCGATCTTCGGCGTCGGTGTCGCCCTCGAGGTCCGCGGCGGCCGCGTTGAGGAACCACGTCACGCCGTCCTTCGTACGTCCGGCCGCCACCAACGCATCCGCGTACGCGTAGAACAGTCGCGCGGCGGCGATCCCCGTCCGGGAATTGTCAAGATCGGGCGTCTGCAGTGTGACAACCGCCTGATCGAATTGACCCAGGTCCATACGGGCTCCTGCCACCACGATCCGCAGTTCGCCGGCGTCGTCGCCGGTGAGCGCACGAGCCTCCTCACTGCGCCCGAGCTCGATGGCACGCTCCGGTCGGCCGAGGCCACGCTCGCAGTCGGCCATCACGGCGAGCAGTCCGGGACCGCCCGACATGCGGCGTGCGGCACGCAACTCGGACAGGGCTTCGGCCCACTCACCTGCGTGGTAGGCGGTGATACCCGCGGCTTCACGGACGACAGCGATTCGCCCTGCGCGTTGCCGCGCCGCCCGTGCATGGGAGAGCGCGAGTCGCGGATCGTCGTCCACGAGTTTGCCCGCCATCACCAGATGTCGGGCGACTGTGTTCGCATTCGACTTGTCCAAGCTCAGAAGATCGCGGCGGATCGTGGGATCCAACTCCGACGCTTCGATATCGTCGGGCAGGTCCGGCTCGTCCGGTCGAGAATCCCGGCGCTGCGGGGACGTTCCTTCACGGCCACGTGCGGGGCCGAAACCGCCCTCACCGCCGCGCCGGCGCGATGCCCCACCGTCCCGACGGTCGGTACCCTGACCGCGGCTGTCACCACCACGTCGATCGTCACGACCACGTTCACCGCGATTCTGCTCGGGCCGGTCCCCCCGGGGACGGTCGCCGTAGCCACCACGCCGATCGTCGTCACGGCGGTTCGACCGGTCGCCCCCTCGGTCCTGCCGGTTGTCACCCGCACCACGGGGGCCGCGATCACCCCGCTCGTCGCGGCCGCGATCACCCCGCTCGTCGCGGCGACGATCGCCTCCGCGGCCGCGATCGTC
>NZ_JBAQXC010000155.1:0-1549 GCF_049299235.1 Rhodococcus sp. (in: high G+C Gram-positive bacteria) | reverse complement strand
GCCCACAACGCCACACCGGGGTTGGTCAGCCGGCCAGCAACGCAGCCGAACTGCCGCGCCGCAGTTTGCCGGACGATGTCTTCGGGATGCTTCCCGGGCCGAGAACCGCAACAGTGCGGGGGCGTACCCCGACCTCCGCGACGACCGCATGAATCACGTCGTGTTCGATGCGGCGGACCTCGCCGGGGTCGTCGATCCGGTTGGTCTCGACGGCGACCGCGAACGATTCCCGCCTGTCACCGGCGTCGAGGCGGATCGCGACGGCATTGCCCGGTCGCACCCCGTCGACCCCGCACGCCGCGCGTTCGATGTCGGTCGGATACACGTTGCGGCCACCCATGATGATGACGTCCTTGACGCGCCCGCACACCACCACCCGACCGTCGTCGGTGAAATAGCCGACGTCGCCGGTGTCGAACCAGCCGTCCGGGCCCTGCGCCGCGACCGGGCCGTCCACGGTGACGTATCCACAGGTCACAGCCTTGCCGCGCAGCTCGATGATGCCGACACCGCGCGCGGGCAACACCTGCCCGTCACGCCCGACGACGCGCCCTTCGAGCCCGGGAACGAGATGCCCGAGCGTGGCCAGGCGCCGCGCGTGCGGCCGGGTGGTGGGCACGGCCATGCCTCCCGCTTCGAGTAGGTCCGGGTCGACGACGTCGAGGACCTGCCCGTGCCCGGGATCCGGCACCGACACCGCGAGCGTCGTCTCGGCCATGCCGTAGACCGGCGCCAGGGCCATCGGGTCGAGCCCGAAGCGTGCTCCGGCGTCCGCCAACGCGATCATGGTGTCCGGGTCGACGGGTTCGGCGCCGTTCCACATCCACCGCATCGACGACAGGTTGACGGCACCGTCCGGTGCCTGTGCAAGCTTGCGCGCCAGCAGGGAGTACGCGAAATTCGGTGCGGCTGTGACTGTTCCACGATACTTTCCGATCAGTTCTGCCCACAGCAACGGAGCCCTGAGGAACTCCAGCGGTGTCACCGACACGACCTCGGCGCCGAGTTGCATGGGCACACTGAGAAATCCGACCATTCCCATGTCGTGGAACAACGGAAGCCAACTGATCATCACGTCGTCGTCGAGGGAGAACTTGATGCGTTCGAACATCGCATACGCGTTGGCGTAGAAGTTCTCGTGCGAGATCTGCACCGCCTTCGGTGAACCGGTCGAACCGGATGTCAACTGCTGCAACGCAATGTCCGATTCCGCGGTGGCGACCGGGTCGACCGGGTCGCCCGCCCGCATCGGTGCGACGTTCACGACGCGGATACCCCGGTCCCGCAGCACCGGTTCGGCGGCGTCGAACGGCGCGCCGAGCACCACGGCTCGTGCGTCGATCATCGCGGCGACGGTTTCGGTGTCGCGGGCCCACGCGATCAGGTCGGTGCGTGGCGTCGGCTGGTGCAGCATGGTGACGCTGCCGCCGCGCATCCAGATCGCCTGACAGACCGGGGCGATGTCGGCGGGATCGCCCGCCAGCACACCGACCGCGTCGCCGTGGCCGATGCCGGCGGCGACAAGCGCCCCCGCCATGCACCGGGCCTG
>NZ_JBAQXC010000154.1:0-8698 GCF_049299235.1 Rhodococcus sp. (in: high G+C Gram-positive bacteria) | reverse complement strand
GTGCGGGGCCACCAGCACCCGCGACCGCGACAGACGGCACGCGTCGACGAGTGAGGCGTGGCAGCCCGCGTCGGAAACGACCAGCGTGTCGGGTCCGCCGAGCGCCGCGACCGCCCCGAGGTTCGCCGCGTAGCCGCTGGCGAACACGAGGCCGGCGTCGGCGCCGACGAAGTCGGCGAGTTCGCGCTCGAGCAGGTCGTGTTCGGCGGTCGTGCCGGTGACCAGGCGCGATCCGGTCGACCCTGCGCCCCAGCGGCGTAGTGCGGCGGTGGCGCCTGCGATGACCTCGGGGTGCCGGACCAGGCCCAGATAGTCATTGGATGCCAGGTCGACGAGACGCGAGCCGGGGGTGCGCGGTTGCAGGGTGCGGTGCAGGCCCGCGACACGGCGCGCCTCGGCGGCGGCGTCGAGCCAGGCCAGGCTGGCGGGTGCGGTCATGGAACGACACCCTACTTGAACGGCGTTCAAGTGACCAGGCGTGGCCGAGTTCAGACCGTCGCTCGCACCGCCGCGACCATCCCGCCGGTGATCGCCGCGACGTCGTCGGCGGTGCACACATACGGTGGCATCGCGTAGATCAGGTTCCGGAACGGGCGCAGCCAGACCCCGGCCGCGACCGCGGCGTCGGTGGCCGCGCGCATGTCGACGGGTTCGGCGAGTTCGAGCACCCCGATCCCGCCGAGTACCCGCACATCGGTCACCCCGGGGAGCTCCCGCGCCGGTTCCAGCCCTGCCGCGAGGCCGGTGTTCAGGGCCGCGATCTCGGACCGCCAATCCCGCGACAGCAGTAGCTCGACGGCCGCGACCGCGACCGCGCACGCCAGCGGGTTGCCCATGAACGTCGGCCCGTGCATGACCCCGCCGCCTTCCCCCGCGCTGATCACCTCGGCGATCGCGGACGTGCACAGGACGGCCGCGAGGGTGAGATAGCCGCCGGTGAGCGCCTTGCCGACGCACATGATGTCCGGGGCGACCCCGGCCTGGTCGGCGGCGAACAGTTCGCCGGTGCGACCGAACCCGGTGGCGATCTCGTCGAAGATGAGCAGCAGGCCGTGTTCGTCGCACATCCGGCGCAGCTCACGCAGATAGGCAGGATCGTGGAAGCGCATGCCGCCGGCACCCTGCACGACCGGTTCGACGATCACCGCGGCCAGCTCGTCGACATGCTCGACGAGGGTCTTCTCGAAGTCGGCGACGTAGGCGGGGTCGAAATCGCGGGGCGGCGCGGGCGCGAACACCTGGCGGGTGAGCACGTCGGTCCACATCGAGTGCATGCCGCCCTCGGGGTCGCACACACTCATCGGGGTGAACGTGTCGCCGTGGTAGCCGCCGCGCCACGTCATGAGCCGGTGACGCCCGGGGCGCCCGAGTGCGCGCTGGTACTGGACCGCGAGTTTGATCGCGACCTCCACGGACACCGACCCGGAGTCGGCGAGGAAGACCTTGTCGAGTCCGCCCGGGGTGATCCGGACGAGCAGGTCGGCCAGCCGCGCCGCGGGTTCGTGCGTGAGCCCACCGAACATCACGTGGCTCATCCGCCCGAGCTGCTCGGTGACGGCGGCGTCGAGCACCGGATGCCGGTAGCCGTGCACCGCCGCCCACCAGGAGCTCATTCCGTCGACGAGCTCACGACCGTCCGCCAGTACGAGCCGGGTGCCGCGTGCGTGGTCGACGACGAGCAGGTCGGTGGAAGCGGGAAACGCCCCGTACGGATGCCACAGATGCGCGGCGTCGAGTTCCGAGATTCGGGATGCGGACCACTTCCTGGAATTCACGCTCCGACTGTAGGGGGTGTCATGATCGATCGGAGTGGCCGCATAGGGTGTTCGGCCGTGCCTGTGTGTCGCTGTCACAGGTATCGCTCGGTGTCGTACGCCTCCGAGTCCGTTCCAGGAGGGAGTTCGATGCCCGTCGATACATCCGCACCGCCGCTGCGCTCGACCGCCCGAAGCACCGGGCCGGGTCGCCGCGCCGACCTGGACGGCCTGCGTGGCCTCGCGATCGGCCTGGTCGTGGTGTTCCACGTGTGGTTCGGGCGGGTGTCCGGCGGGGTGGATGTGTTTCTCGCGCTGTCCGGTTTCTTTTTCGTCGGGTCGTTGCTGCGCGTTACCGAGTCCGCCGCGCCGCTCGATCCACGGCCGGTGTTGCGGCGGGTGGGCCGTCGCCTGCTGGCGCCGTTGGTGCTGGTCCTGGTTGCGGTCACCGCGGCGCAGATCGCGCTGACCCCACCGACGGGCTGGTTCGCACCGGCCGAACAGGTCGTCGCGTCCCTGACCTTCGTGCAGAACTGGTATCTGGCGCGCACCGCGAGCGACTATCTGGCCGCCGATCCGTCGGTGAGCCCGATGCAGCACCTGTGGTCGATTGCCGTGCAGGGCCAGTTCTACCTCGCCGCTCTCGTCGTGGTGTTCACGCTCGCGTGGGTCCTGCGGCGACGCGGGCTGACCGTCCGGATGCCCCTCGTTGCGCTGCTGGCGGTGGTCACGGTGGCCTCGTTCGGGTATGCCACGTTCTCGCCCGCATCCCAGACCTGGCTGTACTACGACAGCGCCGCACGCCTGTGGGAACTGACCATCGGTGGGCTGCTCGTGTGCCTGGTGCCGTGGCTGCGGATGCCCCGGTGGGCTGCGGCGACGCTCGCCGTGCTCGCCCTGGTCGTGTTCCTCGGTTGCGGTGCGGTGCTCGACGGCCGCGAGCAGTTCCCCGGGCCGTGGGCGCTGGTCCCGGTCGGGGCGGCACTGGTGCTGGTGGTGACCGGTGCGACGCAGACGACCGTGGTGTCTCGCCTGTTGGCGTCGGCGCCGCTGGTGCGGCTCGGTTCGATCGCGTACTCGCTGTACCTGTGGCACTGGCCGGTGCTGATCGCCTATCTGGTCGTGTGGGAGCGGCTCACCCCCGGCGTGTTCGGCGGGTTCGCGGTGGTCGGTGTGTCCCTGGTCCTGGCCGAGGCGACGACCCGGCTGGTGGAGGACCCGATCAGGAAGGGCGCACCGTCGTGGGGGCGCACCACGCTCGTGTCGGCGCTGACGATCGTCGGTGTGACGCTGACTGCTGTCTCCGTCGGGTGGGTGCAGTACGTCGACCGTTCCGCCCGGCAACTCGAGGACCTGCCGGCCCTGTCGGCTGCCGTCTATCCCGGTGCCGGCGCGTTCGCCATGAACGCGGACGTGGTGACCGCGCCGGTGCAGCCGCCGCTGATGGTCGCCGATCGGGATCTGCCTGCCACCACGGTCGATGGGTGTATCGCCGATCACGGCTACCGCGACGCGATCACCTGCGCCTACGGGGACCCGGCGGCACCACATCGGATCGTGCTGACCGGCGGCTCGCATTCCGAGCATTGGCTGCCCGCACTGGACCTGCTCGGCAAGGAGCACGGGTTCCGCGTCGACACCTATGTCAAGGTGGGCTGCCCGCTGTCGGATCCGATGTCCCCGCTCACCGAAGATTCGGTGACCGTCGACTGCGACACCTGGTCGACGAACGTGCTCGCCGAACTGGCGGCGGACCCGCCGGACTATGTGTTCACCACATCGACCCGCCCCAGGGAGGAGGGCGAGGGGCCCGGCGACTACACACCCGGCTGGTATGTGGCTCTGTGGGACACGCTCGACTCCTATGGTGTCCCGGTGCTCGCGGTCCGCGACACCCCGTGGTTGAAGGACGACGGCATCCCCTATCGGGCGACGGACTGCCTCGCCCGTGGCGGCGACGCGCACGGGTGCGGGGTCGCCCGGTCCGACGCACTCGACACCGTCGATCCGGCGCAGGAGGCAGCGGCGCATCTGCGGACGGTGCATCCGCTGGATCTGTCCGATGTGGTGTGCCGTGCGGAACGATGCCTCGCGGTGGAGGGCAACGTCCTGATCTACCGGGATCGTGACCATCTCACCACCGCGTACGTGCGCACCCTGGCACCCGAGTTGGGTCGCCAGATGCGCACCGTCGTCGGTTGGTGGTGACGATCGGCACCGCTCGGCGCGAGCGTCCCTCGGCTTCCGATTAGTGTTGGCCCCCATGGACCCCAGCGACCCGATTCCGGCCGACGACACCACTGCGGTGGAGATGCTGGTCTGGCCAGGCACCCCCTATCCGCTGGGCGCCACCTACGACGGTGCCGGCACGAATTTCGCGGTGTTCTCGGAGGTCGCCACGAAGGTCGAACTGTGTCTGATCGCCCGGGACAGCACCGAGACTCGGATTCCGCTCGAGGAGATCGACGGATACGTGTGGCATGCGTATCTGCCGACGGTCTCGCCCGGACAGCGCTACGGCTTCCGCGTTCACGGCCCGTACGATCCGGCGCAGGGTTTGCGGTGCGACCCCAGCAAACTGCTCCTCGATCCGTACGGCAAGGCGTTCGACGGCGCATTCGACGGGGACGCGTCGCTGTACTCGTATGCGGTCACCGGACCAGACACGGACACTCCCGTCGCCGCCCCCGACGCCCCGGACGAACCGCACGCGGTCGCGGGCGACGAGGAGACGCTGCGCGAGACCACCGGTGACGCGACGGCCTCGGCCGACGATGCACCAGCCGAGTCCGGCGACACGATCGACGAGCAGTCCGCCGGGTCCGCCGGGTTCCCCCAGCTCGATTCGCTCGGTCACACCATGACCACGGTGGTGATCAACCCGTTCTTCGACTGGGCCTCCGACCGTCCGCCGCGTCGGCCCTATCACGAGACGATCATCTACGAGGCGCACGTCAAGGGCATGACCGCGGCGCATCCCGGGGTCCCCGAGCAGCTCCGCGGAACCTATGCGGGGCTGGCACATCCGGCGGTCATCGAGCATCTGCGCGATCTCGGCGTGACCGCGATCGAGTTGATGCCGGTGCACCAGTTCATGCACGACCAGGTGCTTCTCGATCAGGGCTTGCGAAACTACTGGGGTTACAACACCTTCGGTTTCCTGGCACCGCACGCCGAGTATTCGTCGTCACCGAAACCGAGTGCGGTCGTCGCCGAATTCAAGGCGATGGTGCGGGCGTTCCACGAAGCGGGCATCGAGGTGATCCTCGACGTGGTCTACAACCACACCGCCGAGGGCAATCATCTCGGACCCACCATCGGGTTCCGTGGTATCGACAATGCCGCCTACTACCGGCTCGTCGACGACGACAAGTCGCACTACATGGACTACACGGGCACCGGCAACAGCCTCAACGCCCGGCATCCGCACACCTTGCAGTTGATCATGGATTCGCTGCGGTACTGGGTCACCGAGATGCACGTCGACGGGTTCCGGTTCGATCTGGCGTCGACGCTGGCGCGCGAATTGCACGATGTGGATCGACTGTCGGCCTTCTTCGATCTGGTGCAACAGGATCCGGTGGTGTCGCAGGTCAAGCTGATCGCCGAGCCGTGGGATGTCGGCGAAGGTGGCTATCAGGTCGGGAACTTCCCCGGATTGTGGACCGAATGGAACGGCAAGTTCCGCGACACGGTCCGCGACTATTGGCGCGGTGAACCGTCAACGCTCGGCGAGTTCGCGTCCCGGCTGACCGGTTCGTCGGATCTGTACGAGGCGACCGGACGCCGGCCCGGCGCGTCCATCAACTTCGTCACCGCCCACGACGGGTTCACCCTCGCGGATCTGGTGTCCTACAACGAGAAACACAACGAGGCGAACGGCGAGGCCAATCGGGACGGCGAATCGCACAATCGGTCCTGGAACTGCGGCGTCGAGGGCCCCACCGACGATCCGGACATCCTGGCGTTGCGGGCTCGTCAGCAACGCAACATCATGGCGACACTGATGTTGTCGCAGGGCACCCCGATGCTCGCGCACGGCGACGAACTCGGCCGGTCGCAGCGAGGCAACAACAACGTCTACTGCCAGGACAACGAACTGGCGTGGATGGACTGGTCGCCGGAGGCCGTGGACACCGACCTGCTCGCATTCACCCGCACCGTGATCCGGTTGCGCCGCCGACATCCCACGTTCCGGCGGAGACGCTTCTTCGAGGGCAGGCCGATCCGCAGCGGCGACCAATCCCGCGACATTTCGTGGCGCACCCCGGCCGGCGGCGAAATGACCCCGGAGGACTGGGACAGCGGATTCGGCAAATCCCTCGCGGTGTTCCTCAACGGTGACGGCATCCCCGAACCGGATCAGCGCGGGCAACGCGTCGTCGACGATTCGTTCCTGTTGTGTTTCAACGCCCATCACGAGCCGATCGACTTCGTCACCCTGGGCGACCTCGACGATCCGGACTGGACGGTGGTGCTCGACACGGACAGCGCCGACGGCCTGCGCGAGCGGACGGTGACGCCGGGCGAGTCGGTGCAGGTCCAGGCGCGATCGCTGGTGGTACTCCGTCGGCCGCGACACCCGTGATCCCCCATACCCGTGCGCACGGGGCAACAACGACGAGACAGGCAGGTTCCGGTACGGCGACCCCCGACGACTTCGAAGCACTCGACCCTGTCCTGCTCGTCACCCGCACGGGCGGCGACAGCATCGTCTACAGCCCCGGCGGCCCGGAATACCACCTCCACCGCGGCGCACTCGACAAGCACGGGATCGAGGGCTCGGGATACTCGTCACCGACGAACGGGCGCTCGATGCCGCCCTGTCCGCCGCAGCCCCGCGAACGGATCATCCGTCGGGTTGACGCCGGATGAAATCCGCCATGCCTGGCACGGTGAACGCGATCCGTCCGTGCTCGGGTGCCCAGATCAGGCCCTTCTTGATCGTGGTTTCACGGACGTCGCTGACACCGCTGGCGGTCGCCCCCATCAATTCGGCCACCTTGCCCGACCGGGGTGCATCTTCACCGGTGGCGGCAAGGGCCGTCAGGTAGCGGCGTTCCCGTTCCGTCGCCCGATTCCACCGGGAGGGGAAGAAGCCTTCATCGAGGTGGCTACGCCCGACCTCGACGGCAAGTTCTGCGTCTTCGGTTTGGAAAGGTGCTTCCGGCGCGAGGTTCCAGATGGCCTTGCCGTATTCCTGGAGGAAGTACGGGTAGCCGCCGCTGGCGGTGACGAGCACGTCGAGTGCGTCGTCGGTGAAGTCACCTCCGTGGTGGCGGACCGGGATCCTCAGCGCGTCGGCGGCGGCGTCTCTGTCGAGGGGACCGACTGTGCTGTAGAGGAACTGGCGTTCCGCGTAGGAGCGGTTCTCGGACAGGACCGCAGGAAGGTTGGGAAGGCCGGCGCCGATGAGGAAGAACGGCCATTCGCGTTGGCCGGCCCGGTGTTGGACGGCTAGGAGCGCCGAGAGCAGGTCGGTGTCGAGGTCCTGCATTTCGTCGATGAACAGGCCGAAGGCGCTGGACCGCGGTTTGAGTGCGGTGGTGATCGCTTCGACGAGTTCCTCGATGTCGAGGTCGATGTCACCACTCGAGGCGGCGGGTTGAGACGTGCCGACGTTGACGGTGGCCGGTCCGAGACCAATTTCGAGGGAGAATCCGCGGGCCAGCTCGATCAGGGGGTCGATGAGCTTCTGGATCTTGTGCTTGCGGCTGTACCGGCGCAGGCCGACAGTCAGTTCCTGGCCCAGCTTGGCGCGCACGGCGGCGGTACCGGCAGCGTTGGGTCGGGCTTCGATTCCGATGGTCAGCCAACCCTGCCGGTCGGCGTGTTCGGCGAGTGTGTTCAGCAAGGTCGTCTTGCCGACTCCGCGCAGTCCGGACAGGACCATGCCCCGGTCGTAGTTGCGTCGCTTGCTGCGAGCGACGAGCAACTCGAACGCCTCGATCTGCTTGTCCCGGCCCTCCAGCGCGGGAGGACGCAACCCCGATCCGGGCTTGAATGGGTTCAGTTCCAGATCCATATGGAACAGTATAGATAAATATGGAATATTTCCCATAAGTCCCCATATAGTCCTCGAAGTCCCCCGATCCAGGCCTTACATCAGCACGGCGCAACTGTGGATCGGACGGCGTTCCCGCGAGACCTGGGCGCAAGCACCGTCACGGCTCTCACCAGTCGACGCCGATCGCTCCGGGCATCCCACACCTGCCGGCGCGATCGCGGCGAACTGCCACGGTCTGCGGAGAAGCCCGGAAATTCACTTGCCGCACCCGGTGCGCTCGAGGTCGAATGAACGGTCGCGCCGCGCGGCGCCATCCCGCCATCCCGCCATCCCGCCATCCCGCCAGGAGAACCACATGCCGGCTCCCACCGATCCGCAGGCTGCGCTCGTGCCCGCCGCGGCCGAGTACCTCGACACTCTCGAGAATCCCCGAGTCGAGTTACGCGCCGGTGCAGGCGAACCGGACTTCGGCCGACTCGTCGAGGTGTGGCGGAGCGCGGTCCGCGCCACGCATCACTTCCTGAGTTCGCAGGACATCGCGTTCTACGAGGATCGGATGGCGCGGGAATACCTGCCGGCTGTCGACGTGACGGTCGCCGTCGTCGACGGGCGCATCGTCGGGTTCTCCGGTCTCGCCGAGGGCCGGCTGGAAATGTTGTTCGTCGACGACGACCATCGCGGTACCGGCGTCGGATCCGTGCTGCTGGCCGACGCCCTACACCGGTATCCGGCTCTCACCTTGGATGTCAACGAGCAGAATCCGACGGCACTGGCGTTCTATCAGCGACGCGGTTTCGTCGTCACGGGACGGTCCGATCTCGATGGTGACGGTCGCCCGTTCCCGCTGCTGCACCTTGCCGTCGCCACCGGACTCTACGGGGTGGATCAGGTTCGACACTAGCGCCCGTCCCTGCCCCGCGACCACGCCGACCACAAC
>NZ_JBAQXC010000153.1:0-8941 GCF_049299235.1 Rhodococcus sp. (in: high G+C Gram-positive bacteria) | reverse complement strand
GCCCGGCGGTTCCGGACGGGCGGCCGAAGATGCGGGCCGACGACGGATCGACGGCGGGCCGATACACCGGCCGTGGTTCCAGCCGCGGCGCATCCGCCGGCCGTTCGATCGCTGCGGTGGCGACGGTGCTGCCGGCTTCGGCGGCGGGCCGCCCCGGTTGCTCGGCGGCGGGCCGCCCCGGTTGCTCGGCGGCGGGCCGCCCGGACTGTATTGATTCCGCCTTCACGCGTGTCCGTCTCCCCCGTCGTGGTCAGTCACGGTGCCCAGTATCACCGATAGCCCAGTATCACCGATCGCGGCGGCGGTGCCACTACCGACTCCGCCACGGCTGGTCGCGGCGGGCGGCTTCGGGTGTCAACGGCGCCTGCGGATCGACCAGCGTCGTCCCACCGGCCACACCTGATCCTGGCCCGACAGCAGCGACGGTGTGTTGCGCGCGGGCATGTTCTGAAGATGGGTGGGAATGTCGGTGAGCGCGCCGAGCAGCGAACTCGGCATCTGCGGGGCCTGAAGGGCGGCGTTGCGCAAGGCGTGCCGGGCCTGTTGCTGCGCGTCGACCTCGGCGGCGCACTCTGCGCAGACAGACAGGTGTTGTGAGGCACGGAGGTACGCGTTCATCCGCAGTTCGCCGTCGACGTATGCCGCGACCGCTTCGCTCGCGAGATGTTCGGTGGATCCGAATTGTCTGGGCGGGTACGCCATCGTCATCAAACCCTCCTGGCGGCTACCCCGCACGGACTCGGCCGGACTCGTTCTCCGCATTCTCACGGAGATGCTCGCGCAGCGCTTGGCGACCTCGGTGGATGCGGCTGCGCACCGTTCCGAGCTTGACGCCGAGTGTGGCACCGATCTCCTCGTACGAGAGTCCTTCGATGTCGCACAGCACCACCGCCGCACGATACTCCGGCGCGAGCGAATCGAGCGCAGACTGCAGGTTCGCATCGAGACGCGCGTCGTGATAGATCTCTTCCGGATTCGGGCCTTCCGCGGGAACTCGGTCGTAGTCCTCGGGTAGCGCTTCCATCCGGATGCGGTTCCGCCGGCGCACCATATCCAGAAACAGGTTCGTGGTGATGCGGTGGAGCCAGCCCTCGAACGTGCCGGGCTGGTAGTTCTGGAGCGATCGGAACACTCGGATGAACGTGTCCTGGGTGAGGTCTTCGGCATCCTGTGCGTTCCCGGACAGACGGTAGGCAAGCCGGTACACGCGGTCACCGTGCTCACGGACCAGTTCGTCCCACGACGGCATCGACGCACGGTCACCGGTAGCGTCGAACACCGCGGTGCCGCTCAGGTCGGCGACGTTCTCACCGCTGTTGTCGAGAACACCGCCATCGAGAACACCGGCGGCGGGAGCAGTGGAATCACGGAGCCGGGGGTTGTCGCTTGTGTAGGTGTCGACCATGTGGATCGCTGGATCCTCCTCTTCGGGACCGCTGATCGAGAATGTGTCACGTACCCCGTCGAACGCCTGGGGCAGCCGGATTGTTCCCGGCCGGTGCGTGACCGCCGTCGATCGGTGCCGCGCGGTCTGCTGTGCGTCGTGACTTCACCCTCCCCGATCGCCATGTGTCGCCCATGTGAGTAACCTGAGGCGGGCCTGAGAATTCCTCCCCCCGGTCGTGCGCGCCTGCCTGCGCCGACGCCGCCTCGACGCTAGCCTCGACCCGTGCAGACCAATGCCGAACGGATCCTGGCCCACGCCGAGAATGTCGTCGTCGAAGACGAGCAGCTCGTCGCGGCGCGGGAACGTGCCGTGGACCTGGGCGCCGATCCGATCTCTCCGTCGGTCGGCGCCGCTCTTGCCCTGTTCGCCCGCATGCTCGATGCGAAGACGGTCGTCGAAATCGGGACCGGTGCCGGGGTGAGCGGATTGTGGCTGCTCCACGGCCTACGCGAGGACGGTGTGCTCACCACCATCGACAGCGAGCCCGAACACCAGCGTGCCGCGAAGGACGCGTTCCGCGAAGCGGGCATCATGGCGTCGCGTACCAGACTCATCAACGGCCGCGCCCTGGATGTACTGCCGCGGCTCGCCGACTCGGCGTACGACTTGGTCTTCGTCGACGCCACCCCTGCCGATCACCCGCACTACGTGCGCGAGGGCGTTCGCCTGCTGCGTCCCGGTGGTGTCCTGGTCCTGCACAATGCGCTGCTCGGTGGTCGTGTCGCCGACCCTGCCGAACGGAGTGCGACGGTGCTGTCGGTCCGGGACGCGGCACGCGCGGTGTCCGCCGACGATCGCCTCGCTCCCGTCGTGCTCCCCCTCGGGGACGGCCTGCTGTGCGCGGTGCGGATCAGCTGACCGGCTGCGGCCTCAACTCTCAGATCCACACGCCCTTGCCGATGGCGACGACCCCTCCGTTGCTGACCGCGAACCGCTGACGGTCGCGCTCGAGGTCGACCCCGATGATCTCGCCGTCACCGACGACGACGTTCTTGTCGAGGATCGCGCGCCGTACCACCGCGCCCTTGCCGATCCGCACACCCGGCATGAGCACGCTGCCCTCGACGGTGGCACCGTCCTCGACCATGACGTTCGAGCTGAGCACCGAGTTGCGGACGGTCGCGGCGGACAGGATGCTGCCGGCCCCGACGATCGATTCCTGTGCGAGTCCACCCTGCACGAACTTCGCGGGCGGCAGATTCTCGGCGGCGCCCCGGATAGGCCAGCGCTTGTTGTAGAGGTTGAAGATCGGGTGCACGGACACCAGGTCCATGTGTGCGTCGTAGAACGCGTCGAGCGTCCCCACGTCCCGCCAGTAGGCCCGGTCTCGTTCGGTGGCGCCCGGAACGACGTTGTCGTTGAAGTCGTAGACGTGTGCGGCCCCCTGCGCAACGAGCGCCGGAATGATGTCGCCGCCCATGTCGTGGTCGGAGTCGGCGTTCTCGGAGTCCGCACGCAGCGCCTCGACGAGCACCTTGGTCGTGAACACGTAGTTGCCCATCGATGCGAACGTGACGTTGGGGTCGTCGGGGGTACCCGGCGGATGCGCGGGCTTCTCCAGGAACTGGGTGATGCGACCCTGTTCGTCGCTGTCGATGCAGCCGAACGCGAAGGCCTCGCTGCGCGGCACCCGGATCCCGGCGACCGTGACCCCGGCTCCGGACTCGATGTGCTGGCGCACCATCTGCTCGGGGTCCATGCGGTAGACGTGGTCGGCGCCGAACACCACGATGTACTCGGGGTCTTCGTCGTACACCAGGTTCAGCGACTGCAGGATCGCGTCGGCGCTGCCGGTGTACCAGCGCGGTCCGAGTCGCTGTTGCGCGGGAACCGGCGTGATGTATTCACCGGTGAAACCGGAAAGCCGCCACGTTTGAGAGATGTGCCGGTCCAGCGAGTGCGACTTGTACTGCGTGAGCACGCAGATGCGCAGGTAACCCGCGTTCACCAGGTTACTCAACACGAAGTCGATCAGTCGGTACGCTCCGCCGAACGGCACGGCCGGCTTGGCCCGGTCCGCGGTCAACGGATACAGGCGTTTGCCCTCGCCGCCGGCGAGCACGATTCCAAGCACATGTGGCTGGCTCCTCACACAGTCAACCTATCCGCCGCCCCCCGGTGCCGCCAGCTATGCGACATTTCGGCCCTGGAACGACCCCGGTGGCCGGAACCTCGCCGGCCGGATAGTTTGAGCGGGTGCGGGTAGCAATGATGACGCGGGAGTACCCGCCTGAGGTCTACGGCGGGGCCGGGGTGCACGTCACCGAACTCGTCGCACAGCTGCGCAGACTGTGCGAGGTGGACGTGCATTGCATGGGCGCGCCCCGCGAGGGTGCGTTCGTCCACGATCCGGATCCGGCGCTCGCCGGTGCGAACGCCGCGTTGACCACGCTCTCGGCGGAGCTACGGATGGCGCACGCGGCGGGCGGAGTCGACGTCGTGCACTCGCATACCTGGTATTCCGGCCTGGCCGGGCACCTCGCGGCCGAACTCTACGACGTGCCCCATGTCCTCACCGCCCACTCACTCGAACCACGGCGGCCGTGGAAGGCCGAGCAGCTCGGCGGCGGCTATCGCATCTCGTCGTGGTCGGAACGCAATGCCGTGCAGTACGCCGACGCGATCGTCGCGGTCAGCGCGGGGATGCGGCTCGATGTTCTCGACGCCTACCCGTTCGTCGACCCAGCCAAGGTGCACGTGGTCCGCAACGGTATCGACACCAGGGTGTGGCATCCCGGACCGGCGGAGGGAACCGAATCGGTGCTCGAGCGGCTCGGGGTCGATCCGGACCGGCCGATCGTCGCGTTCGTCGGTCGCATCACCCGGCAGAAGGGCGTCGGCCACCTGGTGGCGGCGGCGCACCACCTCGATCCGGAGATCCAGCTGGTGCTGTGCGCGGGCGCTCCGGACACTCCGGAGATCGCCGCCGAAACCGAACGGGCGGTCGCGGAACTGCGACGTCATCGCGGCGGTGTGTTCTGGGTACAAGAAATGTTGCCCACCGAGTCGGTTCGCGAAATACTCTCGGCAGCAAGAGTATTCGTTTGCCCTTCGGTATACGAACCGCTCGGGATCGTAAACCTCGAGGCGATGGCCTGCGAAACCGCGGTGGTCGCGTCCGATGTCGGCGGCATTCCGGAAGTCGTCGCCGACGGCGTCACGGGACGGCTCGTGCACTACAACTCGTACGAACCGCAGGTCTTCGAGCGATCCCTCGCGGCCGCCATCGACGAGGTTGCACTCGACCCGGATCTCGCGGCCCAACTCGGCCGTGCCGGCCGCGACCGCGCGATCGCAGAGTTCTCGTGGGCGCAGATCGCGCGGCAAACGCTCGCCGTCTATCAGGACCTCACCACGCGCGGTTGACCGGATTCCGGCCGGTTCGCTTCAGTCGCGGCGGGTCCAGACCGACACGGCGACCGACGCCGTCACCGTGAACGGTTCCGGCAGCCCGGCGAGTAGCGCCGCGCGCCGATCCGCTGTGACGTGGTGGGCCGAGGGCCCCATCCCGACGAGCAGCGCGAGGTCGGGGTGCGGCAATGCCATCGAGAAGCGCACCTCGCGACGGTCCGCACGGTCGAAGCCACCGGACAATGCCGCGCCGAGACGCTGTGCCTTGCGGTCGTCGACCTGCACCATGCCGGGCAGGGCAACCAGTTCCCGCAGATGCTCACTCGTCGGTGTGACAACGACGAGCCTGCCGCCGGGTTCTAGAACCCGATGGGTTTCGGCTGCATTGCGCGGCGCGAAGATCGACAGGACGTGACTGACGGAACCGGACCGCACCGGAAGCTGGCGCCACGCATCGGCGAGCACGGCGCCGACCCGAGGATGGCTGCGTGCGATGCGGCGCACGGCGGGCTTCGAGACGTCGACGCCGATGCCGCGCGAGTCCGGCAGCTCGTCGAGCACGACGGCAAGGTACTGGCCGGTTCCCGCACCGACCTCCAGGACCCGAGCAGCAATGGTTCCGGACGCGCCGCATGCCCGCGCGGCAGCGTGACGGATCGGGTCGTAGTGGCCGGCGGCGAGGAAGTCGCCACGTGCTGCGATCATGTCGGCGGTGTCGCCGGAGAACTTGGTCGCGGCGCCGGTGAGGAGCGAGACGTAGCCCTGCTTCGCCACGTCGAAGTTGTGGCCTCTCTCACACAGTAGGGCGGAGCCGCCGAGATCCGACCTGTCGAGATCCAGCCTGTCGAGTTCCACACCGTGACCGCACTGTGGGCATGCGAGCAGGTCGATCACCGCATCGAGCATCGACACTCCTCACAGGTCGACAATTGGTCGCGACACGAGACGGTCCGGGACACGAGACCGTCCGGGACACGCGACCGGGCCCCGCGCACCGAGGAACGCAGGGCCCGGATCATCCGCAATCGGACAGATCAGCTGGTAACACTCTTGAGTTCGTCACCGAGGGCCGCAGCCTCGTCCGGTGTGAGCTCGACGACCAGACGTCCGCCTCCCTCGAGTGGAACCCTCATGACGATTCCTCGTCCCTCTTTGGTTGCTTCGAGGGGACCGTCCCCGGTCCGGGGCTTCATGGCCGCCATCCTCTGCTCCCTCCAAATCTGCGCTCACGCCTGAGCGCCTGGGTTACCGTTGTGCCCGGACAGTTTATCGGTGGGCTCGACTTCTCATTCTTCCCTATCCGGGCAGCGACCGGGTAGCTGCCTCCGGTGTGGCTCCCCTGCCTCTGGTCAAGCGTCCATGTGGACCCGGCAATCCAGGAGATGGTCGTCGACCATTCCGGTCGCCTGCATCAACGCATACGCGGTGGTCGGGCCCACGAACCGGAAACCGCGGCGTCTGAGTTCGCGGGCCATCGCAGTGGACTCGTCGGTGATCGCGGGGACCTGCGCGACCGTCTCCAATCGCGCCGTGCGACGCGGCGGAGCGAACGACCACAACAGGCCGTCGAGGTCAGTCCCGGTCAACTCCAGCACCACCCGGGCGTTGGCGATCGCGGCCTCGATCTTGCGCCGGTTCCGGACGATTCCGGAATCGGCGAGCAGTCGGTCCACATCGGCTTCACCGAACGCGGCGACCGCATCGACGTCGAATCCGGCGAACGCCTCCCGGAACGCCGCACGTTTGCGCAGGATCGTCAGCCACGACAATCCGGACTGGAACGCCTCGAGGCAGAGACGTTCGAACAGCTCGTCACGGCCGTGTACCTCCCGGCCCCATTCCTCGTCGTGGTAGTCGCGGTACAGGGTCGAACCGGGCACGTCGACCGCCCAGGGGCACCGCACCCTGCCCTCGGCGCTCATCGTGCATCGTCCGATCCGAAATCCGGCTTCTCACCGCGCGCAGCCACGGCGCGCGCAGCGACGGCATCGGTCGCGATCGCCTCGGTTTCGGCGTCCGCATCGACATGCTTCGCATCCCAACCTGCCTGACGGTCGCCCACCTGCCCGCCGCTCACCGGCTCGACCACCTCGACGTCACCTGCCGGCGACTCCGGATCGCTCTCGTACTCGGCGAGGCGGACGCGCAAACCGTCGATCTCGCGTGCCAGGCGGTCCAGCGCCCAGTCCACTTCGGAGGCCTTGTACCCCCGCACCACCTGCTGGAAACGCAGGTCGCGCACATCGACTCCGGTGACGTTGTCGGCGGGCAACACGGTCGCCGTCGCCCCCGGAGGTATCGGCGCCAAGGCTTCTCCTCGGCCGAACACGGCGCTCGCGGCGGCGAACAACACCGCGCCGACAACCACCATGACGACGACATACAGCAGAACCGTCAGCATGATCCGATCTTGGCACGGACCACCGACATCAGATCCCGGGGCTGCCGGTCACGGTGTTCATCGGCGGCCGATCGGTCAGCTCGACGTGCCGTGCGACCGGCACGAACGAGTCGCCGTCGACGAGAAACTGAGTCAACGGCGCACCGGAATCGGGGATACCGCAGCGGCGCAGCATCGTGCCGATGATCTGCCGGCTCATGACACCGAGATCCGACAGCGGCCGGTTCCGGTGCTTACGGACACCGAGATTGACCTGCGCGACCGCGCCGAGCCCGAGCCGATCGTAGGTGTCGAGGAGCAGGGCGATCTCGACACCGTAGCCGGACGCGAACGGGATCGAGGTCAGCAGTTCGCGGGTACCCGCATATTCGCCGCCGAGCGGCTGCAGGATGCAGGTGAGTTCGGGGCGCAGTGCCGCCAGCAACGGGCGCGCCACGAGTTCGGTGACCCGACCGCCGCCGTTCGCGTCTTCGGTACCGCTGAGCCGCAACGGCCGCCGGTAGTAGCCCTTGACGAGGTGGACACCGTCACCGAGCAGCAACGGGCCGAGCAGCTTCGGCACGAACGCCGGGTCCGGTGCGATCAGATCCGAGTCGACGAACACGATCAGGTCGCCTGTGGTGACTGCGAGCGAACGCCACAGCACCTCGCCCTTGCCTGCGATCGGATCGATCCCCGGCACGGCCTCCTCACGGGACAGCACGCGTGCACCCGCTGCGCGTGCACGTTCGGCGGTGGCATCGGTCGAGCCCGAATCCAGCACGATCAGTTCGTCGACAAGGCCACCGAGGAGCGGGTGGATGGTGTCCACGACTCCACCGACGGTTTTCTCCTCGTTCAGCGCGGGAAGCACCACCGACACGGTGCGTCCGGCCTTCGCGCGCTCGAGTTCGGCGACGGTCCAGCCGGGTTGGTCCCAGCTGTTGGTCTCGTCCCAGGTGCGGACCGGCGCGCTCATGCGAGCCCCCTGGTCGTCCGGGCCGGCGGGCGGGTACCCGCGATCGCCGCGACCATGTCGACGACCCTGCGGGTCGCGGCGACCTCGTGAACGCGAAACACCCGTGCGCCGGCCGCGGCGGCCAGTGCTGTCGCTGCCAATGTGCCCTCCAAGCGGTCGGCGAGTTCCACCCCGAGAGTCTCCCCGACGAAGTCCTTGTTGCTCAGCGCCATCAGCACCGGCCACCCGGTTTTCACCAGAACGTCGACACGGCGCAACAACTCGAGGCCGTGATAGGTGTTTTTACCGAAGTCATGGGTCGGATCGATGAGGATCCCGTCCGCCGCGACTCCGGCGCGGGCCGCGTTCTCTGCTGCGGTGACCACCTCGGCCGTCACCTGACCGACGATGTCGCGGTAGCGCACCCGGTGCGGTCGTGTCCGCGGCACCGCGCCGCCGGTGTGCGAACAGACGATTCCGGCGCCGAGGTCGGCCGCGACCGCGACGAGGTCCGGGTCGGCGCCCGCCCAGGTGTCGTTGATCAGGTCGGCACCTTCGGCGACCGCGCGCCGGGCCACGTCCGATCGCCACGTGTCGATGCTGATGATCACGTCCGGATAGCGGGCTCGGATCGCCGCGACGAACGGCACGACCCTCCGGGTCTCCTCCGCCGTGTCGACGACATCACCCGGTCCGGCTTTGACGCCGCCGATGTCGACGAGATCTGCGCCCTCCGCGACGGCTCGGTCGACCGCGGCCAGCGCCGCGTTGTCCGTGAACGTCGCGCCGCGGTCGTAGAACGAGT
>NZ_JBAQXC010000152.1:0-7238 GCF_049299235.1 Rhodococcus sp. (in: high G+C Gram-positive bacteria) | reverse complement strand
CCCCCGCGCCGGTTGCAGAGAAGTTCCGGAGGCAGAGACGCCTCAGTGACCCTCGCCGACCACCGGAGACTTGTCGGACTCGTGCCGCTCGAGCACCGGACCCGCATCGACAGGAACGCTGATGGTCACGTCTCCGGCCTCGGCGAAGGTGAAGGTGACCGGGATGGTCAATCCGGGACGGACACCCTCCTTCAGGCCGGTCAATTCGACGGAGACGGGAGCGGAAGTGTCGGGTTCTTCCTCGTCACCGGCCGGCTTCGGGGCCTCGTCGACGACGAGTGCCTCGGCGTCTGCGGCTTCGGCCGGGGGCAGACCTGCGACGACGGAACCGCCCGGGGGGATCGTGAGGGCAGCGGCACCGGTCGCCGAGGCCGCGAAATCGGTGGAGATGCCGGTCAGCGTGTCCGCGGTGTAGGGATCGAGATTCACGATGCTGAAGCCGAGGGCTGCCGTGCCGCCGGGCTCGAGGGAGTACTCCTCGGAGTCCGGGTAGATCACGTGCACGTTGCGCAGCGCGATCGGGCCGACATTGCCTTCGTTGCCGTTGACGGCCGCAACCTGGGTGGCGGTCTGGCTGATCTGGCCGGCGCCGCATGCGGACAGCGTGAGCGCTGCCCCCGCGGCGAGGGCGAGGGCGGTCGCGACTCGACGAGTCGGCGCATTCGGAGCAGTCACGGGTTGTCCTCCACTCGAGTAAGGCTCGCAATCCACTAGGCAGAGTAGTAGTTGTCGGCGGCGCAGTCTTCCCCGGGGGCGTTCTCGCGCACACGAGTGGGGCGGCGACGCGCGCGCGTGCTGTTGCGGAACATGATATCGGCGCAGTGTGAGCGAAGTCACCGGATGCACGTAACTGGTTGCGTGTCAAGCCCTACGTGCACGTTTCGACGCCCCTGACCTGCGCCGTTGATGAGGGCCGCGTGTGACCGCGTGATAAACTCGAAGAATCGAAAGGGGCACGGGACACATGATTTTCAAGGTCGGAGACACCGTCGTATACCCCCATCACGGTGCGGCGCTGATCGAAGCTATCGAAACACGCACCATCAAGGGTGAGCAGAAGGAATATCTGGTTCTGAAAGTCGCGCAGGGCGACCTGACTGTACGGGTACCTGCGGAAAACGCGGAATACGTCGGTGTTCGCGACGTTGTCGGGCAGGAGGGTCTCGACAAGGTCTTCCAGGTTCTGCGCGCACCGCACACGGAAGAGCCGACCAACTGGTCGCGTCGATACAAGGCCAACCTCGAGAAGCTTGCTTCCGGAGACGTGAACAAGGTCGCGGAGGTCGTGCGCGACCTGTGGCGTCGTGAGCAGGACCGCGGACTTTCCGCAGGTGAGAAGCGCATGCTCGCCAAGGCGCGGCAGATCCTCGTCGGCGAACTCGCGCTCGCCGAGGGAACGGACGACGTCAAGGCGGAGACGATGCTCGATGAGGTGCTCGCTGCAGCGTCCTAGCAGCGGGCTACAGCGACCATCGAAAAACAGCAGTTGAACGATCGCAGCGGGCCGGTCGTCGGAATCATTCCGGCGGCCGGCCGCGGTGTACGTCTGGGCGAATCGCGCCCCAAAGCGTTCGTCGAACTCGGCGGACGCACGATGCTCGACCGTGCCGCGCGCACCATGATCGAGTCCGGCGCGGTCGACCGCGTCGTGATCGTCGTCCCCCCCGAACTGGCGGGGACCCCCGCCGACGAACTCGTCTGCGGGGTGGCGGCCGGGCGTGTCACGGTGGTCGCCGGTGGTGCGGAACGCACCGACTCGGTGCGGGCAGGTCTCGATGCCGCGGAGGACGCGAGATTCGTGCTCGTGCACGACGCGGCGCGGGCGCTGACTCCACCGAATCTGTGTGCGCGCGTCACCCGTGAGTTGCGCGACGGGCGCGACGCGGTGATTCCTGTCCTGCAGGTCTCCGACACCATCAAGAGCGTCGACGCGGACGGACGGGTCACGGGAACGCCGGATCGGTCCTCACTGCGCGCGGTGCAGACACCGCAGGGCTTCGACGCCGTGCTGTTGCGCCGAGCGAACGACGACGCAGGAGACGCAACCGACGATGCGGGGCTCGTCGAACGGCTCGGCGAGGCCGTGCACACCGTCGCGGGCGACCCCCTCGCCTTCAAGATCACGACGCCGTTGGATCTGGTCCTGGCCCGAGCGCTGCTCGCGGCCGAGACGGGCCCACGGGAATCGGCAGAACGAGAACAGGAGCAATAGCACTGTGCGAGTCGGTATCGGATCCGACGTCCATCCCGTCGAACCGGGGAAGCCGTGCGCGATGGCGGGGCTCCTGTTCGAAGGGGCCGACGGATGCTCGGGACATTCGGACGGTGATGTCGCGGCGCACGCGTTGTGTGATGCGCTGCTCTCCGCGGCAGGTCTCGGCGATCTCGGCGCGGTGTTCGGTACGGACCGGCCGGATATGGCCGGGGCGAGTGGCGCGTCGATGCTCACCGAGGTGCGGCGACTGCTCGACGCGAACGGTTACGCGATCGGGAACGCGGCGGTGCAGGTGATCGGGAACCGGCCGAAGATCGGACCGCGTCGCGACGAGGCGCAGCGCGTCCTGTCCGACCTGCTCGGCGCTCCGGTCTCGGTATCGGCGACCACCACCGACGGGCTCGGTCTCACCGGCCGGGGCGAGGGTGTTGCGGCGATCGCGACTGCTCTGGTCCTGTCGGCCGAATCGGAACGGTAGGATCGCTGGTCGTGACCTTGCGCCTTTTCGACACCGACACGCGGGCCGTGCGGGATTTCGTTCCGCTGGTCCCCGGCCGTGCATCGGTGTACCTGTGTGGCGCGACCGTGCAGGGTGAACCCCATATCGGTCACGTGCGCAGCGGCGTCGCGTTCGACGTACTGCGTCGGTGGCTGTCCGCGCAAGGTTTCGATGTCGCTTTTGTGAGAAATGTCACAGACATCGACGACAAGATTCTCCGCAAGGCAGCCGAGGCCGGCCGCCCCTGGTGGGAATGGAAGTCGACCTACGAACGTGCCTTCACCCACGCCTACGACGCGCTCGGGGTGCTGCCGCCGTCCGTGGAACCCCGCGCGACCGGCCACATCACTCAAATGATCGACCTCATGCAGCGGCTCATCGACGCGGGCCACGCCTACGCCGCCGACGGCAACGTCTACTTCGACGTGCTCAGCTACGCGCAGTACGGCGCGCTGTCGGGGCACAAGCTCGACGACGTCCACCAGGGCGAGAGCGCGGGTTCCGGTAAGCGTGATTCCCGCGACTTCACCATGTGGAAGGCGGAGAAGCCCGGCGAACCGTCCTGGCCGACGCCGTGGGGTCGTGGCAGACCGGGCTGGCACCTCGAATGCTCGGCGATGGCCTGCTACTACCTGGGCGGTACCTTCGACATCCACTGCGGCGGCATGGACCTGGTTTTCCCGCACCACGAGAACGAGATCGCACAGGCCAAGGCTGCAGGCGACGGCTTCGCCCGGTACTGGCTGCACAACGGCTGGGTCACCATGGGTGGCGAGAAGATGTCCAAGTCGCTCGGCAATGTCCTGTCGATCCCGAACGTCCTCACACACGTCCGACCGCAGGAACTGCGGTACTACCTGGGCAGTGCCCACTACCGTTCGATGCTCGAGTACTCCGATGCAGCGCTGCAGGAGGCGGCCGCCGCATATCGCGGACTCGAATCGTTCGTGTACAAGACCCGTGACCGTGCCGGCGACGTCCCGGTCGGAACGTGGACCGAGGCATTCGCCGCGGCCCTCGACGACGACCTGGGGGTACCCAAGGCGCTCGCCGAGATTCACGGCCGGCGCAGCGACGGCAACAAGGCGCTGGACGCGGGCGACCTGGAGACCGCGGTGCAGATCGCAGGTCAGGTCCGCGCGATGCTCGGCATCCTCGGGCTCGACCCGCTCGATTCGCACTGGCAGGAACAGTCCCGCGACGATTCGTCGGCGCTCGCCGCGCTCGACGTGCTCGTCGCCGCCGAACTCGAACGACGTCAGGCGGCGCGCGCAGAGAAGAACTGGGCGGTCGCGGACGGGGTGCGTGACCGCATGGCGAAGGCGGGCATCGAAGTGACCGATACGCCGAACGGACCCGAGTGGTCCTTGAAAGCAGGGCAGTGATGGCTGGCAATTCTCAGCGCCGCGGTGCGATCCGCAAGGGTGGAACCAAGAAGGGGCAGGTCGTCGGGTCCGGTGGCCAGCGTCGCCGAGGCCTCGAGGGGCGCGGTGCGACCCCGAAGGCCGAGGACCGGCCGTACCATGCGGCTGCGCGCCGCGCCCGTGCCGCCGCGAAACAGACCGATTCGCGTACCGGTGGCGGCGGACCGCGCCGCCCGGCCGGCCGGAAGGCCGAGGACGGTCCCGAAATGGTGCTCGGCCGCAACCCGGTCGTCGAGTGTTTGCGTGCCGGTGTGCCCGCGACGGCGCTGTACGTCGCGATCGGAGCCGAATCCGACGAGCGGCTCAAGGAAGCGGTCCAGCGCGCAGCCGAGACCGGGATTTCGATCCTCGAGGTGCAGCGCAGCGAACTCGACCGGCTTTCCGCGAACGGGCTGCACCAGGGCGTCGGACTTCAGGTTCCGGCGTACCGGTATGCGCACCCGGACGATCTGATCGCGTCTGCACGTGACAACCACGAGCGGCCGCTGATCGTGGCGCTCGACAACATCACCGACCCGCGTAATCTCGGCGCTGTCATCCGTTCGGTTGCCGCGTTCGGCGGGCACGGTGTGGTGATCCCGCAGCGTCGTAGTGCTTCGGTGAGTGCCGTCGCGTGGCGCACCAGCGCGGGCGCCGCCGCGCGACTTCCTGTCGCGCGGGCCACGAATCTGACTCGTACGCTGAAAGATTGGCAGTCGAAGGGGGTGCGGGTCGTCGGGCTCGACGCGGGTGGAGACACCAGCCTCGACGATTTCGACGGCACCGATCCCGTGGTGGTCGTCGTCGGTTCCGAAGGCAAGGGCCTGTCCCGTCTCGTGCGCGAGACGTGCGATTCGATTCTGTCGATCCCGATGGCGGGTGACGTCGAGTCGCTCAACGCGTCGGTGGCGGCGGGCGTCGTCCTCGCCGATATCGCGCGTCAGCGCCGCGGGTAGCAGTGAGTCAGCGCCGCGGGTAGCGGTGCGCCGGCGTGTGCGGGGTCACGGTGTGCGCCGGAACTGCACGTGGTGCCCGGGGCGCAACTGGGCAGCGATGTGCACGTCACCGGGTACGACGACCGCGATCACCGGATAGTCGCCGACCGCGGGATGGTCCGCGAGCAGCAGGATCGGATGTCCGTCCCGCGGCACCTGGAGCGCCCCCGCGACCGTCGCCTCGCCCGGGAATCGTTCGCTGCTCGACCGGTGCAGCGGTCCCGGCCCGTGCAGCCGGATGCCGGATCGGTCGAGTTCGGATGTGGCGGACCAGGTTTCACGAAACAACGCCCGGACCGACCCCGCGCTGAACCAATGCTCCTGCGGGCCGGGATGCACCCGCAGTACGGCCGGGTCGGGTGTGCCGACCGGTGGCGGGATCTGGCATTCGACGGGGAGATCGGCAGCGAGTGCACCTGCCAGCAGTCGGTCGCCGATCGCCACCGGCGGCGGACCGGTCCCGGATCGCGTGTCGGTGGCACGGCTGCCGAGTACTTCCGGTACGTCGATGCCACCGCGAACCGCCACGTAGGTGCGCACACCTTCCGACGGTGCGCCGAGCGTCAGAATGTCGCCGTCGCGGAGGTGCAGCATCGCATAATCGCCGTGTGGCCGGCCGTTCACCGTGACGTCGACCCGCGCACCGGTGACCGCGACGATGGTCGACCCGATGCTGCGTACCTCGAGCCCGCCCGCGGTCACCTCGAGGGTCGCGGCAGCCGGATCGTTGCCGACGAGCCGGTTCGCCGCATCGTGAGCGGTACGGTCCACCGCGCCGGATTCGGAAATCCCGGCCGCGGTGTCTCCGGCACGCCCCCGATCCTGAACGGTGGTCAGAGCACCACTACGAACGATCTCGAGCCACGCCATACCCGAATTTTCGCGCACCGGACGTCGGGTGTCCGGGGTTTCTTCCGCATTCCGTTCCGAATCCGCAGCTAGGGTCGGGTGATGACGGATTGGATCGAGGTTCTCGTGGCACTGTCGGCCGGACCGGACCTGCCGTTGTACGGCACGATCCGGGCGGTGCAACCGGCGGATCACACCGAGCAGTTCATGGTCGCGCGGCCCACGATGCTGGTGGCGGTCGGTGACGGGAGCCGAGTGTGGCGCCGCGGTGCGCGCCTGCGCGTCGAACGTGACGACGGAACCCTCGTCCACCTCACCGACGGAACGGACGGGTGGGACTTCACCCGCGACGCGGCGCGGCCCCGGGTCGGGCCCGCGGACCGCGTGCACTATCTGGGCGACAAACAGTTCCTGCTGCATCGCCGCAGCGCATCGGAGTGGGCCGGCGACGACTTCGCGCAACCGACCGGCCCGGTCGAGGAGGTCGACTTCGCAGGCAGGCGGTGCTGGACGGTCGAGTTGGCGCCGCCGCCGCGTAAGCCGTACCCGATGCGCATCTGGGTGGACATCGAGTCCGGGCAGATGCTCGGCTATCGGGTCGAACAGGCCGGTGTGGGAGCGCAGTTCGTCGATCTCGTCGTCGGGGAGGACATCGACGACGAGATGTTCGTCTGGACCGGCCCGGTGCTCACCGCCGACGAGGAACAGCAGCAAAACCGAGACCGCCGCAGTGCGCTCGAGCGTGAGCAGACTGGGTGGTTCCGCAGTGCGGTCACCGATGGACCGATCCGTACCCGGGTGCCGTTGGACTTCACGCCCGACCGGGTGCCGTTCAGCGACCCGGAGACCGGCGCGTTCGACGCGATGAACGACCGCACCATGCTCTCGCGCCGCCCACGCGGCGCCGACGGGTGGGAGCCGCGGTGGGGTGTGCTTTTCTACGTGTGGTCGACACCGGCCTGGGACTGGGCCGCCGGAGCAGTCCACGCGGACGTCGACGACGACGCGATCGAGCACCTGCAACGGTCGCTGCACCCGGGTGAGCAGGTCGATCGGCAACGGCGTATCGACTCCGACCCCCGGCGCCGGGGTGATCGCCGGTAGCGGTGCAATCGGCCACCACTACCGGCCACCACAACCGGCCGCTGCGTCCGGCTACCAATATGCGCGCTAGTGCTCCGTCGTTCACGGCGGAGGTGAAGGCGCGCGCAGGAGGCCCGCCCAGGGCCGAGTGTGCCTAGACGGGACGGTCCTGCTGCTCGATGTACTGCCGCAAC
>NZ_JBAQXC010000151.1:0-55008 GCF_049299235.1 Rhodococcus sp. (in: high G+C Gram-positive bacteria) | reverse complement strand
CTGGCCCGCGGCGATCGGCGCATTCGTGGCTGTCGGCGTTGCCGTCGTCGCCACCGGTTTGTCACCCCACCTGGGTCGGGTCATCGCGGCGATCCCGACCTCACTGGCACAGGCCATGCTCGCCGGTGTCCTGGTGCCGCTGTGCCTCGCCCCGGTGACGTCACTGGTCGCCGATCCGGCGGCCATCGCCCCGGTCGCGCTGACCTGGCTGATCGTGCTGCGCCTGCGGCCGCGGTGGGCGGTGCCGGCCGCGTTCGCAACAGCCGCGGTCGTGATCGGGGTCGACCTGGTGCGATCGGGTACCGCTCCGGCGCTGCCGGATCTGCTGCCGTCGATCACCGTCACCGCGCCGGCGTGGACCTGGCAGGCGCTGCTCGGTATCGCGTTGCCGCTGTACATCGTCACCATGGCGTCGCAGAACATCCCGGGGACGGCGGTCCTGTCGTCGTTCGGGTACCGAACGCCGTGGCGTGCGGTGATGACGGTGACCGGATTCGGAACGATACTCGGCGCCCCGTCCGGCGGGCATGCCATCAATCTCGCGGCCATCAGTGCCGCGTTGTCCGCGGCTCCCGAGGCCGATCCGGACCCGGACCGCCGATGGGTGGCGGCGTGGGCGGCGGGCTGGTCGTATCTGGCACTCGCCCTGTTCTCGACGGCTGTGGCAGCGCTGGTCGCACTCGCCCCGGTAGGTGTCGTCGAAACGGTCGCCGGTTTGGCGCTGCTGGCGACTTTGGGTGGCGCGCTCGCGTCGTCGTTGCGCACCGAGGACGGACGTGAGGCCGCGGTCGTGACGTTCCTGGTCGCAGCGTCCGGCCTGAGTGTGTTCGGTATCGGCGCCGCGTTCTGGGCGCTGGTGGCGGGTCTCGTCGTGCGCGCCACCGTGTCGTTCGGACGGACGAATTCCAAGACCTGACAGGTCTTGATGCGGTAACGATTCGGCCCGTCCGTACCTCGCGGTTCTCTCTTCAGGTGAAGAGACGTGCTTCCTGACACAATGATCTAGTGACCAACCGACAGCCGACGACTCCAGATGCGCAGCCCGACCCGGCCCGGTTTCCGGCGCTGTGGCCGATGCAGACGCGCTGGGCCGACAACGACCACTACGGTCACGTCAACAGCGTCACCTACTACTCGTATTTCGATTCCGCGGTCAACGGTTGGCTGATGGCGACGACGGGTGTGGATATCCGCGAGCTCGAAGCGATCGGTGTGGTCGCCGAGACGTCGAGTCGCTATCTCGCGGAGCTGTCGTTCCCGGATCGATTGCAGGTGGGCATTGCTGTCGACCGGCTGGGCTCCCGCAGCATCACCTACCAGCTGGCGATCTTCCGGGAGGGCTCGGACGGCGCGCTGACGCCGGCCGCGACCGGCCGTTTCGTTCACGTCTATGTCGATGCGCGCACGCGCCGCCCGGTGCCGGTTCCGGACGAGGTCCGCAAAGCGGTGATCCAGCTGGTCAAGAAGGCACCGGAACGCCGGGCACCCTGACCACGACCAAGCATCCGCTTGGCAGGATATTCATCTAACGGATTAGACTCCTCGACACCATGGTCTCATCGAGGAAAGCGATCCGAAAACATGCGTGACGCAGTAATCGTCGAAGCTGTACGCACTCCCATCGGCAAGCGCGGCGGTGGCCTGTCCGGGGTCCACGCCGTCGAACTGTCCGCCCATATCCTGCGCGCGATCGCCGAGCGGAGCGGAATCGATCCGGCCCTCGTCGACGACGTGCATTGGGGCACCGTCCAATCCGTCGGCATGCAGTCCGGCAACATCGGCCGCATGGCCGTGCTCGGCGCAGGCTGGCCCGAATCCGTTCCCGGCTTCACCGTCGACCGCCAGTGCGGCTCGTCGCAGCAGACCATCTCCACCGCTGCCGCCGCGGTGATCTCCGGTCAGGCCGATTTCGTGGTCGCAGGCGGTGTCGAGATCATGTCCGCCATTCCGCTCGGTTCCTCCGCCCCCGAGGGCACCGGCCAGATGGGCGGTCCGGCCCGCGAACGCTACGCCACCGAACTCACCGCCCCCGGTTTCAACGGCCGCTTCAACCAGGGTGTCGGCGCCGAGATCATCGCCGAGCAGTGGGGCATCTCCCGCACCGAACTCGACGAGTACTCGGTGCAATCGCACGAGCGTGCCGCCCGCGCGCAGGACGAGGGTCTGTTCGTCGGCGAGACCGCTGCGGTCACCCTTCCCGACGGCACCGTGATCGACTCCGACGAGGGCATCCGCCGCGGTTCCACCGTCGACAAGCTCGCCGGACTCAAGGCACCGTTCCGCGAGAACGGCGTCGTCACCGCGGGCAACGCCTCACAGATCTCCGACGGTGCATCCGGTCTGCTCGTCACCACCTCGGAGAAGGCGAAGGCCCTGGGTCTGACCCCGCTCGCCCGCGTCCACACCGCCGTCGTCACCGGCGACGACCCGGTCAAGATGCTCACCGGCCCCATCCCCGCGACGGCCCTGGCCCTGAAGAAGTCGGGTCTGTCGATCGACGACATCGACGCGTTCGAGGTCAACGAGGCGTTCGCGTCGGTGCCGCTGGCGTGGCAGCGTGAGACCGGCGCGTCGCTCGAGAAGCTGAATCCGCTCGGCGGCGCGATCGCGCTCGGCCACCCGCTCGGCGGATCCGGCGGACGACTCGCCGCGACCCTGATCCACCACCTGCGTCGCACCGGTGGTCGCTACGGTTTGCAGACGATGTGCGAGGGCGGCGGCACCGCCAACGCGACCATCTACGAGATCCTCTGACGGCACACCGAAGGTCCGTGGGCGGTGGCATATTCCATCAATGTCGCCGCCCCGGCCGCCGCTGAGCCGCGCGGGATCAGGTCTGCGACAACCGCCGCAGCAGCGGCGCGGTGCGCTGCGCCACCAATTCCCGCATCACCAACGCCATGTTGGTGCGCTCGACACCCGGAATCTCGAGGATCTGCCCGGCCAACCGGTACAGGTCGTCGGCATCGGTCGCGACCACCTTCACCGACAGGTCGGTCTGCCCGGTCATCCCGTAGACCTCGGTGACCTCCGGGATTTCCGCCAGCGCCGCGACGACACTGTCGAGCCGATGCTGATCCACCCGCGTCGCGACGTACGCGGCGAGCGGATAGCCCAGCGCACGCGGATCGACACGCCGCTCGAACGGTGCGAGCACCCCGTCCGCCTCCCAGCGCGCGAGCCGCGCCTGAACAGTGTTGCGTGACAACCCGAGCCGTGCCGCCAGTTCCACGCCGGTGGCCCGCGGCGTGCGAGCGAGTTCGAGCAGCAGCCGGGCATCGGTCGCATCCAGACTGGTCATGTTTCGCAGTATGACGGAGTGCGATCGCGCGAAACCGTGCATTCTGCACAGTCCTGGCCAGTTCGATTGCGCAGTTGTCCCCGACGTGGATGATGTGAAGTACAACATAGGAACGCCCGGATTCACCCCACAAGGGTGCCCGAGCCGACCCCAGCGAGGTGGTCACGGTGGTCGACAAGATTGCCTACCCGGTCCAGCTGATCCAGCCGGACGGCCGACGAGTACACAACCCGGAATACTCCGCGCTCGTCGCCGATGTCGGCCCCGACGAGCTGCGCGCCCTCTACCGCGACCTCGTCGTGGTGCGGCGCATCGACACCGAAGCCACCGCTCTGCAACGCCAGGGTGAACTCGGCCTGTGGGCTCCCCTGCTCGGGCAGGAGGCCGCACAGGTCGGATCCGCGCACGCGCTCGAGCCCGACGACTATGTCTTCACCAGCTACCGCGAGCACGGCGTCGCCTGGTGTCGCGGCGTCGACCCCGCGGACATGACACGGATGTGGCGGGGCTGCGCGCATTCCGGCTGGGATCCGTCGACCGTCAACACCACCAACCCGGCGATCGTCGTCGGATCACAGGGCCTGCACGCGACCGGCTACGCGATGGGCGCCCACCTCGACGGCGCTGAGATCGCGACCGTCGCCTACTTTGGTGACGGTGCCACCAGCCAAGGCGACATCTCCGAAGCGCTCGGTTTCGCGGTGAGTTGGAGCGCCGGAGTGGTGTTCTTCTGCCAGAACAACCACTGGGCGATCAGTGCCCCGGTGCAGGTGCAGAGCCCGGTGCCGCTGGCCCTCCGCGCCGCCGGATTCGGCATGCCTGCCGTGCAGGTCGACGGCAACGACGTTCTCGCGGTCCTCGCCGTCACCCGGCAGGCCGCCCGGCGCGCCCGCGACGGCGGCGGCCCGACCTTCATCGAGGCACTCACCTACCGGATGGGCCCGCACACCACCTCCGACGACCCGACCCGCTACCGGGCACCCGCCGAATTGGAGGAATGGAAGGCCCGGGATCCGCTGACCCGGATGCGGCTACTGCTCGACCGCGAGGGCTTCGCCGACGACAGCGACCTCGCCGCGGTGCAGGAGGATGCCGACGACGCCGCGCATCGCCTGCGCACCGGCGCGTTGACCGCGCCGGACCCCGATCCGCTCACCATGTTCGACAACGTCTACGCCACCGACCATCCGGTACTTACCGCTGAACGCGCCCGCTACGCCGAGTACCTCGAAGGATTCGAGACCGCATCACACGAGGAGGCACGGTCATGACCACCACCACGATGGCTCTCGGTGCCGCTCTGGGTGCCGGGTTGCGCCGCGCGCTCGAACACGACCGGAAGGTCGTGATCATGGGTGAGGACGTCGGCCGGCTCGGTGGCGTCTTCCGCGTCACCGATACCCTGCAGAAGGACTTCGGCGACAACCGCGTCTTCGACACCCCGCTCGCCGAATCCGGCATCGTGGGAACCGCTTTCGGCATGGCGCTGCGCGGATACCGGCCGGTGTGCGAGATCCAGTTCGACGGGTTCGTCTATCCCGCCTTCGACCAGATCGTCTCGCAGGTCGCGAAGATCCACTACCGCACCGCGGGCGCGGTCACCGCCCCGCTGACGATCCGCATCCCGTACGGCGGCGGGATCGGTGCCGTCGAACATCATTCCGAATCCCCCGAGGTGTATTTCACGCACACCGCGGGCCTGCGCGTCGTCAGTCCGGGCACCCCATCGGACGCCTACTGGATGATCCAGCAGGCCGTGGCGTTGGACGATCCGGTGATCTTCCTCGAGCCGAAGCACCGGTACTGGGACCGCGGCGAGGTCGATCTCGACACCCCGCCGGAACTGCCGTTGGACCGGGCGCGCGTCACCCGGTCGGGTACCGACGTCACGCTCGTGACGTTCGGCGCGATGCTGACCACGGCACTCCAGGCCGCGGACATCGCTGCGGACGAAGGACATTCACTCGAGGTGCTCGATCTGCGGTCACTGTCTCCACTCGACGTCGGCACCGTCGAGGCGTCGGTGCGCCGCACCGGCCGACTGGTGATCGCGCAGGAAGCACCGGTCACCTGCGGGCTCGGCGCCGAAATCGCCGCGCAGATCGCCGAGCGGTGCTTCTATCAACTGGAGGCGCCGGTGCTGCGTGTCGGCGGATTCGACATCCCGTATCCGCCGGCGAAGCTCGAGACACACCACCTGCCGGACCCCGACCGTATCCTCGATGCCGTCGACCGGAGCCTCGCGGCCTGAAGGGATACTGCGAATGAGCCAGTCCGTCAAGGAATTCCAATTGCCGGATCTCGGTGAAGGATTGACCGAGGCGGATCTCGTGTCCTGGACGGTCGGTGTCGGCGACCGCGTCGAGCTCAACCAGGTCGTTGCGGAGGTGGAGACAGCGAAGGCGGTGGTGGAGTTGCCCTCGCCGTTCGCGGGAACGGTCGCCGAGCTGCTCGCCGAACCCGGCTCGACGGTGCCGGTCGGGACACCGATCATCCGGATCGCGGTGACCACCGACGGCGCCCCCGACGGCCCGGACACCCCGAGCACCGCTGCATCGCACACATCGCACACTCCCGTGCTCGTCGGCTACGGCCCCGGTGCCGCACCGGTGAGCAGGCGCGCCGCACGCACCCGGCCACCGGCCGAGCCGACGGTAGAACACACCGAACCACACCTGCACACCGAACCACACCGCCCCGATGCGAAACCGTCCGCGCGGCGCGAGGCCAAACGTCTCGGCATCGACCTCACCACCGTGACCGGAACCGGAAAGGGCGGGGTCGTCACCCGCTCGGATGTCCGGCGGACCGCCGACCGCGCCGCACGCGCCGACACCGACCACGAACAGCGGGTGCCGATCACCGGGGTACGCAAACGCACCGCCGACGCCGTGACCCGCAGCGCGTTCACCGCACCGCACGCGACGGTGTTCCTCACCTGCGATGTCACCGCGACCGTCGATCTCGTCGAGCGATTGCGCGCGCACCCGTCGTTCGCCGGAAAGCACCCGACCGCCCTGACGATCGTCGCGGCCGCGCTGCTGCGCGCCGTCGCGGACCAACCGATCCTCAACGCGTCATGGGATGAGGACGCCGCCGAGATCGCGACCCGCGGCCACGTGAACCTGGGTATCGCGACCGCCACCGACGAGGGCCTGCTGGTTCCGGTCGTCCGGGGCGCACAGGCACTGTCGCTGCCGGATCTGGCCGAGGCGATCCGGACGGTCACGACGACCGCCCGCGCCGGCCGTGCAACCCCCGCCGATCTGACCGGCGGCACGATCTCGATCACGAACGTCGGAGTGTTCGGCATCGACACCGGCACCCCGATCCTCGTGCCCGGCGAGGCCGCGATCCTCGCGGTCGGGGCGATCGCGCCGCGGCCGTGGGTGGTCGACGACGTCCTCGTCGTACGCCGCGTGGTCACGTTGTCGCTGTCGTTCGACCACCGACTCGTCGACGGCGAACAAGCCGGGCGCGCCCTCGCAGCCATCGGCGATGTCCTCCGCGATCCGGTACCCGCATTGCTCGGACGTTGACCTGCACTCTCGGCGAGAGTCCGGACGAGCGCAGTAACGTGCGGGGCCATGATTGCTCCCGACACTCGCCGCGCACGAGCAGCCGTCTTCGCCGTCTTCGGAATCAACGGGTTCCTGCTCGCGGTGTGGGTGGTGCACATCCCCGCCGTCCAGGAGCGCGCCGGGATCGGCAACGCGACGCTGGGCACCCTGTTGTTGATGCTCGCCGTCGGCGCGATCGGCGGTATGCAGGCAACCGGGCGGCTCGCCGACCGGTTCGGCAGCGACCGCACCACCACGGTCGCCGGAGCCGCCCTTGCGGTCGCGGCGGTCGGTCCCGGGCTGGCGTCGCAGACATGGCAGCTCGCGATCGCTCTGGTGCTGTTCGGTTTCGCGAACGGCGCCCTGGACGTGTCGATGAATTCGCAGGCGGTCGTCGTCGAGCAGCGGTATCGCCGGCCGATCATGGCGGCGTTCCACGGGTTGTTCAGCGTGGGTGGCGTCGCCGGATCATTGGTCGGGGCGGCAATGCTCGCCGCCGGGTGGGCGCCGGCGATGTCACTCGCTGTTGCGGGCGCGGCGGGGCTGGTGGTGGTCGCGGTCGCGTCCGGGCAGTTGGTGCGGGTGCCTCGTCGAAAAGATCACGACGGCGCGGCACCGCGCGGCGGCTATTCGCGGCGGGTGGTGCTGCTCGGCGGGTTGGCGTTCGTGTTGATGCTGTGTGAGGGTGTCGCGAACGATTGGAGCGTCCTGCAGGTCAAGGAGCATCTGGGCAGCCCCGATTCGGTGGCGGCACTCGCGTTCGGGGTGTTCTCGGCGACGATGACGATCGGCCGGTTCACTGCGGACCGCGTCGCGACGCGCATCGGGCCGGTGGCGCTGGTGCGGTACGGCGCGCTGGTCGCCGCTGTCGGGATGGGTGCGGTGATCGTCTCGCCGTGGCTGCCACTGACGCTGGTGGGATGGGGACTGTTCGGAGTGGGGTTGGCCGGGGCGGTTCCGCAGTTGTTCACCGCGGCCGGGAACATGACGACCGGCTCGCCGGGCGCGAACATGTCTCGGGTCGTCGGGATGGGGTACATCGGTTTCCTGGCCGGTCCGGCGTGCATCGGCTGGTTGTCGGAGGCGACGTCGCTGACCGCGGCGATGGTGGTGCCGCTGGCATGTGTGCTGGGTGCGGCGGTGATGGCCCCGCAGGTACGCGAGAACGCCCGCGCAACGCGTGTGCGCGGGCGTTCCGGGTAGGCCGGTCGGTGTCTCAGCGGCCTCCGGAACCAGCGACACCTCCGGAACCAGGGACATAGGAGCCGAGGACCCGGACCAGCAGGTCGCGCAGCGCCTCCCGGGTCTCGGCGCGGCCAGGCCGGGCGATTTCGTGCAGGGTGAACCCGTCGATGAGAGCGATGAACTGCTGCGCGGCGATCACCGGGTCCTCGACGCCGAGCACCCTCAGCGCGTTCTCGGTCGACTCCTCGAGGCTGCGCATGATGCGGTGCACCGGATCGGCGAGCTCCGGTCGGCGCCGCGCTGCAAGGTAGGCATCGAACTGGGCGACGGAATCGTCGCTGTCCTGCCCGGACACCATGTCGATCATCGCCTCGGCGAGCTCGGCGGCGTCGAGTTCCCCGGACCGGCTGGCGTCGAGAAGTGTCGCGACCTTGGCAGTGACGATATCTGCGACGCGGGTGATCGCCGCGTCGATCACGTCGTCCACGGAGTCGAAGAAGTAGCTGGTCGTCGACGGTGGGAAACCGGCTTCCTCGGCGACGGCGCGAAAGGTCACGCGTTCGAGTCCACGGCGCGCGATCGTCCGGACGGCGGCGTTGATCAGGTCGTCGCGTCGCTCACGACCCCGCGTGTAGTGCGTACGTCGTCCGGCGGTCATGAACTGCGACGATACCGTCTCGCGAAAAGTCTGGTCATTCGGCCAGACTTTGCCCTAGCATCTGCTCCACGACCACGACGAGCACTCACGCAAGGAGACGGATGACTTCGTCGAGACCCCACCCCACCGACCGGCTCGCCCGAGCGGTGTTACGCGCCGTGTCCGCCCTTCCCCGTCCCGCACAACGCCTCCTCGGCGGTCGCCCGCTCCGCATCGACGACGCCGAACTCGACACCGAGGTTCAGCTCGGACTGCGGTTGATGACACTGGCCGCCGGCACGACCTTCGAGAAACTCCCCCTGCCGGAAGGACGGGCACAACTCGACCGTGAGGCGTGGATCGTCGGCGGCAACGTCGAGATCGGCGAGGTCCGGGACCTGACGATCACTGGCGCGGACGGACCGATTCCGGCCCGCCTCTACCGCCCGCACCACCACGCCGACACTCCCCTGCCAGTCCTCGTCTACTTCCACGGCGGCGGATTCGTCCTCGGCGGGCTCGGCTCCGCCGACTCGGTGTCCCGCTTCCTTGCCGCCAACGCCACCGTCGCCGTGCTGTCGGTGGACTACCGACTGGCCCCGGAACACCCCTTCCCTGCCGGAGTGAACGACGCGATCGCCGCGTTCGACCACGCGATCGCCCACGCCGACGACCTCGGTGTCGACCCCACCGCCGTCGGTGTCGGCGGCGAGAGCGCCGGCGGAAACCTGGCCGCGGTGGTAGCACTGGCCACCACCGTCGAACGCCGCACGCGACCCGACCGTCGAGTGCCCGATTTCCAACTGTTGTTCATGCCCGTCACCGATCTCGGTTCGAAGCACCGCTCCTACGAGCTGTTCGGCGAGGGCCTCTTCCTGACCGAGGCGCAGATGGACTGGTATCGGAACCACTACCTGACCGACCCGGCGCAGGCCCTCGACCCGCTGGTGTCGCCGCTGCTCGCCGATGATCTGTCCGGTCTGCCACCCGCCTACGTGGTCACCGCCTGGTTCGACGTGCTGCGCGACGAAGGCGAGGCGTACGCACGGCGCATGCGGGAGGCCGGTGTCCAGGTCGGGATGCGACGACACCCGGGCATCGTGCACGGATTGGTGAACGCGACCGGTGTCGGCCAGGTGGCCACCTCTGTGCTCGCCGAGGCTGCCGGGGCCGTACGGCTGGGGCTCCGATCCTCCGTTCCCGCGACGATCGGAGGCGGACGTTGACGAACCGTAGAGACGTCCTCGTCGTCGGCGCCGGACTCGCCGGACTCACCGCGGCACGAACGCTGCGCGCCGCAGGCCACACCGTGCAGGTTCTCGAGGCACGGGACCGCGTCGGCGGCCGCACCGTCGACCACGATCTCGGCGACGGGCACGTCGTCGAGGCGGGGGGCCAGTTCGTCGGCCCGACGCAGGACCACATCCTGTCGCTGGCCGGCGAACTCGGAGTCGAGACGTTCCCCGCGTACGACACCGGCGCCAACGTCTACGTCAAGAACGGGACGACGCGGCGGTTCAGCAACGGTGTGCCGCCGGATCCGTCCGCCCTGCTCGACGTCGGGGCGCTCATCGCCCGGATCGGCCGGGCGGCGCGCACGATCCCGGTCGACGAACCGTGGCGTGCCCCCGACGCGCTCGCGCTGGATTCTCAAACGTTCGCGACCTGGTGCCGTCGCGGCGCCGTCACCGACGGTGGCGTCGAGTTGCTCGACATCCTGCTCGGCTCGGCGTTCGGCGGGACCGCCGTCGATGCGTCGACACTGTTCGGCCTCTGGTATGTCGCCGGCGCCGGCAACGAATACACCCCCGGCACCATCGAGCGGATGATGGGCGTCACCGGAGTCGCCCAGGACGCGCGCTTCGTCGGTGGTCCGCAACGGGTGTCGCTGCGCCTCGCCGAGGAGTTGGGCGAGTACGTCACCCTGGGCTCCCCGGTCCGCCGCATCGACCAGACCGGCCCGGAGGTGGTCGTGCACACCGACACCGACCGGTGGACGGCGAATCGCATGGTGGTGGCGGTGCCGCCGGTGCTCGCCACCCGCATCGCCTGGGACCCGCTGCTCCCGGCACAGCAGGAGGCGCTCTTCCAGCGGATGAACTTCGGCACGCTCGCCAAGTTCGAAGCGGTGTATCCGGAACCGTTCTGGCGCACCGAGGGTCTGTCCGGGCAGGCCCTGTTCCGCGATGCCTCGTTCCCGGTCTGCTCCATGTTCGACAACTCACCGCCCGACGGCGGCCCCGGCGTCCTGATGGGATTCGTCGGGGCGGACCAGTGGCGCAGGTGGGCGCCGAAACCGCCCGCGCAGCGGCGCGGGGCGGTGCTCCGCGCGTTCGCCACGGCACTCGGGCCACGCGCCCTGCACCCGACCGCCTGCATCGAGAAGGACTGGACCAGTGAGGAATGGACACGCGGCGGCCCGACCTCGGTCCTCACCCCGGGCACCCTCACCGGCCTCGGACGCTGGCGTGACGTCCCGTTCGGGCGGGTGCACTGGGCCGGCGCCGAGCACGTCGACTATTGGAACGGATACATGGACGGGGCCGTCCGCTCCGGCACGAACGCGGCAGCCGAAGTCCTTGCCGCCGAAGGGAACACAGTATGAGTGAATTCGTGATCCGCGCACACCGGAACCTGGTGGTGACCCCGGAAGAGGTGTGGGCCGTCACCAGCGACACCAGCCGCTACGCCGACTGGGTCACCAGCGTGCACGAGGTCCACACCCACCACGGTCACGCCGAGGTCGGCGGGCAGTACACCGAGACGGTCGCCTCGCTGGGTCCGCTGACGACCCACGCCACCTGGACGGTGCGCGACCTCGAGCCGACCAGGCTGCGGATCGACTCGGGAACCGGATTCGCTCCGCTGCGCGACGTGGTCAACATCTTCCGATTCGCACCGCTCAGCGGTGGCGCGGCGACGTCGATGACGTACGAGTTCCACTTCGACCTCACACCGCGACCGCTCGGCGCCCTGGCGCATCGCATCCTCCGCACGGGGATGGTCGCCGACTTCGACCGTTCGATGCGGGCGCTCGAGGCGGTCGTCCTGTCCGAACGCACCGATCCGGACACCCCTCGACCCATGCCGAATCACCCCGCTCCCACAGGTAAGGCGAACAGTTGACCACGGATTCGAACCAGGTGCGCGCCCTCGTCGTCGGCGCACACGTTCTCGACACCCTCGTCCGTCCAGTGACGGAGATCCCCGAAGGCCAGGGCGGTGCGCTGGTGGAACAGATCACGATGACCGCCGCGGGTACTGCGGCGGCCACCGGCCTCGTGCTCTCCAAGCTCGGGGCGGCGGTCCGTTCGGCCGGCGTCATCGGTAACGACACCCTCGGCACCCTGCTCGTCTCGCTGCTCGAACGCGACGGCGTCGACACCTCCCTGCTGCACCGGACATCCGACGCGCAGACGTCGGCGTCGGTGCTGCCGATCCGCCCGGACGGCTCGCGTCCCGCGTTCCACGTGGTCGGCGCCAACATGTTTCTGGCGCAGCATGTTCCGTGGGACGCGCTGGACGACGCCGAGATCGTGCATCTCGGTGCACCCGAGTTCTACGGCGGCGAGGTCGCAGCGCAACTGCTCTCCCGAGCCCGCGCGAACGGTGCCGTCACCTCCGCGGACAGCCTGGCCGCGGGTCTGCCGGAGGCCCTCGCGTACTTCGAGGCGGCACTGCCGCACATCGACTACCTCATGCCCAACGACGAGCAGGTACTCGGCTGGACCGCCACGACCGACCTGCACGAGGGCTGCCGCCGGCTGGTCGAGCGGGGCGCCCGCTGCGTGGTCGCGACGGCCGGTGCGAAGCCCACCGTCATCGCGACGGCCGACGGCATCACCGAGGTTCCGACCTACCCGGTCGACGTCGTCGACACCACCGGCTGCGGTGACTCGTTCTCGGCGGGCTTCCTCCGCGGCATCTCGCTCGGCCTGGACCCGGTGGGCGCTGCCCGTCTCGGCAACGCCACCGCCGCCCAGGTCGCCGGCGGGCTGGGCAGCGATCACGGCGATTTCAACCTGGCCGTCGTGCAGGCATTCATCCGCGACCAGGAAGGCGCACCGAGTTGAGCGGGGACGAGCTCGACCGGGCACGAGAGGAGGTGGCCGCGACCAGCCGGGAACTGGCGCGGCAACGCCTCGTTCTTGGCACCGCCGGGAACGTCAGCGTGCGGGTCGGCGACCTGGTGGCCCTCACGGCCACCGGTGTCACGCTGGCCACGGCGACGGCCGACGACGTGACCGTTGTCGGTCTCGACGGCCGCCATCACAGCGGTCGTCTCCAGCCGACCTCGGAACTGGGCATCCACCTCGGCGTCTACCGGGATTCCGATGCGACGGCCGTGGTGCACGCGCATTCGGAGGCCGCGGTGGCGCTCTCGCTGGTGACGGACGAACTCCCCGTCGTGCACTATCAGCAATTGCTGCTCGGCGGGAAGTTGACGCTGGTGCCGTTCGCTCCGTTCGGCACCGAGGAGCTCACCGCGGCGACCCGCGCGGCGCTGCGGCACACGCGGGCGGCGATTCTGGCACATCACGGAACCGTGGCAGTCGGCTCGTCGCTGCAGCAGGCACTCGGCAACGCGGTCCTGCTCGAATGGTTGTGCCGGGTGTACCTGCGGGCGGCGGCGGTCGCGACGCCGCGGCCGATGACGGACGAGCAGCTTCAGGCGGTGGTCGAGGAGGCCGTCCGCACCGGATACGGGCAGACCCGCCCGGTCGATCACGGTCGGACGGCCGAATCGTGAACGACCGAAGGTGGCCTTCGTGCGGCCCAGCCGCACGAAGGCCACCTTCGTGGTGGGTGGAGGTCAGAGAACCTTGAGTTCCTCGGTGACCTCGCCGACCATCTTCTTCGCGTCGCCGAACAGCATCGACGTCTGATCCGCCGTGAACAACGGATTGTCGATACCCGCATACCCCGACGACATCGACCGCTTGAGCACGATCACCGACCTCGACTGATCCACATTCAAAATCGGCATGCCGTAGATCGGGCTCGACGAATCATTGCGCGCCGCCGGGTTCGTGACGTCGTTCGCGCCGATCACGATGGTGACATCGGTGCGCGAGAACTCACCGTTGATATCGTCCATCTCCTTCATCGCCTCGTATTCGACATCGGCCTCGGCCAACAACACGTTCATGTGACCGGGCATCCGGCCCGCAACCGGATGGATCGCATACTTGACCTCGACACCGCGCTCCTCGAGCAACGCCGCCATCTCCTTGACCGCGTGCTGCGCCTGCGCCACCGCCAACCCGTACCCGGGCACCACGATCACCTGATTCGCATACGCCATCTGGATCGCGGCATCCGACGCCGACGTCGCCTTCACGGTGCCACCGGCAGCCGAGCCGCCCGCAGCGCCGTCGTCGCCGCCACCACCGAACGCACCGAACACGATCGCCGGAATCGACCGGTTCATCGCCTTGGCCATCAGGTTGGTCAAGATGGTGCCGGACGCACCGACGATCATGCCCGCCACAATCATCGCCTGGTTGTTCAGGGCCAGACCCGCAGCCGCCGCCGACAACCCGGTCAGCGCATTGAGCAGCGAAATCACCACAGGCATGTCCGCGCCGCCGATCGGCAACACCACGAACAATCCCATCAGGCCCGCGACGATCAGCAACAGCAGGATCCACCACGACGCCAGCGGTTCACCGTCCGCGCTGATCCCGATGTAGATCGCAATGGCGATCGACGCGACCACCAGCACCATGTTGGCCAACTGGAACAGCTTCGCCGCCGACACCAGCGTGCGCTCGAGATTCTTGTTGAGCAGTTCCTGCAACTTCGCGAACGCAACGAGCGAACCCCAAAACGAAATCGACCCGATGATCGCGGCGAACAACGATCCGACGATCATCACCACGGTCGGCTGGTCCTCGAGCGTGGTGAAACTGCTCGACTCGAGATATTCGGCCCACGCGATCAACGCGACGGTGCCACCACCGACACCGTTGAACAACGCCACCAGCTGCGGCATCGCCGTCATCTTCGTCTTCAACGCCGGCGGAACCCCGAGGATGACACCGACGGCCAGACCCCCGACGATCAAACCCCAGTTGTCGGTGTCACGAACATCGATGAGCACCGCGATCACCGCGATACCCATACCGACCGCGGCGATGTAGTTGCCGCGCACCGCGGTCTTCGGGCCGGTCAACCCCGACAGACCGTAGATGAACATCGCGAAAGCGATGATGTACAGGACCGAGACGAGATACGTCATCAGGCGTCAGCTCCCTTCGACTCCGCCGACGCCTTCGGAGCGTCCTTACGCTTGAACATCCCGAGCATCCGGTCGGTCACCACGAAACCACCGACCACGTTCAGGGTGCCGAAAACCAGAGCGACGAACAGAATGATCTTGATTCCCCAGTGCGCGTCGCCGGGCAGATGCCCGAGCACGACCAGAGCGCCGAGCACGACGATGCCGTGAATGGCGTTGGTACCCGACATCAACGGCGTGTGCAGCGTGTTCGGCACCTTGGAGATGACAGCGAACCCGACGAACCCGGCCAACACCAGGATCGCGATGTTCGCGAGCAGTTCGGTGTACATCTACGCGTTCTCCTTCGCACGAGTCACGCACGCGCCGTCGAGGATCTCGTCGGAGAAATCCGGCGCCAACGCACCGGTGTCGTCGAGCATCAACTCGAGCAGGGCGGCGACATTCTTCGAATACAGCTCGGACGCATGCTCGGGCATCGTCGCGGGCAGGTTCAGCGGCGAGCAGATCGTCACGCCGTGCTTGACGACGGTCTGCCCGGGTTCGGTCAGCTCGCAGTTGCCACCGGTCTCCCCGGCCAGGTCGACCACGACACTGCCCGGCTTCATCCCGGCGACCGCGGCGGCGGTGACCAGGCGCGGCGCGGGCCGACCCGGCACCAACGCGGTCGTGATGACCACGTCGAAGCCCTTGATCGCCTCCTCGAGAGCCTGCTGCTGCTGCGCGCGTTCGGCGTCGGTGAGTTCACGGGCGTAGCCGCCCTCACCGGCCGCGTCGATCCCCAGATCCAGCCACTGCGCACCGACCGACCGGACCTGGTCCGCGACCTCGGGACGCACGTCGTAGCCGGTGGTGCGGCCCCCGAGACGCTTCGCCGTCGCCAACGCCTGCAGGCCGGCGACACCGACACCGAGCACCAGAACGGTCGCGGGCTTCACGGTGCCCGCGGCGGTGGTGAGCATCGGGAAGAACCGCGTCGACTCCGACGCCGCGACCAGCACCGACTTGTACCCCGAGACGTTGCCCTGCGACGACAGTGCGTCCATCACCTGGGCCCGCGAAATCCGCGGGATCGACTCCACCGCGAACGCCTGCACCCCGGCCGCGGCCAACGCACCGATCTGGTTCTCCGCATTCCGCGGCGCCAGGAACCCGACCAGCACCTGACCCGACGCCAACCGGGCGACCTCCGCATCCGACGGCGGCGCGACCTTGACCACCACATCGGCGGCCCACGCATCACCGATCGAGGCACCCGCCTCGACATACAACTCGTCGGGAATCAGAGCCGCCTCACCGGCACCGGCCTCGACGATCACGTCGAGTCCCTTGCCGATCAGTGACGGAACGATCTTCGGGACCAGCGCGACGCGACGCTCGTCGTCGTTCGATTCGCGAACGACGCCGACGGTCGGACGACGCTGTGCCTCACTTCCCGTGCTCAATCCTTCGGTATCCAATTCCCCTGACTCCTGCTTCGAATGAGGGCCGCACCGCGAGGGCGGCGGGCTGCGTCCATCGAGGCCGCGGCGATTCGTGCCGGGCCGATGAGCGTAGCCAGACCTACCGTGGTGGCGACGACACTGCAAGCGGCTCGATTCGTCTGAATCGAGTCCGAACTGGAAAGCGGTGCAAGAATTGTGATGCAGCTCACTTCACGTGTCCCGTCTGCCGGTCGTGAGCGGAAACGAAGGAGGACCCGGATGTCACGTCGCACAGTCGATATCGAGCGCGTTTACGATCACCCCGGAGACGAAGACGCATTCCGCGTGCTGGTCGATCGTTTGTGGCCGCGCGGACTACGCAAGGACGCGTTCCACTACGACGAGTGGGCCAAGGATCTGGCCCCGTCGACGAACCTACGCAAGTGGTACGCGCACGACGCCGCACAGTTCTCCGAATTCCGCACCCGATACATCCACGAACTGACCACCGCGGCCGGACGAGAAGCCGTCGCCCGGCTCGATCACCTCGCCGAGGGCCGCCCCCTGGTGTTGCTCACCGCGACGCGCGACCTCGACCACAGCGGGGCCGTCGTCCTCGCCGAGCACCTGAAGGACGCATGATGGTCGGCGCCGGATCGGGTCACGACACCGGCGGCGACCCGGTGTGCTGGCTCGACCGGGTATGCCCGGAGTGTGGGCTGTTCCTCGAGGATCCCGACGAGGCGTGCCCCCGGTGCGGCGGCGCCGACGGACCCGCGGCCACCGACCCCACCGATCCTCGCCCACGCTTGTCGCAGCACTAGGCTGACACTCGTGGAATCGTGCGTGTTCTGCGACATCGCGACCGGCGCGGCACCGGCGACGCGGGTGTTCGAGGACGAGACCGTAGTGGCTTTCCTCGATGTCCGCCCGCTCGCGCGCGGGCACACCCTGGTGGTGCCGCGGACCCACGCGGCGCGACTCGACCAACTCGCCCCGGCCGACGGTGCCGCGATGTTCCGCACCGCGCAGCGCCTCTCGCGGGCACTGACCCGTTCGGATCTCGCACCCGACGGCACGAATCTGGTGCTCAACGACGGTCGGGCCGCGTTCCAGACCGTCGGCCACGCACACCTGCACGTGCTACCGCGCTGGCGCGGCGACACCGTGCTCCTGGCGGCGAGGCTCGTCCGTCGCCGCCCCCACGATCCGGATGCGATCGCAGCCCAGATTCGCACCGGACTGGACCGATTGGAAGCGGAGGACCCCCGATGAGCATCGACTCGAGTTCCGAATTTACCACCCCGGAATTTCCGGTGGCGCAGGTCCGTTCGCTGCTGTTCGAGCAGTTCGCGGTCATCGACGACCTACTGACCGGCATCGACGGCGACATCTGGTTCACCCCGTCGACACTGCCGGGCTGGACGGTCAAGGATATCGTCGCGCACCTGATCGGTACCGAATCGATCCTCGCGGGCGAGCAGGTCCCCCACGTCGACATCGACGTGCACGCTCTCGGGCACGTGCGCAACGAGATCGGCGCGCTCAACGAGCGGTGGGTGGAGTCGCTGCGCGGCACACCCGGCGCCGACGTCCTCGACCGGTACCGGCGGATCGTCGCGCGGCGCCGCGATCAGCTCGCCACGATGACCCAGGACTGGTTCGATGCCCCCGCGCAGACCCCGGCCGGACCGGCGACCTACGGGCGGTTCATGCGGATCCGCGTATTCGATTGCTGGATGCACGAACTCGACGTCCGGGATGCGCTCGGGGCACCGGGTGACGAGGGCGGTGCCCGCGCCGAGCTCGCGATCACCGAGATCGTCGCGTCGCTGGCATATATCGTCGGCAAGCTGGGCCAGGCCCCGGACGGGTCGCGCATCACGTTCGAGCTGACCGGTCCACTCGCCCGCGTCCTGCAGGTGGAGGTCCACGGCCGGGCCGCGCTGGTTCCCGAGCTGTCCAAGCCTGCGACCAGCACGATCACCCTGGATTCGGGATTGTTCGTGCGGCTGGCCGGCGGGCGCGTCCGCGCGTTCGATCATCTCGACGAGATCACTCTCGGCGGGGATGCCGTCGTGGGCCGGCGTATCGTCGACCGTCTCGCGTTCACCGTCTGATCTCGGATGCGACTGTTCCTGTCGTCCTATCGGTTCGGTGCCGACCCGGCGGCGCTGCTGCGTGTCACCGGCCCGCCCGGGCCGATCGCGGTCATCGGCAACGCGGCCGATGCCTGGTCGGCCCACGCCCGGCGATCCGCGGTGGTCAGCGAGTTCGGTCCGCTGCGCGACCTCGGCTTCGATCCCGTCGAGGTGGACCTACGCGACCATATCGGGGCGCCGGAGTCGTTGCGCGCCAGGATCTCCGAATTCCGGTCGGCGTGGGTGCGCGGTGGCAACACGTTCGTGTTGCGGGCGCAGCTGGCACGATCCGGCGGCGACACCGTGCTCACCGATCTCCTGCGATCCGGGTCGCTCGCATACGCGGGCTACAGTGCCGGGGCGTGCGTGGTGACATCCACGCTGCGCGGCATCGAGTTCTCCGACGATCCGGGCGAGGTCCTGCCGACGTGCGGGATCGCTCCGCAGTGGGACGGTCTGGGTCTGGTGGATTTCGCGATCGTGCCGCACGCCGGTGGGTCGCTGCTCGACGACGGCGGCAGCAGCCGCGCCGTGGATCTCCTGACACGTAGCCACATCGAGTTCCGGGCGCTGACCGACGACGAGGCGATCGTCGTGGACACATCGGCAGGAACCGGTACTTCCCACTGCTAACATCCGACGATGGAGTCGCTGTCGGATCTGCTCACCGCTGGTACCGCACCCTGGTGGGCGCCGCCCGCGGCGCTGATCGTCGGTGTCCTGCTCGGGGTCGTCGCCACCCGCGCCGGCCGGAAATCGGAGCATCATCCGATACCTACCCCGGCGCTACGCGCGACCGACCGTGCCCTGCACGTACGGTTCCTCCACACCGCGGACACGGTCCACAACCATCTGTTCGAACTGGACCGATCCGCCCTCGCCGACGTCAACCTCGACGAGGCACTGCACTGCGACGATCCGCATCTGCGGGCGATCGCGCGCGGCATCGTCGACCTCGACGCGATCGTCAACGAAATGCGGTTGACCGCACCGGATCCCGTGCTCACCGCCGCCGAGTCCACCTTCGGGTTCCTCACCGCGTCGTCGAGCGACGGCACCGACGACATCGACGCGTTCCGGGACCGCTACGTCACCGAGAAACGCCGGTTCGTCGACGCCGTGCGGGCCGCGCATCCCCCGGCGACGCCGGCTTCCTGACCGGGATTCCGGTACCGGGACCGGTCAGGACGTGATGTTGATCGGTCCCGGTGTCCACCAACCCGATCGGGTCACGGTGGTCGTGTGGATCTGCGCCGGGCCTGCCGTACGGTCGATCGGGACGAACTGCTCGATCGAACCCCAATCGCGTCCCCAGTCGTGGTTCAGATAGGACGGGATCGTTCGCGCACCCAGCAGCAACTGCGTCCACCCGAGCGGTCCGCCGCCGTAGTGGTCCTGCCACAGACCGGTCACCACGGCCAGCGGCCGATCCGGGGAAATCCGGTACTCCGGAACCTCGGCGACGCCGTTCGCGTGCAGCATCTGGTGCTGGCAGGGGAAGTTCAACCCGACCGCCCAATCCAGCAGGACCGGGGTGTCACGGCCGAGCACCTCCTGCAGGGTTTTGGTCTGCGGAACCCGCGGCGGGGTGAACGCCAGCCACTGCTCGGGTCGGATGTCGTGGTCGGTCGCGACGATCCGGACCACGTCGGAGTCCCGCGGCAGAACGTCGAGCGGTACCCGCAGGTTCCGCCACGACGGGACCGGACCGATGTCGAGCGGCAGCACCGATCCCAGCGCGACGACGCCGTCCGGGGTTCGGGTGCCGTATTCGAGAACCAGGTCCTGCCCGTAGGTTTCGATTCCGTCCGCGTCCACCGACCGGATCGGCCCGGCTGCCGAGATCGACACCAGGTCCCCGCGGGAACCCGAACCGTCCGGGTCGGGTAGCCGGTACCACTCGGTGGTCACGGTGGCGACACCGTCTGCGCCGTAGCTACCGAGCACCGGGGTGGTCGCCGGGTCGAGACCGAAGGGCAGGGCGACGGTACTGCCGTTGATGCCCTCGCCGCCGAACCCACCGCCGGTCCCGGCGGTGCTGCCGGTCGTGTTCTGGTCGGCGCCGGTACGGTCGACGGCGTTGGCGGTCCCGGAGGCGACCTCCTCGGCATCCGGTGTGAGGTCCCCCGCCACACCGCTCGGGACGAACCCCTGGCTGCCGTTTTCCGCGAGCGCCGCACCGATGTCCCCGGAAAGCGGCTGCAGCATCGAGGCATTGGGGTCGGTTTCGAGAAGTACGTCGTTCGCCAGACCGCAGGGCGAACCGGCGAGTGCGTCGATGTTGGAACGGGCCACCGAATATGCGGGGTACTGCGCTACCGCACCCTTGGCGAGGGAGAGCACTTCGAACACCACCAGCGCGGCCGCCGCGACGGTCAGCGGCGGAATCGACCACACCCGGGAGGGTGCGTCGGTGCGAACGGAGGCCGCCGGATGGATGTGGAACCAGGCGGCCACCGCGAGCAGCAGCACGGCCAGCGCGAGGAACGCGACCGCGAAACCGTGACCGGCGATCGACGGCGCCTTGTCGAACCAGGGCACGCCGTAGCTCGACACGTACCACCAGTCGTTGCGTCCGGCGAACGACAGCGCGACCACACCGGTGACCGCTGCGGCGAACAGTGCCCGGTTGCGCCGGGACCGCAGAACCGTCGGTGCCACCGCGATCGATGCCGCGACCGCCACGGCGCCCGCCAGGCCGGCGTAGATGCCGAAGTGATGGGTCCACTTGGTGGGCAGCAACGTCGTCAGGGCCATCGCACCGATCGTGATGCCGGCGATGCGTCGGGTCGGCCCGAGCGCCGCACCGGGAATCCGTCCGCGCCGTAGCAATGCCACCACCAGGGTCAGCAGGCACAGAAGCATCGTGAACACCGCGAATCGCCGCGCGAGTGAACCGTCGGTCGTGTCCTGGAACAGCCACTGATAGCGCAGGTATTCGTTGAACCACGGCTCGTCCGGCGGGATGACGTGCACGTGCTGCATCTCCCGCACCGCAGCGAACGACTGGTCCGCGAACGCCGCAACGAGCACCACCGTCCCGGCGGTGACCAACGGCAGCAGTTGCGCAGCGTAGCCGGCCGTCCGAGCCCGGTCGGCGATGATCTTCGCAATCGGGCGTGCCCCGGAGATCAGCGCCGCGAAGCAGATGACCCCGGACGGACCGGCGGTGACGGTGACGGCACCGATCAGGATCGCGGCGGCCGCGGGCAGCAGCCGGCGGGTCGCGACGGCGCGCTCGACCGAACACCAGGTCAGCAGCACGCCCGCGGCGACGATCGGTTCCGGCCGCAGGCCGTTGTTGAACGGCAGCCAGAACGCGAGGAAGACCAGGGCTCCGGTCCACAGCGGCACCGAGGTTCGTCTGGCTGCGGCGCCGAGTCGGGGTGCGACTTCCCGGCTGAGCACCCACCACGCCAGCACCCCAGCGGCCAGTGCGGGCAGGCGCATCCAGATGCTCGCCGTCGACACGTGCGTCATCCACGCGAGGACGTCGTAGAAGGGGGTGCCGAACGGGGCTTCGGGCACCCCGAACCAGCGGAAGTAGTTCGCCATGTATCCGGCTTCACCGGCGGCCCTGGCCATGCCGAGCTGGTAGCCGTCGTCGGAGGTGTTCGCACCGATCACGTGCCACAGCACCAGCACACCGACGACGACCGCGTCGATCCGACGCAGCGACCACCAGGACGACGGCAGGAACCGGCGGGTGCGGCGGCCGTCGGCCGCGTCGATCCGGTGCAGCGACCACAATGCCAGCGCGGTCGCCAGGATCGCCACCAGCATCGCCGCGAGTTTCACCGGCGTCGGTGACGTCGTGAACCGGGTGTCGAGGGTCGCGGCCACTCGTAGTCCCTCGGGTGCAGTGCCCTCGAGGTCGGAGAACACCCCGACCATCTGTGGACGCAGGTCGCGGTCGACGACCCGCTCCGGCACGGTGGTCTCCGGGCCGGTCACCGCGACGACCGTCCTGGTCGGCGTCGAGGACACGGTCACCGCGCAGTCCGCTCCGGTGAGTGCCGCGACGGGTTCGGACAGCTGGATCGTGTTCCGCGCGACCACCTCGAACCGTGGGTCGGGGTCGTCGCCTGCGATCACCCGCGCCGACAGCGCCCATCGGTCCGGCGCGGCCGCCCCGACGGGTGCGGTCGAGACCAGTACCCCGCCGCCCGCGTCGGCCAGTTCCCGGACCGTCGCGCACGGGACGGTGACGTCCAGTTCGATCGGACTGTAGGACACGAGCGGCGCCGTGACTCCGGCGAGCGAGCCGTCCTGCGGCCACGAGATCGTCGCCTCGGTCTGGTGGACGGGCAGGAACGGGATGGCGAGTGCGGCAAGAATCCCGACCACCCCACCGACGATCGCGATCAGGCGGATCCGCGCGGGCCTGATGCGCGGCCGGGAGGTCCCGGCGCGGTCCCGGCTCCTGCCGGAGGTGGTCGACGGTCCGGCGGCAGCGTCGGTTTCGGTCACGACAGGCGAGCATAGCCAGATCCAGGGCGCCGGACGCCGTCGCCCATCGGGTGTACACGGAACCGAGGTCGGGTCCCGAAAGCGGCCGATCTGTTACCGAAGTGGCACAAGGGACTGGTGTTACTGCTGTTACGTTGACGCGGCATCGAATACACGGCATCACCGTCAGGACGGTCCCCGGGAGGTCCCCATGCCCACATCCCTGCGACATCGCCTGGCGCTCACGCTGCCCGTGGTACTGACCGCGACCTGCGTATTCGTGCTCGGAGGAGCCGGAACCGCGCACGCCGCGTGCCCACCCGGCAGCGGCACCGGCAGCGCCATGCCCGGCACTGGCAGCACCATGCCCGGGAGCTCACAAGCCGGCGTGACGCCGATTCCGTGGCTCAACGGACAGGACGGCCGACTGCCCGAGCTGAAGGGCACGACCACCGCGGTGTCGCACCTGACCGGGCTGATGGGCACTAACGAGACCGTGTCCCGATTCTCGGTACTCGGCACCGATCTCGGCATCATGTGGGACAACGGGGACGGGGAGGTCCTCACGGCGTTCGGGGACACCTTCGGGTTCAACCGCAATCCACTGTGCGGGCTCGTCGGCGATTGGCGCAGCAACATCCTGTTCCGCAGCAGCGACCGCAACCTCGGCAACGGCATGAGCATCGACAGCGCTCCACTCGATCGCCCGAACCACGCCCGGGAGCTGATCGAGAGCCGAAAGGTCAACGGCGTGGAGATCACCACGATTCCCACCGCCGGTATCGCGATCGGCGGTGTCCAATACCTCGACTTCATGTCGGTGCGCAGTTGGGGTGCACCCGGCGAGTGGCACACGAACTTCTCCGCGCTCGCCTCGTCGACGGACAACGGCGAGAATTGGACGGTCCATCCGCTCACCGCACGACTGAACGAACCGCTCAGCGGCAACACCAACTTCCAGATGGGCGCATTCGTCGAACACGACGGCTGGGTGTACCGGTTCGGCACGCCGTCCGGGCGCAGCGGCGCCGCCCACCTGGCTCGCGTCCGGCCCGAATCATTGCTCGACCCGCTCGCCTACGAATACTGGGACGGCCTCGCGGTCTGGGCGCCGACCGACCCGAAAGCGGCCGGTGTCGTGATTCCCGGTCCGGTCAGCGAACTGTCCGTCGCCTACAACGACCATCTCGGCGGTTTCGTCGCGTTGTACACCGATGCGACGAATTCGATCGTCGCGCGAACCTCCGCATCGCTCGAATCCGGCTGGAGCGAACCGACGGTGCTGGTGAGCAGCAGGGACGTGCCGAGTGTGTACGGCGCATACATCCACCCGTGGTCGTCGGGCAAGGATCTGTACTTCCTGGCCAGCACCTGGTCCGACTACAACGTCGTGCTGCTGCGCACCGACCTCGATGCTGTGGGGCTGCAGAAGCCGGTGGGGCTGCCGACGCCGGTGAGCCCGCAGCCTGCGTGACCGCCCGTATCGTCTTCGCCCGTATCGTCACCGCATGGCCCTCATCCACCACGCACAGCTGTCGCCGTCGAAGTCGGAGATCCTCGCAGCCTGGGTGCCGACACAACCGTGGGCCGGCAACCCCGCCGGCCTCGAACGCATCGGGACGTACCGGTTCGACGACCCGGACGGTGAAGTCGGAATCGAAACCCACCTGCTGGCCACCACGGACGGCCGGACCCTGCAGGTGCCGTTGACCTATCGCGGTGCTCCCCTCGCCGGCGCCGAGGACTCCCTCGTCGCGACGATGGACCATTCGGTGCTCGGACCCCGCTGGGTGTACGACGCGTGCGCCGACCCGGTGTACATCGGCGCGCTGGTCACCACGATCGCGACCGGTGGCGGCGCGGCCGAACTGGTCGACGCCGATACCGGCGTGGCCAGCACTGGGCAGGTGCAGGTCGCAGGCAGCGGAACACTCGGAGCGCCGGTGCCGTCGATCGACTCTCTCACGCACTCGAGCAACGCGACGGCGACTGCGGTGTCGGCGGGCACGGTGTCGGCGGGCACGGTAGAGGTGACCGTGGTGCGGACGATCGGTGTGCACTTTGGGCCCCCAGGGGAGCCCAAAGTGCTCACCGGAACGTGGCGCGGCCAGCGCACCCCCGCGATGCTCGCGGTGGTGCGCCCCCACGTCGGTAGGGTGAATCCATGAGCAAGAACAACGAAATCCGTCGCGTCGAGCATCTTCCCCAGCAGTCGCGGTTCGTCCTCTACATCGGCGACGCGCTCGCGGGGCACGCCGACTACACCCAGGTCGACGACGTGCGCGACTTCGACCACACGGTCACCGAGCCAGAATTCCGCGGCAAGGGCGTCGCCGGCGATGTCGTGCGCCAGGCCCTGGACGCAACCCGCGCCGAGGGCCTGAAGGTCGGCACCTCGTGCTCGTACGTCGAGAAGTTTGTCGCCGAGCATCCCGAGTACCGCAACTGACTCCACCCAGCGGCGCACAACCGCAGATCGAATGGACAGCCACCCACGTCCCGGCGGACGTGGGTGGCTGTCCATATTCTGCACATTCTCCACATTCTGCGCAGATCGAAGTTTACAAATTTTACGAAATGTCTAGACAGTGGATCGCATGACGCGTAACGTCCATTACAGGGTGACTCAGGTCATATCAGACTCAGGTCATATCAAAGGAGGACACGGTGACGACGCGCGACATCGACCGGCCACAGCCGGCACCTGCACAGCAGTGGCACGACCGGAAACGCTATCTGTGGCTGCTCGGGCTGGTCCCGCCGACAGCGATCTTCGTCGCGACCGCGCTGGTATGGGCGTTCGGACAGATCGGCGCGGCCGCAGTCGCCCCGATCTGGTGGTGGATCGGACCGCTGCTGGTCTATGTACTGTTGCCGATCCTGGACCGATTCTTCGGCCCCGACGGCCAGAACCCACCCGACGAAGCGATGGAACGTCTCGCCGCAGACCGCTACTACCGGTACTGCACCTACGCCTACATCCCGTTCCAGATCGTCAGCCTCGTGTTCGCGTGCTATCTGTGGTCGGCCGACGACCTCGGATGGCTCGGCCTCGACGGCGGCCTCGGACTCGTCTCGAAGATCGGTCTGGCGATCAGCATCGGAGTGATGGGTGGCGTCGGCATCAACACCGCCCACGAACTCGGCCACAAGAAGGAACAACTCGAACGCCGACTGTCGCGGATCGCCCTGGCCCAGACCTTTTACGGCCACTTCTACATCGAGCACAACCGCGGCCATCACGTCCGGGTCTCCACCCCCGAGGACCCGGCCAGCGCCCGCTTCGGCGAATCGTTCTGGGCATTCCTACCGCGCAGCGTATGGGGTGGCGTGACATCGTCGTGGAATCTCGAGAAGACCCGCCTGGAACGACTCGGCAAGGGCCCGTGGACTTTCCGAAACGATGTACTCACCGCATGGCTGATGTCGGTCGCCCTGTTCACCGTCCTCACCGTCGCGTTCGGCCCGGTGGTGCTGCCGTTCCTGATCATCCAGGCCGTGTACGGCTTCTCTCTGCTCGAATCGGTGAACTACCTCGAACACTACGGATTACTGCGTCGCAGAACCGAATCCGGCCGCTACGAGCGGTGCACCCCGGAGCACAGCTGGAACTCCGATCACATCGTGACGAACATCTTCCTGTACCACCTGCAACGCCACAGTGACCATCACGCGAACCCGACCCGCCGCTACCAGACGCTCCGCAGCATGGACGGTGCCCCGAATCTGCCCAGCGGCTACGCGAGCATGATCGGCCTGACCTACTTTCCGCCGCTGTGGCGCACGGTGATGGACCACCGGGTCCTCGACCACTACGACGGCGATCTGTCTCGCATCAACATCCAGCCGCGTAAACGCGAGAAGATCCTCGCCCGATACGGCGAGGCACGCTGATGTCCGCGTACGAATGCCCGGTCTGCGACTACGTGTACGACGAAGCCACCGGCGCACCGCACGAAGGGTTTCCGGCCGGCACCGCATGGGCGACCGTCCCCGACGACTGGTGCTGCCCGGACTGCGGCGTCCGCGAGAAGATCGACTTCGAACCGAGAGGCAACTGACATGGCTACCGACTACCGACTGTTTCGCTGCCTCGTCTGCGGTTTCGAGTACGACGAAGCGCTCGGCTGGCCCGACGAAGGCATCGAACCGGGCACCCGCTGGGACGACCTGCCCGACGACTGGTCATGCCCCGACTGCGGGGCCGCCAAGGCCGACTTCGACATGATCGAGATCGTCCGGCGCTAGAAATTTCGCTAGCTGAATCCCATGACCCGGTCGCCCCACATCTCCCGCAGATGCCCGTCCGGGTCCGGGACGACGGAATCGACCGCGTCGAGCACGAGGGTCATGCGAGAGTCGGCTGTGTACGGCGCCCAATGCCTGGACCCGTCGAGCGCAGCGGGCACACCGTGGTGCGCGAACGCCGTCCAACGACGCCCGATCCGGCCCGACAGTTCGGTCGCGGACTTCCGCCCGCCGAGCCAGAAGGTCGGATCATGGTCGAGCGTACCGAAATTGCCGAACACATAAGGGAGTTCGGTGGCGTGCCCGGCCCCGATCCGAGCGGCCCGGAGGATTGGCGTCGCGTGATCGAACCGGTACACCCACGTCGGGGAGTGCACGCTGTGCGCGTCCGCGATCCACAGCACCGGCATCCGGAAACCGGCATCCCGCGACAGGGCCATCGCCCCGCTCGGCTTCGTCGCGGCCGGATACGCCGCGACGATCTCGTCGATCCGCTCGGGTGACAACTCGACACCGTCCGCGGCCAAGGCCGCGAACATGCCCTGCACCGCGATGTCGTCGACCGGCATGAGTGGAGACTTCATCCACCGGAAGATCGACGGTTCGTCCCGGTTCGATCCGATGATCAGCGGGATCCGGTGCGACAGACCCTTCTGGAACGCCGCCACCGGATACTTCGGCACGAGATCCCGGTCGACGACCGGCGCCAGCGCCAGTGTGCCGGGCACCTTGATCGGAATCTCCCGCGCGAGATCGTCTCCGGCCATGGCAAGTTGTTCATACGGAAGGTCACGCAGTGACGACACCCGCGACCTTGGGACATCGAGAATCTCGAGGAACCGTTCCGCGACCGTCGCGGAACGCTCACGCCCGTACGCCGACGTCGCCGGTGGCGACTGCGCGATAGCCGCGTGGAACAATCCTTCGGCGCGTGGCACCGTCATCAACGTCGTGATCGAACCGCCGCCGGACGACTCCCCGAACACGGTGACCCGTGCCGGATCGCCACCGAATGCCGAGATGCACTCGCGCACCCACTCGAGCGCCGCAATCTGATCGCGCAGACCCACATTGGATTCGAACGTCGAATCTGCCGTCGAGAACGACGACAGATCGAGGAATCCGAGTGCACCGAGCCGATAGTTGATCGTCACGACCACGACGTCGCCGGACTCACACAGTCGCCTGCCGTCGTAGATCTTCTGGCCGGAATAGCCGAGAACGTAGGCGCCACCGTGTATCCACACCATCACCGGACGCGGCACACCGTCCTGCTCGGGCGCCCAGATATTCAGCGACAGGCAGTCCTCGCCGATCGTCTGGCCGAGGTCGATCGGGACCGGATTGTTCCGGCTCTGCGGTGCGACCGGACCGAAATTGCGGCAGTCGCGTACGCCGCTCCACGGCTCCGGCGGCTCCGGCGACCGGAATCGCCGATCGCCGGCGGTCGGAGCGGCGTACGGAAGTCCCTTCCACACGAATACCGAACCGTCCCGGTAGCCGCGCGCCGAACCGTACGTGCAGTCGACGGTCAGTGTCTCCGGTTCCACACGACCTCCCGTTGCCGACGAACTGCCAAGGTACCAACTATCTGCACGTGCGGAGCAGCATCGGGCGGCGCATGGTCGTCGGTCTAGATGCCGGAGCCGTCCGCGACCGCGTCCCCGACCGCCGGCCCCTCCGCGATCTCGACCGTCGCCACCAGCGCGTCGTCGAGCGGCTCGAGGAATCCGATGTGCGCGAAGTAGGTCACGTACCAGGCCAGCACCTCGTCGTCGACCACCGGGCATTCGATACCGCCATCGGCGAGCGCACGGCGCGCGTTGCCGTCGTCGAAGTCCTCGGCCTCGGACAGCCCCTGCGCGAACTCTCCCGCGACCAGCATCGCGCGGGTGAGCCGGTCGTCGCCGCGTTCGGTCAGCGTCTGCGAGGTTTCGATGAGCGTCGCCGCGAACACCTCGTCGGACACAGGCCGCAACTCGAACCCGTGCGCCCGCAACCGCGCGACGAGGTCGTCTGCGGCGACACGACGCCGGTTCACGAGATGGAAGTTGCCACCGACCGTCGACGGATCGAGTGCGAGCGCGACGAGCGCCGAGGCGACATAGGTCACCGGGGCGAGCGCGACCGATCCGACCGCCGACGCAGGCACCATGCGCAGCGCGACCATGGCGCGGACGACATTCCAGAACGCGTCGTCGGTGCCGGCAGCACCGGACACGGTGTCTCCGCTGATCAGTCCCGGGCGATAGATCGAGACCGGAATGCCGCGGCGGCGCGCGACCGCGACGAGCTCCTCGGCCACCCACTTGCTGCGCACATACCCCGAGTCCATGACCCGCTCGGACGGCAGCCGATCGTCCTCACCGATCAACCGCGGCGTCCCGTCCGCAGACGCGGGCAGGGCGGTGTCGGTGAGCACCGATCCGGTGGAGACGAAATGGACCGGCTTGACCGTTCCGGTGACCGCCAGACGCGGGACCTCTTCGGTGCCGGACACATTCGCCGCACGCATTCTGCTGTACGGCTCGATGTGGTTGACCCGGGCACCGTTGTGCACGACGACATCGACGCTGCGCGCGAGGTCGTCGAACTCGGTGTCGGACAACCCGAATCGGGGCTGCCCGAGATCGCCCGGTACCACCACGATCCGGCCGCGGTAGTATTCGCGCCACAATCCGAATGCGCGGAGTCCCGCCTCGATGCGATCCAGTCCCTCCGCCTCGGAACTCGTCCGTACCAGGCACCACACCCGCATTCCGCTGTGTGCGAGCAGATCCCGCAGCAGGTAGCGGCCGAGGAATCCGGTGGCTCCGGTCAGCAGTACCCGCCGACCGTCCGGTCGCGCCGCCGGGACGCCGTCCGGGACGATGTCCGCGGCCAGATCGAGATCACCACTCCACTCGGCAGCCGACGTTGCGTCCGGCGATCCGGACTCGATCAGCCGCGCAAGTTTGTAGACCGGTGCGTGCTCGAACAACTGCGGCACCGTGATCTGCACGTCGAAACGCTCGGTGACGGCGGTGGCCAGCGACAGGATCAGCAGCGAATGCCCACCGAGATCGAAGAAGTCGTCGTCCGCACCGACCGTCTCGACGCCGAGCAGTTGCCGGTAGATGTCGGCGACGCCCTGTTCGTACCGGGTCGACGGCGCCCGGAACGGGCGCGCCGTGACGGCGGGAGCCGGTAGTGCTCGCCGATCCAGCTTCCCGGACGGGCTGAGCGGAAGCGAGTCGAGTACCACGATCGCCGACGGCACCATGTGCGCGGGAAGCGTCGACGAGACGGACCGCAGCAGCGCCTGTTCGTCGAACTCGTCTGTATCGGCGGGCACGACGTACGACACCAGTCGAGGTGCCGTGTCGCGCCCCACGGTCACGGCCGCGGCGACCGAGTCGTGTGACACGACCGTGGCGTCGATCTCCCCGAGTTCGACGCGCAATCCGTGGATCTTCACCTGGAAGTCCGAGCGTCCGTGGTAGACGAGTTCCCCAGTGGCGGTACGGCTCACCACGTCGCCGGTACGATACAGCCGCTCTCCCCAGCCGTCGTGCGGGTTGGCGACGAACCGCGCCGCGGTGAGCGCGGACCGGCGGTGATAGCCGCGGGCGACGGCGTCACCGGCCAGGTACAGCTCTCCGGCGACCCCGACGGGCACGGGCCGCATCCGCGAATCGAGCACCTGGTGTCCGGCTCCGCGCACGGGATACCCCAGCGTCACCGGCGCTTCCGGCGTCAACGGACCCGCGGTGTGCGTCATGATCGTCGCCTCGGTGGGTCCGTACGCGTTGAACACGGCGCGTCCGCCGACCGACCACCGCCGGATCACGTCGCCGGTCACCGCTTCCCCGCCGGTGACGAGCACTCGACACTCGTCGAGGTCGTCGGGGTCGACGGTCGCGGCGACCGAGGGGGTGAGAAACGCGTGGGTGACGGCCCGATCGCGCATCAACTCGGCGAGCACGAACCCCCCGTACTGGTGCGCGGACGCGACGACGGCGGTAGCGCCGACCGACAGCGCGAAGAGCTGCTCGAGGACCGAGGCGTCGAAGCTGGGTGAGGCGACGTGCAGCACCCGCGACCGTGCATCGAGCCGATACCGTTCGCGTACCTCCACGCACAGGTTGTACAGGCCGGTGTGGGTGACGGTGACGCCCTTCGGCGTGCCGGTCGAGCCGGAGGTGTAGATCACGTAGGCGACGTCCGCCGGATGAACCACCGGGAATTCGCCCGCATCGGGTTCGAATTCCGGTGCAGCGGAGAATGTATCGATGCCCGAGCCATCGAGCGCGAGCCATTGCGGGCCCGCCGGCAGGCCCGAACGATGCCGGTCGAGGGTCAACCCCACCCGCGCACCGGAATCCGCGACGACGTGCGCGAGCCGATCCGCGGGATGGTCGACGTCGACGGGGACGAACCCGGCGCCGCATCGCGTGACCGCCCACATCGCGAGGATCGACTCGGCGGAACGGGGCAGTGCGACGAGCACCAGATCACCGCGGCCGATGCCGTGGGCACGGAGAACGCCGGCCCATCGGCGCGCGGCAGCGTCGAGATCACCGTAGGTCAGCGCGACGTCGCCGCTCACCACCGCCACCGCGGTCGGATCGGCGGCCGCCGCGTCGAGCAACTCCGCCAGGGTCTGCGGCCGCAACCCGATCCGTCGACCCGACGTGAGCACACCGGCCCGTTCGCCGGGCGCAAGGATCTCGACGTCGCCGACCGCCCGGGCGGGCAGGGCCGTGACCGCGTCGAGGATCCGCACGAGTCGCTCCCCCAGCACCGTGACGGTCGCGGCGTCGAACAGGTCGGTGGCATAGCCGATCACCAGCGACAGCGCACCCGATCCGTCGGTGTCCTCCCCGATCGCGAACTGCAGGTCGAACTTCGACAGGTTCGTCTCGACCGGTAGTTCGACGACGGTCAGATCGGGCAGCGCGAGTTCGGTCCGCTCGAAATTCTGGTACGCCAGCGCAACCTGGAACAGCGGATGACGCCCCGGTGATCGTTCCGGTTCCAGCAGTTCGACGAGTCGCTCGAACGGCACCTCGGAGTTGGCGTGCGCGCCGAGATCGACGTCCCGAACCCGGGACAGGAACTCGGTGAACGATTCCGCGGGATCGATCTCCGTGCGGAGCACCACCGTGTTGACGAACATGCCGACGAGATCGTCGAGCACCGGGTGCCCGCGCCCGGCCAGGGGACTGCCGACGGCGATGTCGGTGGAGCCGGACAACCGGGACAGCAGCAGTGCCAGTGCCGCGTGCACCACCATGAACGGTGTCGCACCGGAGTTTTCGGCCAGCGCATCGAGCGCGGCGCGGGTGCCGGACGGGATGGTCGTGTGAACCCGACCGCCACGACCGGAACCTGCGGCCGGACGGCGTCGGTCACTCGGAAGCTCGAGTTGGGCGGGCAGGCCGTCGAGCCGCTCCTGCCAGTAGGTCAGCTTGCGCCGATGGCTCGATTCGGGATCGTCCTCGTCGCCGAGCACCGCACGCTGCCACAGCGCGTAGTCCGCGTACTGCACGGGCAGCGGTTCCCAGTCCGGTGCCTGCCCCGCGACCCGGGCGGTGTAGGCGGCGGCGAGGTCGCGGACCAGGGGGGCGACCGAGAAACCGTCTGCGGCAATGTGATGGACCACGACCGCGAGCACGTAGTCGTGGTCGCCGGTACGCAGTAGCCGTGCACGCACGGGAATCTCGGCTGTGACGTCGAATCCCACTCCGACGAGGGCAGTGAGCTCCTCGTCGAGGCGGTCGGCGGGGACATCGACGACCGGCAGGTGCGGCCGTGCCTGCTCACCCGTGAGCACGACCTGACGGCCGGCGCCGTCCCATTCGGGATAGACGGTACGCAGCACCTCGTGCCGCGCCACGACGTCACAGAACGCGGCGTACAGGGCGTCCGTGTCGAGAACCCCGGACAACCGGACCGCCAGCGGAATATTGTGCAGTCCCGATTCGGTGTCGAACCGGTTCAGGAACCACATTCACGATTGGGACCAAGACAGCGGGAGCACATCCGGCCTCGGCCCGGCAACGGGCCCGCGAGAAGCATCGAGAGAGCCCGTATTTCGTTGCGCCACAGCATCTTCGAGAAGAGTCGCGAAACCGGTAACGGTGCGGGTGTCGAACAACGACCGAACGGTCACCTCCACGGCGAGGACGTCGGCGAGGCGCGCTGCCACCTGCGTGGCCGTCAACGAATTCCCGCCCAGAACGAAGAAGTCGTCCTGTGCACCGACCGCATCCACACCGAGAACAGCGGCGAACACATCCGCCACGAGCTGCTCCGCGTCGCTGCCCGGTGCCACGAATTCGCGGGCCTCGACGACCGGCGCGGGCAGTGCCGCGCGATCCAGTTTGCCCGACTCCCGCACCGGGAAGGCATCGACGACCACGATCGTGTCCGGTACCAGATGAGCGGGCAGGACACGGACGAGTGCCCCGCGCAGCACCGTGACGTCCACATCTGTGGACGTCGCGACGATGTACGCGACGAGCCGATCACCGGCAGGGATGTGCTGAACCGTCACGACCGCCTGCGCGACCTCCGATCGGTTCAACAGCGCCGCTTCGATATCGCCGAGCTCGATGCGGACACCGCGGATCTTCACCTGGTCATCGGTACGCCCCAAGTGGAGTAGTTGCCCCTCCGGGGTCCACCGCACGTAGTCGCCGGTGCGGTAGAGGCGAGACCCTGGCAGCCCGAACCGATCCGCGACGAACCGCTCGGCCGTCAGGTCCGGCCGCCCGTGGTATCCCCGCGCCTCCTGCACACCGGACAGGTACAGTTCCCCCGCCACTCCCACCGGGACGGGATGCAGGCGCGAGTCGAGCACCACCGCACGGGTGTTCCACACGGGCCGGCCCATCGGGACCGGGCGCGACGCCAGATACGGCAACGGCGGAACCAGCGCCGCGGTCGCATGCACCGTGAATTCGGTGGGCCCGTACAGATTGTGCACCGCGGCACGGGACACCGCCCGGAACGATGCGACGGTGGCCGCGGGCAAGGCTTCACCTGCCACCGCGACCGCGCGCAACGTCCGCAACAGCCCAGGATCGGGCACGGTCGCCGCGAATACGGACAGCATCGACGGCACGAACGAGGTCAACGTGACCGCGCGTCGGCCGATGATGTCGGCGAGTTGCCGCGCATCACGATGTGCATCCGGCGCAGCGACCACCACCCGGGCCCCGGAAGCCAAGGGCGCGAACATTTCCCACACCGAAACATCGAATGTCGCCGGCGTCTTCCACAGAACGGTGTCGGCCACACTGATCCGGAAGATGTCCGCGATCCACAGCACCTGGTTGACCACCGCCCGATGCGGAACGGCGACGCCCTTGGGTTCCCCGGTCGAGCCCGAGGTGAACAGAATGTAGGCGGTGTTCTCGGGGCGTAGTGGCGCGAGCAACTCGGCGTCGTGCAGCGGCGCGGCACTCAGGTCCGTGGCGTCGTCGATCCGCATCACGGGCACCGCGTGATCCTCGCCGCTGTACTCCACCCCGGCGCCGACGAGAACGACCACGGGCCGCACGGCGTCGAGCATTCGTCCGGTACGTGCGTAAGGCTGTTCCGGATCGACCGGAACGTACACGCCACCCGCGTGCAGGATCGCGTGGACGGCGACCAGCAGTTCGGTCGAGCGGGGCGCGACAACGACGACGGCGCGTTCCGGGCCGACCCCGGCAGCGATGAGCCGGCGGGCCAACCGGTGTACCCGTGCGGCGAAGTCCGCATAGGTCAGCACATTCTCGTCGTCGACCACGGCCTGCAGATGCGGGGTGCGGGCGGTCTGTGCGTCGAGCAGGCGCCGCACCGTGACCGCGGGGACCTGCCGATCCGTCGAGTTCCAGCGTCCCAAGACGGTGCCCAGCTCGGCCCGGTCCAGCAGCCGGTGGTCGCCGACGGCACGGTCGGGATCGGCGGTGGCTTCGGCGAGGATCCGCACGAGGCGTCGCGCGAACACCGCGACCGTGCCTTCTCCGAAGAGATCTGTCGCATAGGCGATCTCACCGACGATGCCGTCGGGCTCACGTTCGTCGCCGAAGCGCTCGGCGAGCGTGACCTGGAGGTCGAACTTCGCCCGCCGGGTGGGAATGTCCATGGTGGCGACCGTCAACGACGGCAGTTCGAGCGGCGTCGACGCGAGATTCTGGAATGCGAGCATCACCTGGAACATCGGGTGGTATGCGGGCGAGCGCGTCGGCACGAGATCGTCGACGACGCAGTCGAACGGCACGTCCTGATGATCGAACGCTCCCAGGTCGATGGTGCGGACGCGCGTCAGCAACTGCGCGAAGGACTCGGCCGCGTCGATCGGTGTGCGCAGCACCAGCGTGTTGACGAACATGCCGACGAGCTCGTCGAGGTTCGCGTCGCCGCGGCCCGCGGACGGGGTCCCCACGGCGATATCGGTGCTGCCGGACAGGCGTGCAAGGAGAACCGCGAGCGCCGCGTGCACCACCATGAATTCAGTGGTGCCGGTCGCGCGAGCCACGTCGATCACCGCACGGTGGACGTCCGCCGGAATCTCGACCGGTACCGCGGCACCGGCCTGCGACGGCACAGCGGGCCGGGGCCGATCCGTCGGCAGCTCGAGCCGGTCCTGCAGTCCCGTCAGTTCCCTGCGCCAGTAGCCGAGTTGGGCTGCGATCAGCGAATCCGCGTCGTCGACGTCACCGAGGCGATCACGTTGCCACAGTGCGTAATCCACATACTGCACCGGCAGTGGGAGCCCTTCGGGCGCATCTCCGGCAATCCGGGCACTGTAGGCGCGCATCAGGTCGCGGGTGAGTGGGCCCGCCGAGAACCCGTCGCCGGCGATGTGGTGGACGACGACGACGAGAACGTGATCGTCGTCCGCCACCCGCAACAGGTGTGTGCGCACCGGGGCGGATTCGGCAATGTCGAAACCCTCGGCCGCCAGCGCATCGATCCGGATCGCAACCTCGTCCGCGGCCACCGCCTCGATCGGCACGGCCCGCTGGGCGGCACCGACCGGAAGTACCAGTTGGGTGCCTGCGCAGTCGACTTCCGGGTAGACGGTGCGCAACACCTCGTGCCGTTCCACGAGATCGCCGACTGCCTGCTGCAACGCGCCGACATCGAGGTCACCGGTCAGGCGGACCACCAGCGGCATGTTGTACAGCGCCGAACCCGGATCGAGCCGATCGAGGATCCACAACCTGGTTTGAGCGGGAGCCAGTGGCACCGGGTACGGCCGCGGACCGACGGCCGGCGACATCTGGAACCGGTCGCCGGCGTTCGTCCGATCCACCAGTCGGGCGATCCCGCTGACGGTCGGCGCGTCGAAGAAGTCCTGGACCGACAGTGGCCGGCCGAGTCGAGCCGAGATGCGGGAGGCGGCGCGGACCGCGGCGAGCGAATTGCCGCCGAGCGCGAAGAAGTCGTCGTCGACGCCGACTCGATCACGGCCGAGCATCTCCGCGAACACCGTGGCCACCACCGATTCGGTGGCAGTTTCCGGTCGACCGCCCTCGGTCGTCGTCGGGATTTCCGGTGCAGGCAACGCAGCGCGGTCGAGTTTGCCGCTGGCGGTGAGCGGAAACTCGTCGAGCACGCAGTACGTGGTGGGGATCATGTAGTTCGGCAAGGTCGCGGCGAGCGCCGCACCGAGTGCGTCCTCGTCCCACGATGCCCCGGACCGCAGTCGCACATACGCGACGAGGCGATCGCCGAGCGCGTCGTCGCCGTGCACGCGCACCGCGGCCTGTGCGATGCCGTCCTGACGGGTGAGGGTCGCTTCGATCTCGCCGAGTTCGACACGCAACCCACGGATCTTGACCTGAAAATCGCTGCGCCCCAAGTATTCCAGTTCGTCTGTCCGGGACCGCGAGACGAGATCGCCTGTCCGGTACATGCGTTCGCCGGGGACTCCGTACGGATTGGCGACGAACCGCTCCGCGGTCAGATCCGGCCGGGCGACGTAGCAGCGGGCCAGTTGTGTTCCGGCGAGATACAATTCGCCTTGCGCCCCGGTGGGCACCCAGTTCAGAGCACTGTCGAGGATCAACAGGTCGGTGTCGGCGATCGGCGCACCGATCGGTACCGAGTCGACATCGGCGTCGCCGACTTCGTGGTGGGTCACATCGACGGCAGCCTCGGTGGGGCCGTACAGATTGTGGACCGCCACCGCGGGCAGCAGTTCACGGACCAGCACAGCGATATGGGGCGGCAGCGCTTCGCCCGACGCGAACAGGTACCGAAGCGTGGTGAGCGAATCGAGTTCGGCCTCGGCGGCGAACACCGCGAGCATCGACGGCACGAAATGCACGACGGTGACGGCCCGGTCGCGGACGAGTTCTGCCAGGTAACGCGGGTCCCGATGGCCACCGGGTGCGGCGACGACCAGTCGCGCTCCGGCCTGCAGCGGCCAGAACAACTCCCACACCGAGACATCGAATGTGACGGGAGTCTTGTGCAGGACCACATCGGCTGACGTGAGCCGATACCACTCCTGCCGCCAACGCAGGTTCGTCGTGATCGCCTCATGGGTGACCGCGACGCCCTTCGGCCTGCCGGTGGATCCGGAGGTGAAGATGACGTACGCGGTGTCGGCGGCGCGCAGTGGACGTCGGCGGTCGACGTCGGTGAGCGGCTCGGGCAATGCGGACCCGAGATCCAGCGTCGACAGGTCGAGCACCTCGATCCCCGCGGCAGCGGGTACCGGCACGGTGGTCCCGGTGAGTAGGACGGCGGGTTCGGCGACGTCGAGGATGTACGTCAAGCGATCGGCGGGATGATCGGGATCGATCGGTACGTACGCGCCCCCGGCTTCGAGCACCGCGTACACGGCGACGATCAGATCGAAGGACCGGCGCAGTGCCACGGCAACGGTGACCCCGGGGCCGACGCCGGAGTCGACGAGCAGGCGAGCGAGCCGCCGAGACCGGCCGGCAAGCTCGGCGTAGGTGTACTCGACGCCGTCGAACTCGACGGCAACGGCGTCGGGTGTCGCGGCAGCCTGCGCGGCGAAGGCTGCGGGCAGGGTGTCCGGCCGCACCAGCTCCGGGCCCGGTTCCTCGCCCGCGAACGCGGCGAGGTCCTCGGACAGTTCGGCGAGGGCGGCGGCGACATCGTCCGGACCCGTGTCGGCGAGCCCGGGCAGCAGCCCGGTGAGCACGACGGGAACGAGCGCATCGGGACCGATCGCGTCGCCCATCGCGGCACCGAGTGCCGCCAGTTCCGCGTTGAGGCCGGCGTAGGTGACGACGGCACCGTCGCGAACAAGCGCCACCCGTTCCGGGTCACGCGAGACAACTTTCGCGATCAATCGCGGCAAATTCTCGAGTTCCGACCGTCCGGAATCCTCGACGTCCCGCATCCCGTCGTCCACCTTTCCCAATTCGCTGTGCGCAGGCGGAGCCGCTGTCGACACCGTCCCGCGACCGCCCGAGCGCGAGCCGGGAGGTCTCGCAGCATGGTCGTCGCACAGACTCGTCGGCGTACTCCGAACCGGCGACCGTGCTGACGATCGCCAAACATACAGCGTGTTTTCTATCCGCGGAACCAGTTGCAGTGTGGCTCCGCCGAGGCTGCCACGCGCGGGTGTATAGCGGCGACCCCGGATACGTCCCGCCCAGGGCACCTGCTATGGTCGCGTTCGTCCGACACGGGGTGCTCCGCACGAGCGGGGCTGAGATCACACCCGTCGAACCTGATCAGGTAATGCTGACGAAGGGATGTCCCGGCATGTCTGTGCCCGTTGACGTTTCACAAGTATCGACAACCGACCGCTTCACCGACCGGATGTGGCAGCACACCGACACGGTGCGCAAGGCGATCGACGACCTCGAGTTCCTCCGCAAACTCGGTGACGGGACGCTCCCGCTCGACGCGTTCCGCTTCTACATCGAACAGGACGCGCTGTACCTGGCCGGCTACGCGAAGGCACTCGCGCTGCTCGCCGCCAAGGCCCCCGACCCCGCGACCGCCGCCTTCTGGGCGTCGAGCGCCGCCACGGCCGCCACGGAGGAATCGGCCCTGCACCGCGGGTTGCTCACCGGGGGGGTGCTCCCCGCCGGTGACGGCGTCGCCGCCCCGTCCCCCGCGTGCCTTGGCTACGTGTCGTATCTCACCGCGACGGTCGCGACCGAACCGTACGCCGTGGGGGCCGCGGCCGTGCTGCCGTGCTTCTGGATCTACGCCGAGGTTGGCCGCGGCCTCGCCGCGCGGGCCGCCGACGTTCTCGCCGCAGACCCGCAGCACCCCTATGCCCAATGGGTCACGACATACGACGCTCCCGAATTCCACGCCTCGGTCGCAACCGCCCGCGAACTCGTCGACGCGGCGGCGGTCGCCGCGACCGACACCGACCGGGCCGCGATGGTCTATGCGTTCACCGTGGCGACCCGCTACGAACTGATGTTCTGGGATACGGCCCTGCACCGGCAGGAATGGCCGGCGTCGTGACCCTGCGCCGCCTCACCGCCCTGCTGGTCGCCGTCACCGCGCTCGCGCTGCTCCCGGCCTGCTCCCCCGCCCCCTCGGGCGAGTCGATCCGCTTCGCCCTCGACTGGACCCCGAACACCAACCACACCGGCCTGTTCGTGGCGATGCAGGAGGGGTTGTTCGACGACGCCGGACTCGACGTGGAGTTCCTGCCCTACAACAACACGACGCCGGACACCCTCGTCGACGCGGGCAATGCCGAGTTCGGCATCTCGACGCAGGGGATGACCACCTTCGCCCGCGCCGCCGGCTCACGCACCGTCTCGGTGCTCGCCCCCCTGCAACACTGGGCGACCGGCATCGCCGTCCGGGCGGACCGCACCGATCTCGCGAGCCCGAAGGATCTCGACGGTCACATCTACGCCGGATTCGCCGACCCCGGCGACGAGGAAACCCTGCGTCAGGTCATCCGCGACGACGGCGGCACCGGCGAGTTCACGTCCGTCGTTCTCGGCACGTCCGCGTACGAGGCGGTGTACTCGGGCACCGCGGATTTCACGGCGTCCTATCTGGCGTGGGAGGGTATCGAAGCGGAACACCGCGGCCTGCCCATGCGGTACTTCAGCTACACGGACTACGGGTTTCCCGACGCCTACGCCATCCTGATCAGCGGCAACGAAGGCTGGCTGGCCGCGCACCCCGAGCAGGCCCGCGCGTTCGTGCGCGCTGTGCAGCGCGGCTACGAGATCGCCGCCGAGGATCCCGACCGCGCGGCGAAGGCCCTGATCGATGCCAATCCCGGCGCCTTCGAGGACGAGGCGCTCGTCTACGAGAGCCAACGGATGCTGTCGGCGGACTACCTGCGCGACGAGAACGGCAACGTCGGCGCCCAGACCCTGGAACGATGGACCGGCTACTCGCGGTTCCTGTACGAGAAGGGGTTGCTCGCCGGACCCGACGGCACGCCGTTGACCGAGGAACCGGACTGGTCGACGTACTTCACCGATGCCTACTCCACATCCTGATCCGTCGACCCGGTGGATCCGCACCGCCGCCCCGGCCGCGGTGGTCGTGCTCACGCTCGTGGCGCTCTGGCAGGTGTATGTCACGGTCTCCGGCATCCGCCCGCAGGTGTTGCCCTCCCCGTTCCGGGTCCTCGCGCAGGGTTGGGAACACCGCGACGACTTGGCCGCCCACACGTGGTCGACCCTGCAGGTGACGCTCGTCGGGTTCGCGGTGTCCCTCGTGGTCGCGTGGACGCTGGCGATCGTGGTGGATTTCTCGCCGTGGCTGCGCCGCGCCCTGGTGCCGTTGTTCGTGGTGTCGCAGACCCTGCCGATCATCGCGATCGCGCCGCTGATGATCATCTGGTTCGGGTTCGGGTTGCTGCCGAAGATCCTGGTGATCGCGCTGGCGACGTTCTTCCCGATGGCGATCGGGTTGATCGAGGGGTTCGCTGCCACCGACCGCGAGGCGGGGGCGTTGTTGCGCAGTATGGGAGCGTCCCGGCGCCAGGTGTTCCGGTATGTGCGGTTGCCGTCGGCGCTGCCCCGGTTCTTCACGTCGCTGCGCATCGGCATCACGTATGCGGTGGTGGGCGCCGTGTTCGCCGAATATGTCGGCGCCACTTCCGGACTGGGCATCTACATGAGCATCCAGAAGAACTCGTTCCGCACCGATCTGGTGCTCGCCGCGGTGCTCGTCACCGCCGCGCTGTCGTTGGCGTTGTACCTGATCACCTTCGTGGTCGAGCGGATCGTCGCGCCGTGGGCCCTGACCGCCGGGAGTCGCAGTTGAGTGCCGTGTCCGCCGTCGCCCTCAACCGCGCCTTCGATGGCCTCCAGGTCTTGGGTGGTATCGACTTCGATGTGGCCGGAGGAGAATTCGTTTCCGTCATCGGACCGAGCGGGTCCGGGAAGTCGACGCTCTTCGGTCTCGTTGCCGGTCTCGACACCGCCGACAGCGGCACCGTCACGGTCGGCGGCGCGACGGCCGCACCGGGCCGCGCCGCGTTGATGCCGCAGAAGGATCTGTTGTTCCCGTGGCGCAGTGTCCTCGACAACTGCGCGCTCGGCCTGGAGGTACAGGGCCTTTCGCGGGCCGACGCGCGGGCGCGGGCCGCCGAGTTGTTCCCTGCCTTCGGGCTCTCCGGGTTCGAGGATGCCCGCCCCGGGGACCTCTCGGGTGGGATGCGGCAGCGTGCGGCCCTGGCCCGCACTGTTGTACAGGGCCGCGATGTGCTGCTGCTCGACGAACCGTTCGGGGCGCTGGATTCCCTCACCCGCACCGACATGCAGGTGTGGTTGCAGGATGTGTGGATGCGCGACCGCTGGACCGTCCTGATGATCACTCACGACGTGCGCGAGGCGGTGCTGCTGTCGGATCGGGTGCTGGTCCTGTCGCCGCGTCCGGCCCGGATCCGGCACGAGGTGCGTGTCCCGCTGCCCCGACCGCGCACTCTCGCGACGCTGACCGAGCCGGATTTCGTCGCCGTGGAACGGGAACTTGTCGGCGTGTTGCACGCCGACGCGTGAACCCGATCTGGAGCGGGGGTGGATCACGACAACTGCAGCGCCGCTTCGAGTTCGAAGAGGGAATCGTGGAGATGCAGCACGATCCGTTGCAGACTCGGAACCGTGCGACGGCAGCCGACGACACCGAAATCTACTGTTTCGGCGGTGTTGGTCACGGTGATGTTCAATGCCTGACCGTCCATGACGACCGAGGTCGGGAAAATCCCGTCGAGCCGGGATCCACTCCAATACAACGTCTCCCGTGGTCCTGGCACGTTCGAGATGATGAGGTTGAAGGGTGGCGGGGTGAGACGGACGAATCCGGGTACCGAGGCAAGTCCGAGCGGCGAGATCGTCAGCCCCGACCAGGCCAGTGCCTGCAGCATCGTCATACCGCCGAACAGGCTTTTTCCTTCGGCCATCGATCCGGCGATGGCGGCGAGCCGGTCCAGTGGGTCGGCGTGGTCGGTACCGAGGTTGCACAAAGTCACCCCGACGCTGTTGCCGGCGCTGCCCGGCCGGTCCTTCGGCCGCAACGACACCGGCACCATCGCGATCAGCGGATCGTCGGGCAGCGCATCGCGTTCGATCAGGTACGCGCGCAACGCGCCGGCGCACAACGCGAGAACGACGTCGTTGCCGGTCACACCGGCCGCGCGTCGCGCTCGCTCGATGCGTTCGCGGCTCCAGGACTGCGCGGCGAACCGGCGCGCGCCGCCGATCGGGACGTTGAACATCGTGCGGGGTGCCTGATACGGCAACGCGACGTTGTGCGGCCCGAGGGCGAGCCGCCCGATCCGCAATGCCGCCGGAACCGCACCGACGAGATCACCGGCCAGCGACCGGGCCGATCCGAGCAGCGACCCGGACGACCCGCTGCTCGTTCCGGCGAGGGCACCGCGGCGCGACAGGTGCCACGGGACGTGCGGCTCGTCGTCCTCGGGGTCCGCCGTCAGCGTGCGCTGCAGCACTTGCAGCGCCGACACCCCGTCGAGCAGTGAGTGGTGCACCTTCGAATACCACGCGAACCGGCCGTCCGAGAGTCCCTCGATCAGGTGCATCTCCCACAGCGGCCGGCGACGGTCGAGCAGGGCGCTGTGCAGCCGGGAGACCAACGCGAACAGTTCGCGCAACCGGCCCGGCGCGGGCAGCGCCGAGTGCCGCACGTGATAGTCCAGGTCGATCTCGCGGTCCTCGGTCCACCAGAGGTGTCCCACGGTCGCGGCAGGATCACCGGGCCGCTTGCGGAACAGTGGGTCGACGTCGGTCGACGCCACCATCCGGGCGTACAGATCGGCGACGTAGTCGGGCCCGGCATCCGCAGGCGGGGTGTACAACTGGACGGACCCGACATGCATCGGGTGGTCCCTGGACTCGGCGAACAGGAATATCGAATCCGTAACGGGCATGATTCCCACCTGCATTGCCCCTTTCGCGAGGATCTCTATCCAGTTACGACTGTGCGCGCAATGGTACGACCGACGTACGGTCGGGAAACCTGAGTCGAACAAACGTCTCCACTGGGGAAGGGGCGAGCGAACAGCGACGGCGACCGAGGAGGCCGGTGATGAGTACCGCACTGGTAGGTACTGCACAGATGAGTACCGCACAGATGAGTACCGCACAGATGAGTACCGCACGACCGTTCGGCGAGCGTCCACCTCGATCCGGCACAGCTCTCCCGGTACGTGTTCGCGAGTTCGACGGCGTCAGCCTCGCATCGCGACTCCTGTCCACCTCGGTGCGGCGCACGGTCCGTCCCGCGATCGACGCATGGGCCCTGGCACCCGCGTTTCCGTGGCCCGCCGCCCTCGTCGAGCACTTGGCGTTTCCGCTCGCGCGGGTGCCCGGTGTCCGTCGGCGTCCGGTGCGGTTGCCGTCCTGTCCGGCGGAGTACCTTGCCGCACCCGGGGTCGACATGTCGGCGCCGAGCCGACAGACGGCGATCCTGTATCTGCACGGCGGCGCCTTCCTGTGCTGTGGTCCGGGTACGCACCGGCAACTGGCTTCGCGGATTTCGGCGACCACCGGCGCCCCGGTGCTCAATGTGGGCTATCGCATGCTGCCCGGCCATCCGGTCCGGCACGCCGTCGAGGACGGGGTCGCGGGGCTCCGCTGGCTCCTCGATCAGGGACGGCCGATCGAACGGATCGTGATAGCCGGCGATTCTGCGGGCGGGTTCCTCGCGTTCTCGGTGGCCGTCGAGTCGCTGCGTCGGGGACTGGGTCGCCCGGCCGGGGTCGTCGCGTTGTCACCGTTGACCGATCTGGACCCGGCCGGAAAGCTCGATCATCCGAATTCCCGCTGCTGTTCGCTGTTTCCGCGGCGTGCTGTGCCCGCGCTGGCCGCTCTCATCGACCGGGTGGACGCGGCCCGGGGTGGCGGCCACGCACCCGCCGGGTCCCCTGTCGATGCCGATCTGACCGGCATGCCTCCGGCCCTGATCCAGACCGGATCGCACGAGATGACGTTCGCCGACGCCGAACTGATGGCGCGGCGACTCGGGTCCGCCGGCGTACCGTGCGAACTACAGATCTGGGAGCGGCAGGTGCATGTGTTTCAGGCTGCGGCGGCGCTGGTGCCCGAGGCGGCCCGCGCGGTCGCCGAGATCGGCGCCTTCGTGCGGAGCCTGAGCTGATCGTCCCACCGGGGCGCCGACCGAACATCACCTGTCACGAACACCACCTGTCACGAACACCACCTGTCACGAACACCACCGAAACACGCCTGATGCGTGTCGAATCCACACTGCGGCCCACCGCTCTGTACTGTTCGTCTCGGTAACCGTCCCCGGCGGTTGCCGACCCTGATTCATCGATCCGAAAGGGACAGCGGTGAGCTCTCTCAACGCAGGCCAGAGCCTCGGCGTAGGCCAGGAACTCAAGTCCGACAACGGTGCTTACACCCTCACGCTGCAGCAGGACGGCAACCTCGTGCTGTCCGAGGGAGGCAAGGCCGTCTGGGCTGCCATGACCAACGGCTCCGGTGCCGTGCGCGCCGATGTTCAGGAAGACGGCAACTTCGTTGTCTACAAGGAGAACAACGAACCGGTGTGGGCGTCGCAGACCAGCGGCAACTCCGGTGTGCGGTTGACCGTGCAGGACGACCGCAACGTCGTGCTGTACGCCGGTGACCGAGCGGTCTGGGCCACCGATACCGCCGTCGCGCAGGCCGAGGCTCCGGCGGCTCCGGCGGAGCCTGCCCCCGCCCCGGCCGAGCCTGCTCCCCCGGCCCCGCCTGCCCCGCGCACCCACACCGTCGCCCCGGGCGACAGCCTGTGGGCCATCGCCGAGCAGGTCTACGGCGACGGCAACCAGTACCAGCGCATCGCCGACGCGAACGGGATCCCGAATCCGGATCTGATCCAGCCGGGCCAGGTTCTCACCATCCCGTAAGCACAGCTCCACACGGGGCGACTGCCACGTACGAACGCTCGGCTGGGAATATCCCAGCCGAGCGTTGTGCGTCACCGGTCGCCTGCGCCACCCGTCGTGTGTCGGCACCTGCCGCTAGTCTTTCCGGCACGTCCTCGAAAGAAAGACGTACAGGTTCGGACAATGCCGACGGAAGGGAGGCGGATCATGCCGGGTACGCCACAGGAGCGGGACGAGACCCGGTTCGATCGCGATGTCGAGCGCGCCTGGAGGGATTTCCGGGTGCGCCTGGCCGACCACGTGGCGTCGATGCACGATGGTGACGGCTTGGTGCTCGAACCGTTGGCGGAGGAATCCGCGGGTCCCGCCGGGCCGTGTGTGCAGTTCTATGCGTGGGACGGCGGGCAGGTGCGCTGCGAGGTGCCGTCCGACGTGCACCTCGACGGCGACCGTCACTTGAGCGCCTCCGATCGCGTGCTGCTCGCCGAGTTGGGTCTGCAGGAGCCGACGCGCGGCCCCGATACCCCGGAGGACGGCGGATCACCCGCGTATTGGATGGATCGCCCCAACACGTGGTCGGACGAACTGGCGGTGGTGTCGGTGCGGGCGCTGCGCGAGATCTGGGGAGTTCCACATCCGCTGTTTCTGCGCATCGAACCATTCGGAGCCGGCCACACCCCGGAGTTCGCGCCGGTCGAGCCGATGCGTGAGACGCCCGCTGTCGCTCCCCTGCCGGTTGTCCTCGAAGCCGCCGGTGAGGACCACCTGCGCGAGCTCGTCGAGTCGACCGTGCAGCGGCGAATCGGGTCGTCACCGCCCTGGGACGACGATGGCGATCTCGTGCTGCGCGTGGCCGGGGTGTTGTTGTTCGTCGGTATCGGCCAGGGTTCGGGAACGGTAGATCTGTTCGCACCGATCGTGCATTCCATCACCGGCCGCACCCGCGCTGCAGAGGTCGTTGCCGATCTCAACCGCCGTTGGCCGCACCTGAAGTTCGTGCTGGTCGAGGATCGGGTCGCGGTCGCGCTGCATCTGCCGAGCACACCGTTCGTGCCCGCGCACCTTCTGTCGGGTCTCGATCGGATGGCCGAGTTCCTCGAGACCCTGGACGTCGAGTTCGCGTCGCATCTCGGCGGTGAGCTTCTGCGCGAACCCGACCACGTCTGCGGGCCGGACGAGGCGAATCCGCCGTGGACACCGGAGTCGGAGGGCGATCTGCCACTGGCGCTGCTGGCCTTGCGCGACTTCCACCAGCAGGGGGTGCTGGAGATCCAGGTGACGACGGTCGCGGCGATCGGCGACAACGAATCGAACGAACTCCAACGGTTCCTGGCTTTGTCCGTCGAGCAGCAGGTCGGGTGGGAATGTGAAGCGCTCGAGCGCGCCGCGGCCGGCGACGACGACGGTGTGGAGGCTGCCGATGCTCGCGCCCTCGAGTGGGAGCTGACCGGCCGCTCGCTCACCGCGGCACTCCACTACCTCGACGGTTCCGGCGAGGAGGCGCCTCGTCGACCGGCCGCGAAGCCCGACCGACCGGCTGGTCCGGCGGTCCCGGACCAGCCCGCGCTGTTCGACGAACCGGACGAGCCCACCTTGTTCGACTAGGACGTGTAGCAGCGTCTGTGCGGCCCGGCCGGCGGGAGCATTGCTTCCCGCCGGCGATTCGGCTCCGACCCGATCACCACGCGCCGAGAGTATCGAGAATCTGCGGTCGCGCCTGCCACAACTCCGCCGACCAGTACGGCCACGAATGGGTGCCCGTGTTGTGGAATCGGAACTGGGCTGGTACCCCGAGCGTGGCGAGGCGAGCCTGGAACGCGCGGGTGGTGGCCATCGACAAGACCTCCAGCCCCATGCCGTTCGCCGTGTTCCAGTATCCCGTCAGATCCGATGGGCGGTCGTACACACCGGGGACACCGTTGCCCGCCGAGACGTAGAGCGACATGCCGTGCAGTTGGGGAGCGGACACGAACGGGTCGTTGCGCAGCCACGCCGGGTCCCACGGGAATCCCCACATGGAATCGGAGTTGTACAAACCGGCATCCAGCATGGCCAGGCGGATGGCCTCGCGCATTCCGGGGGCCGTGGTGTTCAGGTAGCCCGACAGCGATCCCGCGAAGCGGAACTGGTCGCGGTGGTGCGCGGCGATCGTCATCGCGGCCGTACCACCCATCGATATCCCCAGAATCCCGGTGTTCGCCCGATCGACGCCGAAGCGCGCCAGATAGTCCGGCAATTCGCGGGTGAGGAAGGTTTCCCACCGGTAGGTGAACGGCTGCATGTTGAAGTTGCTCGGAAAGTACCAGTCGGAGTAGAAGCTCGCTTCACCGCCGACCGGCATGACCACGGTGACGTTGTCGTGGGCGAATTGTTCCATCGCATTGGTTTCGAAACTCCACGCGTTGCGGTCGTTGCGGGCGCGCAGACCGTCGAGCAGGTACAACGATGCACTCCCGCCGCGCGCCGCCCACTGCACTTGCACCTTGATCTCGCCCATCGACGACGGTACCCACAGTTCGCCGTATTCTCCGGGCGCCATCGTCCGCGGAGCCGCTGGACCGGCCGACGCGGCCGGAACCGCGAACAGTGCTCCCATGATCGCGAGTACCGCCACCAGGGCGACCGCCACCGGATTCCGACGAATCCTCTTTCCTTCTCGGACGATGGGCATCGACAATTCTCCCTTGCACACGAAATACCGCACCTCGGCGGGCGGTATTCCCTACCGGTGTCGATGCGATTCACACGGTCATACGATCGTCGGTGATATCGACGCGACGATCACTCTCGTTAGCAAAGGAAAGCTGTGTCGAATGTCTCGGCGTTCCGAATCATGAGAGTTCTATGAGAGTTTCTTGTATTGGGTTGATTTCGGCATCACGCACCCCTCAATCAGACGGCGGACGCGGTGCCGGAATGACGACTTGTCCGTCCGGCGACATGTAATCCTTTACGATGCACTCGATGACGAACATCGTCGTCCGAATATCATTTTCCTCCAATATGATTCCGAATGTCGACATACCCGGAACCGCGGCGAGGCAGCCGACGTCGATTCAGCTCCGGGGCGCGCCGTCCGCTGCCACCGCGCGTCGCAACGCATCCTCCGCGACCGCGTCGAATGCGACCATCACGGCCCGCTCCACCCCAGTGATCGACGCCCGGATCGCCGCGACCGCCTGGCGGGCGGCGTCGTCGACGGGCCAGCCGTAGGCACCGGACGAGATCAGCGGGAAGCTCACCGTGTGGGCGCCGAGCCCATCGGCGACGAACAGACTCCGGGTATACGCCGAGCGCAGGATCGGCGACCTGTCCTCGCGGTCGGAATACACCGGGCCGACGGCGTGGATCACCCATCGAGCGGGTAGCAGGCCCGCGGTGGTGGCCACGGCATCACCTGCGGGGAGCCCGTCCGGCAGGGTGACGGCACGCAACTGTCGACAGGCCGCGAGAACATCGGGACCACCGGCGCGATGGATCGCGCCGTCCACACCGCCCCCACCGAGCAGCGAGGAGTTCGCGGCGTTGACAATGGCATCCGCGACGATCAAGGTGATGTCACCCGAGACGACGTCGACCGCAGGCATGATCCGCTCCTCCCGCGCTGACGGACGAATCCTTTCCTGGCATGATCCCACGTGTGACGGCGACGGCGAAGCTCCGCGAACTGGCCGAACGTTCCGGCGTGTCCTGCTCGTACCGCGGCTGGGACGGACAGGAACACTATGTCGGCGACCACACGCTGCAGGCGGTACTCGCGGCCCTGGACGTTCCGGCCGCCTCGGACGAGGAGATCACCACCTCGCTCGACGACGTCCCGAACCGGCCGTGGCGCTGCCTGGTGCCGCCGTCGCTGGTCGTCGTGCAGGGCACCCGCCGGACCTTCCCGGTGCACGTGCCGCACGGCGACCCGGTCGAGGTGTGGGTGGTCACCGAGGACGGCACCGAACTCGAGGCCGAACAACTCGAGGTGTGGGTCGATCCGCGCACGGTCGACGGCCGCCTCGTCGGCCGGGCTACCTTCGTGGTACCGGACCTTCCGCCGGGCTGGCACACGATCCACGCACGCAGCAACGACGTCGCGGCCACCGCGACGCTCGTGGTGACACCCGCCCGGCTCGCGAGCGCGGACCGACTCTCGAGCAAACGCCGATGGGGTGTTGCGGCACAGGTCTATTCGGTGCGTTCGAGCCGTTCGTGGGGCGTGGGCGACTTCGCGGATCTCGCGGACCTTGCCGCGGTGACCGGGTCCCGGTACTGCGCGGACTTCCTGCTGATCAACCCGGTGCACGCCGGGGATCCCCGTCCCCCGGTCGAACCGTCGCCGTATCTGCCGTCGTCGCGACGATTCTCCGATCCGCTGTATCTGCGCGTCGAGGACATCCCCGAGGTGGCGTATCTTCCGGCCAAGTACCGCAAGCGGATCACCGAGTACGCCGCAAAGTTCGCCGGTGTGAACCGCAAAGGAAAACGTCTCGACCGCGACACGACCTTGCGCGCGAAACTCGATGTGCTCGAACATGTGCACCGGGTTCCGCGATCGCAGGCCCGGCAGGTCGCGTTCGCGGCCTTCCGCACCGCGGGTGGGCAGCCGCTCGCCGACTTCGCGTTGTGGTGCGCCCTCGCCGAGAAGTTCCGGGACAACCCGCAGCGCTGGGCGCAGCGAGCGCCGACACCGGACCATCCGGACACCGCGCGACTGCGCGTGAAGCTCGCCGACCGCATCGACTTCTACTGCTGGCTGCAATGGCTGTGCGACCAGCAACTCGCGGCAGCCCAGCAGGCCGCGCGGACGGCAGGCATGGACCTCGGTATCGTGCACGACCTGGCGGTAGGGGTGCGCCGCCACGGTGCCGACGCCTGGACCCTCGACGATGCGCTGGCCGCGGGAGTGACGGTCGGCGCACCTCCCGATGATTTCAACAGGTCCGGCCAGAATTGGAATCAGCCGCCGTGGCGCCCGGATCGGCTCGCCGAACTCGGATATCGGCCGTTCCGGGATGTGGTGCGGGCGGCGCTCCGGCACGCCGGCGGCATCCGCGTCGACCACATCCTCGGGTTGTTCCGCACCTGGTGGATTCCGGACGGCTGCTCGCCCGACGAAGGCACCTATGTGCAGTACGACCACGAGGCACTGGTCGGGATTCTGGTACTGGAGGCGCAGCGCGCCGACGCGGTGGTGATCGGCGAAGACCTGGGTGTGTTCGAAGGCTGGGTGCAGCACTATCTGGCCGGTCGCGGAATCGCGGGCACGTCGATCCTGTGGTTCGAGAAGGACGGGCACGATCCGCGTCCGCCCGAAAGCTACCGACAGTTGTGCCTGACGTCGGTGACCACGCACGACCTGCCGCCGACTGCGGGTTATCTCGCCGGCGACCACGTTCGGTTGCGCTCGGAACTCGGTCTGCTCGAACGTGATCCGGACGACGAACTCGCCGACGCCGCGAGGGAACGCGACGCGGTACTCGGCCTTGCGCGCGACCGCGGCCTGCTGCCTGCCGGTCCCGCCGCGGGACACGTCGACGACCCGCGGACCGTCGAGGCCCTGCATCGGCTGATCGCGGCGAGTCCGTCTGCGCTGCTGGCGGTGTCGCTCGCCGATGCGGTCGGTGAGCGACGCAGCCAGAACCAGCCGGGTACCGACGACGAGTACCCGAACTGGCGGATACCGCTGGCCGATGGTCGCGGCCGGGCGGTGCTGCTCGACGACCTCGCCGGCAACGAGAGATTCGCCGCGCTCGTCGCCGCGCTCCGTGACTGAACTGTCTCACAACGGCAGGTCCCACTATCCGACAGTGCCGCGGGCCCACCCACATTCGGGTGGACCCGCGTCGGTGCACGGGATCAGCGGGTGTACATGCTTTCGATGTCCGCGGCGAAACGTTCGGTGACGATGTTGCGCTTGATCTTCAGCGTCGGTGTCAGTTCGCCCGTCGCCTCGGTCAGGTCGCGGTCGAGGATCACGAACTTCTTGATCGCTTCGGCGTGTGAGACGGTCGAGTTGGCGTCGTCGACGATGCTCTGCATCGCGTCGCGCAGCGACGGATCGTGCCGCAGTTGCGCGATCGTCGCTGTTGCGGGCTTGCCGTTCTCCGACTTCCAGTTGTCGAACACCTCGGGATCGACCGTGACCAGCGCGGTGATGTAGGTGCGCCCGTCACCGACCACCACGGCCTGCGAAACCAGCATGTGCGAGCGCATGCGATCCTCGAGCTGGCCGGGTGCCACGTTCTTGCCACCCGCGGTGATGATGAGGTCTTTCTTGCGCCCGGTGATGGACACGTAGCCGTCGTCGTCGATTTCGCCGAGGTCGCCGGTGCGGAACCAACCGTCGCGGAACACCTCCTCGGTGGCCTTCTCGTTGCGCCAGTAGCCCTGGAAGATCACCCCGCCGCGCAACTCGATCTCGCCGTCCTCGGCGATGCGGGTGCTGTTGCCGCCCATGGGCTGACCGACCGAACCGATCTTCTGTGCTCCGGGTGCGTTGACGCTGTGTGCAGCCGTGGACTCGGTCAGGCCGTAGCCCTCGTAGATCGGCACGCCGACACCGCGGAAGAAGTGCCCGAGTGTCGGGCTGAGTGCGCCACCTCCGGAGATCGCGTACCAGCAGTCGTTGCCCATCGCGGCCCGCAGTTTCGCATAGACGAGCTTGTCGGCCATCGCGTGCTTGGCCTTCAGGGTCAGCGACGGCCCGCCCCGGTCGAGTGATTCGCTGTAGGCGACGGCGGTTTCCTCGGCGAACCGGAAGATCGATGCCGTGAAATTCCCGCCCGCGGATGCCTTGCCCGCGGCCGCGTCTCGCACCTTCTCGAACACTCGCGGCACACCGAGGATGATGTTCGGCGAGTATCGCTCGAACTGCGCGGACACGGTGGAGAAGTCCGACCAATGCGACTGTGCGGTACCGGATTCGAACAGCGCCAGCGCCACCGCCCGCGCCAGAACGTGGGCGAGCGGAAGGAAGGTCAGGCCGCGATTACCCGGCTTGGCGACCGCGCCGACCGGGGAGGTGAGGATCGCGCGGACCTCGGACAGAAAATTGCAGTGGGTGAGGATACAGCCCTTGGGCCGCCCGGTCGTGCCGGAGGTGTAGACCAGCGACGCCAGGTCGTCGGCACGGATCCCATCCAGGCGCGCCGTCAACTCGATGTCGTCGACGCCGGAGCCCTCGGCGATGAGTGTGTCCACCGCGCCGCCGTCGATCTGCACGATGCGGCGCAGCGTCGCGGGCATATCCACGAACAATGCCTCGTGACGCGCCGACTCGACGACGGCGACGACGGCCTCCGAATCCTGGAGGATCCACCGGATCTGGTCGGTGGACGACGAGTCGTAGATCGGCACCGACACCGCACCGGCCGCCCAGATCGCGTAGTCCAGCAGCGACCACTCGTAGCGGGTGGCCGAGAGCAACGCGATCCGATCGCCGGGTTGCACGCCGCAGGCGATCAGGCCCTTGGCGACGCCCGCGACCTGCTCGGCGAACTGTTTCGCGGTCACGGCCACCCATTCGCCGGGACCTTCGGGACGCGAGAACATGACCCGGTGCGGGGTCTTCTCCGCGTGCACGAAGACCGTACGGACGACGGATTCGTCGTCGCCGACGGTGAACTGGGCTGGGGTCGAGTACTCACGCACGGGCATCTCCATCGTTCGTGTCGGTCGTAGCGGCGGACATCGTGTCCACACCGCGACGGAATCGGCGCAGCAGGTGGACGAACCGGTCGAGTTCATCCTGGTCCCAACCGGCGAGTCCTGCACGGACTTCGTCGTGTCGGCGCCCGACCGTCTCCGCGAGAACGGTCCGACCGCGGCCGGTCAGGTTCAGCGGATGGCCGAGCCGGGTCGGTCCAGGTTCCGCCGCGACCCAGCCGGCGTCGACGCAACTGCGCAGTTGGCGGGACACGGTGGACCGGTTCACACCGAAGGCATCCGAGACATCGGTCGCGCGGCATCCGGGGTGCCGGGCGATGTACCCGAGCAGGGAGTGCTGCGCGAGGCTGAGCGCGCCGTCGTGCGCGCGTTCCCCCACGGTCAGGTAGCGGACGAGGCTGACGAATTCGTCGTACACCTCGCCGACGGCATCCGGACCGGTTCCGGTGTCCTGGTCACCGACCCCGCCCACCGCAGAGTAGTTCTGTTGCACGGCGCAACTGTAAGCCTCCGGTGGCGCAGAGCACGAATCGGCCTACCCGCGGCGCCGCACATACGACTCGACGGTCCCGTCGAGCACGGCCGCCCCCGCCTCGTCGACGAGTGTGAAGGTGGCGACGACCAGTCCGCGGCCACGGTCGTCGAGTGTCACGGCGTCGATCACATAGGTCCCGGTCAGCGTGGTTCCCGGCAGCACCGGGCTCAAAAACCGAACCTCCCTCAGACGCCTGCCCGCGATCACCGCCCACCGCCCGTAGGCAGCGTCGACCGTCAGCCGCTGCGCGACCGCGAGCGTGTGGATCCCGCTGGCGATGAGGCTGCCGAACGGCCCCGACTCCGCTGCGTCGCGGTCGGTGTGGAACCACTGTGGATCCCAGGAACGGGCGAAGTCGACCAGTTCGCCCTCCCCGACGGTATGCACCCCCAATCCGATCCGGTCGCCGACAACCAGGTCTTCGGCGTACAACAGGGGCTGCGGTGCACTCACGGACTGTTCTCTCCTCGGTCGGGATCGGATCGATGGGCAGCGGTCCGATCCCGCCATTGGATCACCGCACCGGCCTGCGCGCCGCGCATCCAGGTCACGACCGTCCGTTGGACGGTTTCCCGCACCGGGTGGTCCGAGTCCGCGGACCCCGGCTAGCCTGGTTCGACGTAGGAGCACGGGTGGGAGGTAGGCACGGCATGGGCGAAAACCGCCGCCGCGATCTCTTCCGTCACGTCACCGACGACAACGCCGACGACTATCTCGCGATCGTGGCGTGCCTCGCCGACACGCTCGTCGCCGATCTGTCCGCCGCCGACATCGCCGACCGTATCCCCGGCCGGCCGTTGACCCCGGAGATCGTCGGGCAACGCTGCCGCAGCCTCGTCGAGTGGGGCAACCTGACGGCGGGTCCGCAGGCGGTTACCGGCACGGACACCGACCGGGACCGGTTCCGGGTCACCGTCTTCGGTGGCCGGGTGCATCGCGACGTCACCTCGGTCCTGACCGCACACGACGGTGCCCGCGAGGTCGCCCGCGAGGTGCTCGGCCTGATCGCCGCGGATCTCGCCCGCATCGCGGACACACTCGGAGCGGCCCGTACCGACCCGGACACGGTGGCCGGTCTCGTCACCAGCGTCTTCACGCACCATCGGACGTTCACCGACAGCATCGCCGATTTCTACGCGCATCTCGCGGACGTGCTGGCCCGACTCGATCTGTCGCAGGACGAGTTCGACCGGCTCAAGACGATGCTGCTCGACTACGTCGACCTGCTCGACGGTGATGTCACCCGGCACACCCCCGTCATCGCGGCTCGACTCGGCACGCTGCTCGCCCCGCTCGATCCCCTGCTCGCCGCGCTGCCCGGCGC
>NZ_JBAQXC010000150.1:0-9147 GCF_049299235.1 Rhodococcus sp. (in: high G+C Gram-positive bacteria) | reverse complement strand
AGTCCGCGCAGGGGACCGTGCGTGAGCCCGTCGATGCGCAACGGCCCGGTCGCTGCCTCCGCACCGACTGTGCCGATGGTCGTGGCCGGGGGCGCCTGCAGCACCGTGAGGATGCGGCGGGCCGATGCGAGTGCCGCCGCCCACACCGCCCCGGCGTTGGTACCGAGTGCCCCGAGCGGCCCCATCACGAACTGGGTGAGCCCGACGACGGTGATCAACTGGCCGATGGTGAGTCCACCCCCGACCGCGGTCAGGCCGGCAGCGACACCGATCGCGACGACGAACAAGCCCGAAATGGATTCCATCGCACCGAGATAGACGCCTTCGGAGCGGGACGCGGCGAGCACGCCGTGCAGGGCACGGCGGCTGGCGGCATCGTAGCGGCGCGCAGCGACCCGCTCACCGCCGATGCCCTTGACGACGCGGAATCCGGTGACCAGGTCGGTGGCGGTTCCGGCGGCTCGTGCGGCCATCTCCTGCTGGTGTTCGCTGCGGGCCCGCAGCGACCCACCGGCACGGTCGAGAATCCCCAGGATGGTGGGGGCGCCGAGTAGCACCGCGACACCGAGCGGCCACGAGATGGTGAGCAGGACGATGCCGGTGAAGATCACCGCGGCGACCTGACCGATCGGATAGACGCCGATCGCGGATGCCATCGCCAGCCGCTGCACATCGGATGTGGCGATCGACAGGGACACCCCGGGGAGCCGCGCCGGACCGGCCATTCCCCGGGGATCGAGGATGCGGGCGGTGACGCGGGTGCGCAGTTGGTGCTGCACCGCCTGCATGCCGAGCAGCCCGATTCTCGAACCGAACCGGAACGAGAAGGAGAGCATCGTGAACACCGCGCCGAGCACCACGATCCACAGCACCAGTTGGGCGCCGTCGTGGGTGGCGATGGCGCGGTCGATCGCCAGTCCCATGACGACGGGAACGAGTGCCTCACCGACCTGATGCCCGATCATCAGCACCGCCGCAGGCACGGTGAGCCGGCGCGCCGCGAAGATGGTGCGGACCGTCAATTGCCGTGCGGTGGTGTTCTCGTCGACTCGGATGGGCGGGGTCGGCACCGGTTCGGCGGGGATGAATGTCGGTGGGCGTAGCTTCATGGCTCCTCGTGGGGTCGTGGCACCTGGCGGGGTTCGGTCAGGCGTCGTCGCCCTCGTCGTCGTGGTGATCGAGGTTGACCACCCCGCGCTTCCAGTACCCGTCGATGTCGACACGATGCTTGGGCAGGCCGAGTTCCCGCCGGAAGTAGCGCCGGATCGGTTTGAGGGTGCCTGCTTCGCCGGCGGCCCACACATAGTAGGGGTCGGTCGGCAGCGTGGCGGCGCGGATCGCGTCGGCGAGCAACTCGGTGCTGCCGGGTGCGGCGGTACCGCGATGCAGGTAGGTCACCTGTGCGTGCGCGGAATGCTCGAGGTCGATTTCGTCGTCCGCGTCGGTGACTTCGACGAACGCCTGGATGTTCGCGGTCGCGGGGAGTTCGACGAGCCAGCGGGCCAGCGCGGGCAGCGCGGTTTCGTCGGCGGCGAGAAGGTAGGCGGGATATCCGGTCGGGACCAGGACCGAGCCGCGCGGGCCGAGCACACCGAGGGGCGCACCGACCTCCACGGTCGTCGCCCACCGCCCACCGACGCCGTGCTCGTGCAACACGAAATCGAGGGTGAGTTCACCGGTGTCGGGATCGAACGCACGGATCGTGTAGTCCCGGAACTCGAGTCGACGACCGTCCGGTTCGACCCACCGGCCGCCGTCTTCGATACCGGGCATGGCGATATCACCGGTGTCGTCGGGGAAGAACAGTTTCACGTGGTCGGTGGGCCGGCCCGTCCCGTGCGGAAATCGGTCGATCTGTGCGCCGCCGACGACGATGCGCCGCATCCGGGGGGTCAGGTCGACCGTGCGCAGGACCGTCAGGCGGCGGGGCACGAGATCGTGCAGGACCAACTTTTCGGTGAGGTCGTCGACGCTGTCCGATGTGGTCATCCGGTGGCTCCGTTCGTCGGTGTGCTGCAGGTATTGCGACGTCCACTGATGCGGGTGCCGTCGGCCGCGGCGACGCCACGGGACACCGCCGAGCGTCGCACCGCCACCCGCAAATTAGGTTAGCGTAAGGTAAATCGACTCAGGCTAACAGCAGGCCCGGGCCGACTCAAACGCATTCCCGCGACGACAGCCGGTCGTCCCCGGCGAGCACCGGCGCGTCACCCGAACTAGGGTCTATTGGTCATGGAGCCCCCCACCGTCCGGCGCGTTCCCGGCACTCCGATCCCGGTGACGGCAACCTACCGCCTGCAGTTGCGGGGCGACGCACTGCGGTTCGACGACGCTGCCGAACTCGTCGACTACCTCGACGAACTCGGCATCAGCCACCTCTATCTGTCGCCGGTCCTCACCGCTGCGACCGGCTCGACGCACGGCTACGACGTCACCGACCCCTCCACTGTCTCCGAAGCACTCGGCGGCCGCGCCGGCCTCGACGCGCTCGCCGATCGGGCACGATCGCGCGGCATGGGTCTGGTGATCGACATCGTGCCGAATCACGTGGGGGTCGCCGACGCCCGGCAGAACCGGTGGTGGTGGGATGTGCTGCAGCACGGGCAAAGCTCCCGCTACGCCACACATTTCGACATCGACGTCGCCCCCGACAACGGCTCAGACGGGAAGATCGCGCTGCCCGCGCTCGGCGCCGGCGACGGCCCCGGCGACCTGACCGTCGACCGTAGCGGTCCCGAACCGATGCTCGCCTACTACGACAAGCTCTTTCCGATCGCGCCCGGCACCGACAGCGGCACCGCGACCGAGATCCACACCCGGCAGGTGTACCGGCTGGTGCCGTGGAACGCCGGACTCGTCGGCTACCGAAGGTTCTTCACCATCGACGATCTCGCGGCGGTCCGGGTCGAAGACCCGGTCGTGTTCGACGATGCGCACGAGCAGGTTCGCGCATGGGTGGACGGCGGTCTGATCGACGGCATCCGCGTCGACCATCCGGACGGGCTCGCAGACCCGGCCGAGTACCTCATCCGACTGCGGGCACTGCTCGGCCCCGACCGCTGGCTGGTCGTCGAAAAGATCCTCGGCGCCGCCGAACCGCTCGACCCTACGCTGCCGGTGGACGGCACCACCGGATACGACGCGTTGAACGAACTCGCCGCGGTGTTCGTCGATCCGCGCGGCGAATCGGTGCTGACCGAACTGTCCCGCCGCTGCACCGGGGCAGCCGAGGACGCGGCGTGGTTCCACCAGCAGGAAGTGCAGTCCAAACGGGAGGTCCTCGCCGGCGGACTGGCACCCGAGGTGCGCCGGCTCGTGCGGGTGGTGCGACGGAACGCCGAGGCGGCCGGTGTCGAGGCGGAGTCGGTGCGGGAGGCGGTGATTGCCGTGGCGGCGGCGCTGCCGGTGTACCGGGCCGACTATGCGCCCCTCGCCGGTCTCCTACCGCGGGTCGTCGGCGAGGTCTCGGATTCCCGCCCCGATCTGGAACCGGCCCTGCGACTGGTCGCCCGCGCGCTGGCCGCACAGGGTGAGGCCGCGGCGCGGTTCGGGCAGGTGTGCGGTGCGGCGACCGCAAAGGCGGTCGAGGACCGCCTGTTCTACCGTGCCTCCCGGCTGATCTCGCTGCAGGAGGTCGGCGGGCAGCCGGGCCGGTTTGCGATGCCGGTGTCGCAGTTCCAACTCGCCTGGCACGAGCGGGCACGGCGGTGGCCACGAACGATGACGACGCTGTCCACCCACGACACCAAGCGCAGCGAGGATGTGCGCGCACGCATTTCGGTGCTCTCGCAGGTGGCAGCGCAGTGGGCCGCGCACCTGGCCGCGTGGGACGGCGCCGTGCCGAGTCCCGATCCCGCCATCGGATCGTTCCTGTGGCAAACCCTGTTCGGCGTGTGGCCCGAGGACGGGGTGGTCACCGCGGAGTTGCGCGACCGCATCCACGAGTACGTGCGAAAGGCGCTGCGGGAAAACGGCACCCGAACCACGTGGACGAACATCGACGACGGGTTCGAGACCGCGGTCGCGGCGTGGATCGACGCGATCGTCTCCGGTCCGGTGAGCGATGCGCTGACCGCGTTCGTCGGCGCGACGGCACCGCACGTCGCCGCCGTGTCGCTCGGCCAGAAGCTGTTGCAACTGCTCGGCCCCGGCATCCCCGACGTGTATCAGGGCACCGAACTGTGGGACGACTCGCTGGTCGACCCGGATAATCGGCGGCCGGTCGACTTCGATGCCCGCAGAAGACTCCTCGCGGATCCGAACGCGGCCCCTGCGAAGTTCCGGGTCGTGCGCGAGGCACTGCGGCTGCGTCGTGCGCGGCCCGCGAGTTTTGTCGGCGGAGCGTACGTCCCGCTGCTCGCATCCGGCCCGGCCGCCGGGCACGTGCTGGCGTTCGGCCGCGGACCGGCCGCAGCCGACCTCGACGTCGCTGCGGTGGCGATTCTGCACACCGCACGCGTGCGCGAGGCCGGCTGGGACGGAACTCTCCTCGACCTTCCTCCCGGAACGTGGACGGATCGGCTCACCGGCCGGACTCTGACCGGTTCGGTTCCCCTCGGTGAGGTCGTGGGCGTTCTCCCGGTCGCGGCACTCGAGCGGTCGAGGTGAAGACCGGGCTCAGATCGTCCGGTTGACAGTGCGGATGCCGACCCACAACCCGACCGCGCAGGTGACGAATGCGGCGACGAATCCCCACGCGACGTCCGCGTCCCACAGGGTGCCGGTGAACAGTGCCCGTTCGGCGTCGACGACGTAGGTCAGCGGATTCAGCTTCGCCACCGCCTGCATCCAGCCGGGTCCGGCGTCGAGTGGGAGCATCATGCCGGCGAGCAGCAGCAGCGGGAAGATGACCGACTGCTGCACCCCCCAGAACAGCCATTCCCTGCCCTTCGCGGCCAGACCCAGCGCGTAGGACAGCGCACCGAGACCGATCCCGAAGATGCCGAGGATCAGCAGACCCACCAGTACCTGGACCGGGTAGAAGGCGAGACCGAACGGGATCGCCACCACCGTGATGAGCAGTGCCTGCACGACGAGTGGCGCGAACTCCTTCAGTGCCCGGCCGACGAGGATCGACGACCGGTCCAGCGGCGTCGCGAGGATGCGTTCGTAGGCACCGGTCATCAACTCGTACAGCAGGTTTCCGCCGACCATCCCGGTGCCGAAGATCGCGATCATCACGAGCACACCGGGCAGGAACCACTGCAGTGCGGATTCGCCGTCGATGCCACCGGCACCGAGCATGCCGTCGAGCAGCGGGCCGAACAACGCGAGGAACACCAATGGTTGCAGCAGCGAGAAGATCAGCGAGAACGGGTCCCGCAGCACCACGAGGATCTCACGGGTGAACACCGCACCGACGTCGTGCAGCCACTTGCGCAGCCGGGAACGGTCGGTCACGGCGTCGTAGTCGGCCGTGGTCCGGTTGATCAGGTCGGTCATGCCGCCTCCTCGCGCAGGGACCTGCCGGTCAGGTTCAGAAACACATCGTCGAGCGATGCGGGTTTCACGTCGGTGGACGTGACGGCCACGCCGGCGGAGTCCAACGCCCGCATCAGCGGCGGGACGAGTTCGGGACCGTTGTGGGTGGCGAGCGCGAGCCGCACCGCACCCGCAGCCGACGACGTCTCGGTCACGGACGTGACGGTCGCGGGGAGCACCGACCGCGCGGTCGCGGCGTCTTCTCCTCCGGCCAGTTCGACGGTGACGACGTCGTCGGCGTAGTCGCGTTTGAGTACCTCGGGGGTGGCGTCGGCGATGACCGTGCCGTTGTCGATCAGCACGATGCGTTCGGCCATCGCATCGGCCTCGTCGAGGTAGTGGGTGGTGAGCAGCAAGGTCATGCCGTTCTCCTCGCGCAGTCGCAGGACGTGCTCCCACAGGTTGGCGCGGGCGTGCGGGTCCAGACCGGTGGTGGGTTCGTCCAGGAACAACAGCCGCGGATGGTTCATCAGGCCCATCGCGACGTCGAGCCGGCGGCGCTGTCCACCGGACAACGATTGCACGGTGCGCTTCTCGAGCCCGGTCAACTCGAGCGCCTCGAGCAGGTCCGAAGCGCGCTGTTTCGCGATGTCGCCGGGGACGGAGTAGAACCGCGCCTGGTTCCGCAGTTCGTCGCCGACCCGGTAGGAGTATCCACCGGCATTGCCCTGGCCGACGTATCCGATGCGGGCCCGGACCGCAGCCGGGTCGCGCACGACGTCGCGTCCGGCGACCTCCGCGGCGCCCGACGTCGGCGTGAGCACCGAGGTCAGCATGCGCATCGTGGTGGATTTTCCGGCGCCGTTGGGGCCGAGGAAGGCCACGAGTTCCCCCTGGGCGACGTCGATGTCGATACCTTTGACCGCTTCGACAGTCTCTTTCCTTCGACGAAAGGTCTTCGTGAGTCCCCTCGCCCGAATCGCATTTTCCGTACGGTGTACCGATTCAGTCACAAGTTCGACGGTACGCTGTACGAGAACAACGCGCAACGGCATTTCTCCGAGGAGTATCGAATGGGCGAGACCGACCCGTCCGGCAGCACCGCACCCGCTGCGGGCAACAAACGATTCGCGCCGCTGTGGGAACCGCCGCCGACCCCGACGCGCGGTCGTCCCGCCCGGGTCAGCCGCGCACACGTGGTCGACGCGGCGGTCGCCATCGCCGACGAGAACGGCCTCACCGCCGTGTCGATGCGTTCGGTGGCACGCGCACTCGGTGTCGGCACGATGACCCTCTACTCACACGTGCCGTCGCGCGATCACCTGGTCGACGCCATGATCGACCGCGCCTACGCCGACTTCTCGCTGCCCGATCCGGCACTGCCCTGGCGACCGGCCCTCGAGACCTACGCGCGCGGATACTTCGCGTTGCTGCGCACCCATACCTGGCTACTCACCGTCAACACCTGGCGGATGCCGTTGGCGCCACACGTGTTCGACGTCGACGAGGCCGCATACCGCATCCTCGTCGACACCGGCCTGACCGCGAACCAGATCGTCGAGACCCTCGGGGTCGTGAACCAGGCGGTATCGGGGTTCGCGCGCGCCGCCGACGCGGAGGTCGCCGACGAACGCGATCAGGGAACCGACTACGAGGCGTACTGGTCCGCGCAGACCGACTTCTGGGAGAACACCTTCGACCCCACCCGCTATCCGACGATGACGCGACTGTGGACGGTCGGCGCGTTCGACAATGCCGCCACGCCGTTCGACCTGCGCATCGGCGCACTCCTCGACACGATCGCGCTGCTCATCGAGCGCGCCGACGGTTCCGGCAGTGCCGTTCCGACCTTCGACGAATGCACGCGCATGCCCGGACCCGACCCGGCCGGATGCGCCGGTGCGACCGACGCATAGTCCCGACACCGCACGCCCGAGGCTTCCACACTCCGGGCGGACAGCCGCGCGCTGCCGGCACCGCGCGGCTGTCCCCGTCGTCGACTGGTGTGGGCGTCAGCACAGGGCGCGGCGGTACCCGCGCACAAGGGGGACGGCGCACACACAGATGAGTCCGGCCGACCACACCAGGGTCCGGACCAGCGGTTCGGTGACCGGACCGCCCAGCGAAAATGCCTGCATCGTCGTAACCGCCGCGGTCATCGGCTGATTCTCCACCACCGGGCGAACCCAGCCGGGATACGCACTCACCGGAACGAAACCGGGGTTGAAGAACAGCAGCACCGTACACAACAGCGAAATACCCTCGATGACAACGGTATTCGAGGACGAAAGACCGACGGTAGTGACGAGGACCGCGAAGCCGACACCGAGGATCACCGGCACCACCACGAATCCGAACGCAGCGGCCACCCCGACGTGGAATCGGAATCCGAACACCACCCCGATCGCCACGATCACCGTGGTGGTCACGGTGATCCGCACCGCCTCCGCGACCGACCGCGACAACAGCGCCGACGCCCGATGAACAGGCAACGTCCACAACCGTCCCGGCAGACCCGCCTCGCATTCGCGACGAAGCGTGACCGCACCCGCGAGCGAACCGAGCAGTGCACTCATCACCGCGACCATCGGCACCGTGCCGTACAGCGCATCGTGGCCGGCGAACGCCGTGACCTGCCGGCCGAGTACGACGTCGAGCATCACCAGCATCGCGACCGGATAGGCGAGGGTCTGCACCAGCGTCATCGGATCACGCCACCACCGGGTCAACAGGCGCTGAGCCTGCAACCACGTGTGTACCACCAAGACTCGGACCGAATCCTCCTCGATGTGCGCCGTCGTCATGATCGCCTCCCGACACCGCGCACCGACATCCATCCGACGATCGCGAGCAGCGCGGACAGCCACAACACCGTCGGGAGCAGAGAACGCGCGTCGGCTGTCCCGTCGGCCAGGCTGCGCAACGCGATCGAGAACTGCGAGACCGGCTGATTCCGGACGATCGGCTGCGACCACTGCGGGAACTGCTCGAGAGGAAGGAAACCACACGAGAGCATCCCGAGTACGAGCTGCGGAACAGCGAGCGCCCGGGTGGTTGCCTCGGGACTGCGCGACAAGGCCCCCACGGCGTCGGCGACAAACGTGAGAACCACACCGATCAACAACGCCAGCACACAGAACCCCAGGGCCGCAGCCGGTCCGGCGTCGAACCGGAATCCGATCAGATGGCCGCACACCACCGCGACCACGAGCGCGAGAACGCAACGAAACGCACTCGCCGAGACCCGTGCCGCCACCGGAACACCGGCAGCTATCGGCATCGTCGCGAAACGCCGGTCGACGCCGCGCACCGCGTCGGTAGCCGCGACGAACGCCGCGGTGATCGCCGTGAACGACACCGCCTGCAATGCGAGCAGCGGCATCAGAAACCGGCCGTAGTCGACGCTGCCACCGGAGAACATCGTGACCACCGCGTGCAGCGGAACATAGAAGCCGAGCGTGAACACCACCGGTGCGATCAGCGCGGTCACCACCGAACCGCCACGCAGCGCCGATCGCACCCCACGGTCGGTGAGGACCCACCACTGCCGAAGCGGTGTGTATCCGGCAACGAAACCGCTCACGCCGCGGCCCCCAGCGGTGTCGAACCGTCGCCGGTGAGGGCGAAGAACACCTCGTCGAGCGACGGGCGGCGCAACGCGATGTCCGCGACCTCGATACCCCGGGACGCGACCGCAGCGGCCACCCGGGCGACGGTGCTCGCCCC
>NZ_JBAQXC010000149.1:0-3688 GCF_049299235.1 Rhodococcus sp. (in: high G+C Gram-positive bacteria) | reverse complement strand
CGAGAGCACCGGCCTGCACGTCCGGGTCGGCAAGCAGGAACCGCGCGAAGTCGATATTGGTGACCACGCCCAGTACCGCGGTCTCCGACAACGCCCGATCGAGACGACGCAGCGCCGACGCCCGGTCCGGGCCGTGCGCGATGACCTTCGAGAGCATCGGGTCGTAGTCGCTGCCCACGACGGTGCCTTCGCGCAACCCGGAATCGACACGCACACCCGTGCCGGACGCCTCGTCCAGGCCCAGGACGGTGCCTCCGGTCGGCAGGAAACCACGCGCGGGGTCCTCGGCGTAGACGCGGGCTTCGATCGCATGCCCGGTCAGGGTGATGTCGTCCTGGGTGAATCCGAGCGGCTCACCCGCTGCGACCCGCACCTGCCATTCGACCAGGTCCAGGCCGGTGACCAGTTCGGTGACCGGGTGCTCGACCTGCAGGCGGGTGTTCATCTCCATGAAGAAGAACTCGTCGGGGGCGTCGGCGGAGACGATGAACTCGACGGTTCCGGCGCCGGTGTAGTCGACGCTGCGGGCGGTGTTGCACGCCGCGGCGCCGATGCGGGCGCGGGTCGCCTCGTCGAGCAACGGCGAGGGTGCTTCCTCGATGACCTTCTGGTGCCGGCGCTGCAGGCTGCATTCGCGTTCACCGAGATGCACGACGTTGCCGTGGGTGTCGGCGACGATCTGCACCTCGATGTGCCGCGGGCGTTGCACGAACCGCTCGAGGAACAGGGTGTCGTCGCCGAACGCCGACGCGGCTTCGCGGCGGGCGGACACCAGCGCATCGGGCAGATCGGCGGGGTCGGTGACCAGACGCATGCCCTTGCCGCCACCACCGGCGGACGGCTTGACCAGCACCGGGTAGCCGACATCGGCGGCACCGGCGATCAATTCGTCGTCGGTCAGGCCCGGCCGGGAGATACCGGGAACAACGGGCACGTCGAACGCGGACACGGCGTTCTTCGCGGTGATCTTGTCGCCCATCGTCTCGATCGCCTTCGCGGGCGGGCCGAGGAACGCGATCCCCGCATCGGCACATGCCTGCGCGAACGCCGAATTCTCGGACAGGAAGCCGTATCCGGGATGGATCGCCCGGGCGCCGGTGCTGCGGGCCGCGTCGATCACCTTCGCGATGTCGAGGTAGCTCTCCCGCGCAGCGGCCGGTCCGATCCGCACCGCGGTGTCCGCTTCGAGAACGTGCAGCGCACCGGCGTCGGCATCGGAATACACTGCGACGGAACGAATTCCCATCCGACGCAACGTGCGGATCACCCGGACCGCGATCTCACCGCGGTTGGCGACCAGAACGGTTTCGAACATGTTCATCTCACTTACATCCGGAAGACGCCGTAGGAGACCGGCTCGAGCGGCGCGTTCGCGCACGCCGACAAGGCCAGGCCGAGAACTTCTCTGGTATCGAGCGGGTCGATGATCCCGTCGTCCCAGAGTCGGGCGGTCGAGTAGTAGGGGTTGCCCTGCGCCTCGTACTGATCGCGGATCGGCGCCTTGAACGCCTCCTCGTCGTCGGCCGACCACGGCTTGCCCGACGCGTCGAGCTGCTCGGACCGCACGGTCGCGAGGACCGACGCGGCCTGCTCACCACCCATCACCGAGATCCGGGCGTTGGGCCACATCCACAGAAACCGCGGCGAATACGCGCGCCCGCACATCGAATAGTTGCCGGCACCGTAGGACCCGCCGACCACCACGGTCAGCTTCGGCACCCGCGCACATGCGACCGCGGTGACCATTTTCGCGCCGTGCTTGGCGATGCCCCCGGCTTCGTAGTCGCGGCCGACCATGAACCCGGAGATGTTCTGCAAGAACAGCAGCGGAATCGACCGCTTGTCGCACAGTTCGATGAAATGTGCTCCCTTGAGCGCGGATTCGCCGAACAGCACGCCGTTGTTGGCGACGATCCCGACCGGATGGCCGTGGATCCGTGCGAATCCGGTGACCAGGGTTTTGCCGTATTCGGCCTTGAACTCGCGGAAGCTCGAATCCGGTCCGCCCGGGTCGCCGTCGACGACCCGGGCGATGACCTCGCGCACGTCGTACGGGGTGCGTGAATCGGTGGGCACCACGTCGTACAGATCCGACGGGTCGGTGGCGGGTGCGAACGTGGGGGCCACGTCCCACGGGCGGGGGCTGCGCGGGCCGAATGTGGCGACGATGTCGCGGACCTTGTTCAGGGCGTCGCGGTCGTCCTCGGCGAGGTGGTCGGTGACGCCGGAGACCTTCGAGTGCAGGTCGCCGCCGCCGAGTTCCTCCGCGGTGACGACCTCACCGGTCGCGGCCTTCACCAGCGGCGGGCCGCCGAGGAAGATGGTGCCCTGGTTGCGGACGATGATCGCTTCGTCGCTCATCGCCGGGACGTAGGCGCCGCCGGCGGTGCACGAGCCGAGCACTGCCGCGATCTGCGGGATGCCCTTGGCGCTCATCGTCGCCTGGTTGTAGAAGATGCGGCCGAAGTGCTCGCGGTCGGGGAACACCTCGTCCTGCCGCGGCAGGAACGCGCCGCCGGAGTCGACGAGGTAGAGGCACGGCAGGTTGTTCTGCAGCGCGATCTCCTGCGCCCGCAGGTGCTTTTTGACCGTGATCGGGTAGTAGGTGCCGCCCTTGACGGTGGCGTCGTTGGCGACGATGACGCATTCGCGGCCGGAAACCCGTCCGATTCCTGCGATCATCCCGGCGCCGGGGCATTCGTCGTCGTACATGCCGTTCGCGGCGAGCGGGGCGATCTCGAGGAACGGGCTGCCCGGGTCGAGCAGTGCGTCGACGCGGTCGCGGGGAAGGAGCTTGCCGCGGGAGACGTGGCGTTCGCGGGATTTCTCGTTGCCGCCGAGCGCCGCGGCCGCGAGCCGTTCACGCAGTTCGCCGACGAGCGCGAGATGCTGCTCGCGGTGTGGGGAGAGAGTCGTTCGAGGGGTTGTCACAGCGTTGTCCTCGTCACTGGAGTTAATCTTCAATAACTGAAATCGAGGTTAACTGTGATTAACTGAGTTGTCCAGAGATCTCACGAACGGAAGAGGCGGCGATGTCCGAACCCGACGTGCAGGACGCTCCCGAAAACCCGTCGGAGCGGCCCGCCACCCGTCGCAGCCAGGCGAAAGCGGACCGACGGGGACAACTGCTGCGAGCCGCATCGCGACTCGTCGCCGAACGCGGGTTCGCCGGAGTCCGGCTCGAGGATCTCGGCGCCGCTGTGGGAATCAGTGGCCCCGCCGTCTACCGGCACTTCCCGAACAAGGACGCCCTACTGGTCGAACTGCTCGTCGATATCAGCCGGCGCTTGCTCGCCGGCGGAACCGCGGTCGCGACCGGCACGACCGAACCCGGGCGCGCACTGGTGCGCCTCGTCGATTTCCACCTGGACTTCGCACTCGGCGAACCGGATCTGATCCGGGTGCAGGACCGTGAATTGCAGTCGCTGCCCGACGACGCGCGCCGGGAGGTGCGTCAGACCCAGCGACGCTACGTCGAGATCTGGGTGGACGTGTTGCGTCGCATCGATCCGGCACTGCGGGAATCGGATGCGCGCACAATGGCGCATGCGACGTTCGGGCTCATCAACTCGACACCGCACAGCGCGATCCCCTACTCGCCCGCGGCCGCCCGAGTGGTACTCCGCCGCATGGCGCTGGCCGCACTGCGGACCGGGTCCGGTGCCTGAACGTCCCGAAACACACACGG
>NZ_JBAQXC010000148.1:0-26243 GCF_049299235.1 Rhodococcus sp. (in: high G+C Gram-positive bacteria) | reverse complement strand
TCGCTGGCCCGACTTCCGGCTGCCGACCGACCGTGCCGACGCCTCCGCCGCGCTCCACGAGGCGTGGGAGCGCGCCGTCGACGGGCGCGTGGAAATCGCGTGTTCCGGTGGACTGGGGCGCACCGGCACGGCCCTGGCATGTCTCGCCGTCCTCGACGGTGTGCCCCGCCACGACGCGGTCGCGTTCGTCCGCCGGCACTACTCACCGCATGCCGTCGAAACACCCTGGCAGCGCCGGTACGTCGAACGCGGTGTGTCGTTGTGGCGGTCCTGACGGCCACAAAGGCACACGGGTCGAGTTTCAACCGGCTTCCCATCGGGTAACCCCTCGCGTTGATGCTTTCGACCGAGGGGAACTAATCGTGAAGGCCGGTTCAGCGGAACACAGCCCGGAACACGATCGGGAACAGACGAGCGAGGTTCGACGTGCTGTCGCGGCGTCGGCGATGGGCAATTTCACCGAGTGGTTCGACTACGGCGTCTACGCATACACGGCGACGTACATCGCCAACTCGTTCTTTCCCGGCGACCTCGAATCGGCGACGCTGCTCACGCTGGGCGTCTTCGCGATCTCGTTCCTCATGCGACCGCTCGGCGGGTTCGTCTGGGGACCACTCGGCGACCGCCTCGGCCGGCGCCAGATCCTCGCCATCACCATCCTGATGATGGGCGGCGCGACGGTGCTGCTCGGCGCGGTCCCGTCGTATGCGTCGATCGGGTTCTGGTCGCCACTGCTGCTCGTCCTACTGCGCATGATCCAGGGCTTCTCGACGGGCGGCGAGTACGGCGGCGCGGCAACGTTCATGGCCGAGTACGCCCCCGACCGGAAGCGCGGCTTCTACGGCAGCTTCCTCGAGTTCGGCACGCTCGGCGGCTTTTCGGCAGGCGCGATTCTCGTCCTGATCATCGACCTGTCCTCGACCGATGCGTTCATGGCGACATGGGGCTGGCGACTGCCGTTCTTCGTCGCGGGTCCACTTGCCCTGGTCGGGCTGTATCTGCGTTCGAGGCTGGAGGAGACCCCTGTCTTCCGTGAACTCGAAGATGCGCACCAGGAAGAATCGAGCGTCGGCGCCGAGTTCAAGGATCTGATCACCCGGTATTGGCGGCCGATCATCACGCTGATGGGTCTGGTCATCGCCCTGAACGTCTGCAACTACACCCTGTTGAGCTACATGCCGACCTATCTCGAGAGTCGGATCGGGCTGACGAGCACGTCGTCGCTGGTCCTGGTGGTGATCGGCCAGCTCGCGATGATGGCGGTGATACCGTTCTCCGGCGCGCTGTCCGACCGGATCGGCCGGAAGCCCCTGTGGGCGGTGTCGATGGGTGGCCTACTGGTTCTCGCGATTCCCATGTACATGCTGATGGCGGTGAACTTCGGCTGGGCGATCGTCGCGTTCACCGTGCTCGGCCTGCTGTATGTCCTGCAGTTGTCGACCATCTCGGCGACCTTCCCCGCGATGTTCCCGACACAGGTACGATTCGCCGGGTTCGCGATTTCGTACAACGTGGCGACGTCGCTGTTCGGCGGCACTGCCCCGGCTGTCAACGAATGGCTCGTGGAACGCACCGGAAACGATCTCGTGCCCGCCTTCTACATGATGGGTGCGTGCGTGGTCGGTTTGATCGCGTTGCGTTTCGTGGCGGAGACGGCAGGCGCATCGCTACACGGACGCGGCATCCCCGGCATCGACACCGAAGCGCACCCCACGGCACTGGCCCGCAACTGACACGGCCGCGTCCGCTCCGCACCACCGGGTGGGCGCGGAGCGGATCCACGTCCAGGCAGGTTCAGTCCCGGATCAGCGCTTCGAGCGCGGGAATCAGCAGCGCGAGCGCCCGCCCGCGATGCGATGCCGCATCCTTCTCCTCGGCACTGAGTTCTGCCGCGGTGCGTTCGTCACCGTCCGGCCGGAAGATCGGGTCGTAGCCGAAGCCGTTCGCGCCGCGCGCTGCCCGTTCGATCGTGCCGCGCCATTCGCCGCGGACGACGGTGACCGCAGTGTCGTTCCCGGCGGGAACGGCCAGTGCGCACGCCGACACGAACGCGCCGCCGCGGCGCTCATCGGGGACGTCTGCCAGTTGGTTCAGCACGAGCGCAGTGTTCGCGTCGTCGTTGCCGTGGGTGCCGGACCAGCGGGCCGACAGCACTCCCGGCATCCCGCGCAGCGCGTCGATCTCGAGTCCGGAATCGTCGGCGACGCAGGGCAGGCCGGTGGCGAGGGCCCCGTCGCGGGCTTTCGCCGCGGCGTTCTCTTCGAAGGTCGCGCCGGTCTCCGGGGCTTCCGGGAACGGCGGCACCTCGTCGAGGCCGATCAGGTCGATACCGTCGATTCCGGCGCGATCGAGGACACGCCGCAGTTCGCGCAACTTCTTCGCGTTCCGGCTCGCGACCAGCACCTGTGCTGCCATGTCAGGACCCGAACTTCTTCTTCGCCGGCTCGGCGATCTCCGGTTCGGGAAGTGCGCCGGGGTACGGTTGTGCGAGGGCTTCCTGCTGCACTCGGCACAGTTCTTCGATGCCCGCGAGCGCGGAGTCGAGCAGGCCGTCGAGGGTCGAACGCGGGAAGGTCGCGCCTTCACCGGTGCCTTGGATCTCGACGAGCGTGCCGGTGTCGGTGGCGATGACGTTCATGTCGACTTCGGCGCGGGAGTCCTCCTCATACGGCAGGTCGAGGCGGATACGGCCGTCGACGACACCGACGCTGACCGCCGCGATCTGACACGAAATAGGCTGCGGATCGGCGAGCCGTCCGGCGGCGCGAAGCCACGTCACCGCGTCACACAGCGCGACGTAGGCGCCGGTGATCGCGGCGGTTCGGGTACCGCCGTCGGCCTGCAGGACGTCGCAGTCGACGGCGATGGTGTTCTCCCCGATCGCCGCCAGGTCGATGCACGCGCGCAGTGAGCGGCCGACGAGCCGGCTGATCTCCTGGGTTCGGCCGCCGACCTTGCCCTTCACGGATTCGCGGCCGCTGCGCGTGTGGGTCGCGGCGGGCAGCATCGCGTATTCGGCGGTGAGCCAGCCCAGCCCCGAACCTTTGCGCCAGCGCGGCACGCCCTCTTCGACGCTGGCCGTGCACATGACGCGCGTCTGCCCGAATTCGACGAGCACTGAACCTGCGGGATGGCTGGTGAATCCTCGGGTGATCCGGATGTCGCGGAGTTGGTCGTCCGCCCTGCCGTCTTCTCGTGTGGTCACGAGGCCGAGCCTATGCGATCGATCAGATGCGGTAGACGTCCCCGACCGAGACCGCGTGGACCGGCCCCGAGTATTGTGCTTTCGCTTCGGCGATGACATCCTCGCGCGATGTCCACGGCGGAATGTGGGTGAGCAGCAACTCCCCGACGCCCGCGCGGGCCGCGACCTGGCCGGCTTCGGTTCCGGACAGATGCATGTTCACCGGGCGTGCGGCCGGGTCGTGCGTCCACGACGCTTCGGCGAGCAGGACGTCGGCGCCGCGCGCGAGTTCGACGATCTCGTCGCAGATTCCGGTGTCCCCGGTGTAGACGAAGGTGCGACCGGAGTCGCTGGTGATGCGGAATCCGTAGGCCTCGGGGGGATGGTTGACGCGGCGGGAGTGGACGGACAGCGCGCCGAACCGGAACTCACCGCCGTCGGTGAGTGAATGCACGTCGAGGGTGTCGGACAGGTCGTCCACCTCACCGGCGCATTCGGACGTCGCGACACCGAGCCGCAGGGCGGCGTCGCTCGGGCCGTACAGCGGCACCCGGCCTTCGGGGCGATTCGGGGAGTAGCGCCGCCACACGAGCAGACCGGGAATGTCGAGGCAGTGATCGGCATGAAGGTGCGACAGCAGGATGGAGACTTCACCCGGATCGGCGTACCGCTGGAGGGTTCCGAGGACACCCGGACCGAAGTCGATCACCAGTGGCGGTGTCTCCGGAGCGGTCAGCAGATAGCCCGACGCGGGAGAGTCTGGCCCCGCGACACTACCCGAGCATCCCAGAACGGTCATGCGCATGAGGTCATGCTGCCACGCCGCAGGTTCACCGCGAAGCAGAGCCCGATTACGAGACGGCAACTCACAGTCACACGAACGCTGTGACGTGACCTCCGGAATCGTGAGCGGATTACTTCCGTCGCATGTCAGCGCGGCAGTGTGCCTGACGTTGCCGGTTTCCGACGCTCGTTGCGGGCGTCGGACGAGAGGACCCAGGCTGCGAGGACACCACCGACGGCACCGAACAGGTGACCCTGCCAGGACACCTGTGGGTCGCTGGGGAACACACCCCACAGCATGCTGCCGTAGACGAACAGGACGACGATACCGACGACGATCTGCCCGGTGTGGCGAGTGAACCAGCCGCGGACGATCAGATACGTGAGCCAGCCGAACACGAGCACCGATGCACCGATGTGGGTGTACCCGGAACCGGCGAACAGCCAGACACCCACTCCGCCGACGACCCAGATGATCGCGGTGGCGGCGAGTCCCCGGCCGATCCCGGACAACAGCACCAGAAAGCCGAGGATCAGCAGCGGGACGGTGTTCGCGGCCAGATGCCCCCAGTCGCCGTGCAGCAGCGGAGCGAACAGGACGCCGGTCAGTCCGTCGGCGGTGCGGGGTTGGACACCGGCCGCATCGAGGTTCGCGGAGGTCACCGAGTCGACGCCTTCGATGCCGTAGAGCAGCGCCACGAACCCGCTGATCCACAGTGCGGCGCGCTGCCACATCGGCCGGGTCGTACCCGTTGTTCCGGTCGGTACCGTCATGCGTCCATTGTGCCGTGCGGCGTGGCGGCGCGCTGTGCTCCCGAGGTCGTCGCCTGCGCGGTCAGCGGCGGCCGAACGCGGTGCCGTACACGTCGCGGTAGGACGGGATGCCGGCAAACCCGGTAGCGCACAGGACCGCATCGACGATCGCTCGGTGGACCGCCTCGGCCGCGGCTTCGCACACGGCGGCGAGCACCGGAAGTTCGGCCGGGAACGCATCGGGCACCGGTCCGCTGTCCGGGAGGTCTGCGGTGCCGGTGGACAACGCGAACAGGGTGTCGCCGTCGAGCGGCGAGTGGGCGGGGTGGATCGCGCGGGCCAGTCCGTCGTGTCCGGCGACCGCGACGCGACGGCACGCGGCCTTGGACAGCGGCGCGTCGGTCGCGACGACCCCGATGGTGGTATTCAGCACGGTGCCCTTGGCACCGAGTGCGCGACCCGCCTCGATCTCCGCGGCACCGGGTGTGGTGATTCCGAGCTCGGCGGCGCGGGTCGGTCCGAGTCCCCACGGAAGGCCGGTGTCGGGATCGACGACGGACCCGACAGGATTGGCGACGACCAGCGCCGCGACGGTCGCCCCGATCGCGGGGCCGTCGCCGATGCGCACGCTGGCAGTCCCGACGCCCCCCTTGAGTACACCTGCTCGGGCTCCGACTCCGGCCCCGACACAGCCGCGCGCGACGGTTGCCGCACCGGCCGCGGCCGCGGCGTATCCGGTGTCGGCGGTGGGTCGCGTGTGCCAGTCCCCCACCGGCAGGTCGAAGATGACGGCTCCCGGGACGATCGGCACGACGAGCGGTGTCTCGCCGTCGACGCCCATGACGATGCCCCGGCCGTGTTCCTCCAGCCAGCGCATCACACCGTCCGCGGCGGCGAGGCCGTACGCGCTGCCGCCGGTGAGGAGGACCGCGTCGACCCGTTGCACGGAGTGGCTGGGGTCGAGGAGGTCGGTTTCGCGGGTACCCGGACCACCACCGCGGACGTCGACAGCCGCCACCGCGGACCGATCGGTGAGCACGACGGTGCAGCCGGTGGCGGCGCCGACGCCGGGCGTGCCCGGTGTGGCGACGGTGACAGAGTCGTCGAGCAGGTGGTGGTGCCCTACGCGGATCCCCGCGACGTCGGCGAGAGAATCCGTGGGGCCCGGTGTCAGCGCGACGCTCACGGCAGCAGCGCCTGCACGAGCGAGTCCTGCATCCACGTCAGCCAGTGGTAGACGTCGAGGTGCGGGGCACGCGGGTCGTCGTCGTCGAGGTCGTCGGGAGTATCGGCGTCGATGCCGAGGGTGGTGCCCAGCGCGAGGCGTACGTCGTTGAGTCCGTACAGCCACGCTTCGGCTTGTTCGGGGTTGAGCACGACCTTGCCGCCGGATTCGGGGACGGTCCGCAGGATGACCGCGCCTGCCGCGAGTTTCGCGTCGATGATGTCCGGTTCGTGCAGGCTGCGCAGGGCGCCGTTGAGGTCGGCGGACTGGTCGTCGGGGTGGTCGCTGCGGTCGGCGTCGGGCCGGTGGAAGTCCGGCAGCAGACGCGCGAGCGCAGGTGTGTCGGGTGGGGTGGAGTTTCCGGTGCGTAGCCCGGTGAGGGCCGCGAGATCGTCCTGCGGGATCTGCGACGAGCGTTCCTCCAGCATGCCGAGCACCGATGCAACGAGCGAACGCAGGACCGACGCTTCGTGCGCGTCCATCTCGGATCGCAGTTTCACTCCACCGAGCGAGTTCTTCCTGCTCCACTGACGCACGTCTGCTGGATCCTCCTGTTTCCACTCAGTGTTCCCGGTACTGCCCGGTGTTCCCGGCACTGCTTATTCGTCCTATTCGTCGCGTTGCATGGTGGCCCACAGGCCGGCCGCGTGCAGCCGCTGGACATCGTGCTCCATCTTGTCACGCGACCCACTGGAGACGACCGCTTTGCCGTCATTGTGCACTTTGAGCATCAGCTCGGTCGCCTTCGCTTTGCTGTACCCGAACAGCTTCTGGAAGATGAACGTCACGTAGTGCATGAGATTGACGGGGTCGTCCCACACGACGGTCACCCACGGCCGGTCCACCGCCTCGACTTCTTCGACGACCTCGGCTTCGGCGGGCATCGCCTGACCTGCCGCCATTACCGGGACGTCGAACGGGATTGTCGTGGAACACGGCGCCATGTATCCAGGGTACGACGTCCGTACGCGGTGAAGAACCCGCCTCGGATTAGGCAATCTACAGTGAGCGGGTGCCAACAGATCCTCGCGACTCCAACGCCACCGGCATCCTGAGCACCGCACTGTTCACCGACAAGTACGAACTGACGATGCTCGAAGCCGCGCTTGCCGACGGTTCCGCGCATCGGCCGTGTGCCTTCGAGGTGTTCGCGCGACGCCTGCCCGCGGGCCGCCGCTACGGTGTGGTCGCCGGGACGGGCCGCCTGCTCGATGCCCTCACCTCGTTCCGGTTCGGCGAACCCGAACTCGACATCGTCTCGCGGTTCCTGACGCCGTCGACGGTCGCGTGGCTGCGTGCCTACCGCTTCTCCGGCGACATCGACGGCTACCGCGAAGGCGACTTCTATTTCCCCGGGTCGCCGGTGCTGTCGGTGCGCGGTTCGTTCGCCGAATGCGTCCTGCTCGAAACGCTGACCCTGTCGATCCTCAACCACGACAGTGCGATCGCCTCCGCCGCGGCCCGCATGGTCACTGCCGCGGACGGCCGCACCCTGATCGAGATGGGGTCGCGGCGCACGCACGAGGAATCTGCGGTCGCCGCGGCACGTGCCGCCTACCTGGCCGGGTTCGATTCCACCTCGAATCTGGAGGCCGCCCGGCGTTTCGGGATTCCGGCCGCGGGTACCGCAGCACACGCATTCACGCTGCTGCACACCACGGCGGCGGGCCGCGACGAGGAGTCCGCGTTCCGCAGTCAGATCGAATCGCTCGGTGTCGGCACCACTCTGCTCGTGGATACCTACGACATCACGGCGGCGGTACGTACTGCGGTCGCGGTCGCCGGACCGCAACTCGGTGGGGTCCGCATCGACTCCGGTGATCTCGGTGTGCTGGCACGGCAGGTCCGCGCGCAACTCGATTCGCTGGGCGCGACCGGCACGAAGGTCGTCATGTCCGGCGACCTCGACGAGTACGCGATCGCGGGTCTGCGGGCCGAACCGGTCGACGTGTACGGAGTGGGAACGTCGGTGGTGACCGGTTCCGGTGCTCCGACCGCGGGCATGGTGTTCAAGTTGGTGGAGGTCGACGGCATTCCCGTCGAGAAGCGCAGTGCGCACAAGCAGTCGCGGGGCGGAGCCAAGCGTGCGGTGCGGTTCGCGCGGGCGACGGGCACGCTCACCGAAGAGGTGATCCACCCGGCGGACGGGCCTGCACCGGAGAGTGAAGACACGGCGAACGAGCTGACGGTGCCGATGATCCGCGGTGGCGAACGCGTCGCCGGGCTCCCTACCCTGGAGGAGAGCCGGGCGTTGCTGATGAGCGGTTTGGTGAGTCTGCCCTGGGAAGGCCTGATGTTGTCCGACGGTGACGCGGCGATTCCCACGCGTTTCGTCGGCCGGAAGTGAGAACGATGACACGTGCATTGATCGTGGTCGACGTGCAGAACGACTTTTGTGAGGGTGGTGCGCTCGCGGTCGCGGGGGGCGCCGCGGTCGCGGCGGACGTGAGCGACTATCTCGCCGAGACCACCGACCTGTATGCGCACGTGGTGGCGACCCGCGACCATCACATCGATCCGGGCGGCCACTTCTCCGACGAACCCGATTTCGTCGACTCGTGGCCACCGCATTGCCGGGTCGGAACGCCGGGAGCCGAATTCCATCCGGACCTGGAGTTCTCGCGCGTCGAGGCGGTGTTCTCCAAGGGCGCGTTCGAGGCCGCCTATTCGGGGTTCGAGGGCGCCGGCGAGGTCGGCGAATCCCTCACCGACTGGTTGCGCGAACACGGCGTCACCGCGGTCGACGTGGTGGGCATCGCCACCGATCATTGTGTCCGCGCGACCGCGCTCGACGCCGTCGAGGCGGGTTTCGCGACCCGTATTCTTCTCCGCTACACCGCGGGTGTGTCGGAGGTGACGGTCGCGGCGGCGCTGACGCGGTTGCGTGATGCGGGAGTCGAGTTGGTCGGCGAGGTCGGCGCTCGAACCTGACGGTGGTGACCGATACCCTGGCTCGGTGCCAGAACTCCCCGACGTCCCCGACCTCCTCCGGACCGCGGTACACGCGTTGGGTGGTGCGGAGCGGCGCAACCAGCTGACGATGGCGTCGGCGGTCGCGCACTGCCTCGACACCGGCGAGCACCTCGCGGTGCAGGCGGGCACCGGCACCGGGAAGTCCTTGGCCTATCTGGTGCCGAGCATCCGGTATGCCGTGCGTACCGGGCGGACCGTGATCGTCTCGACCGCGACGATTGCGCTGCAACGGCAGCTCGTCGATCGTGACCTGCCGCGACTGGCCGATGCGCTGCACGAGTCCCTCGGCCGCCGGCCACGCTTCGCAATCTTGAAGGGGCGCGGAAACTACCTGTGCCTCAACAAGATCCACACCGGGCTCGCGGAGGAGCCGCCGGTCGGCGAGCAACTGTTCGACGCGTTCGCACTGTCCCGGATCGGCCGGGAGGTCCGCCGGGTCACCGAATGGTCGTCGAACACCGACACCGGCGACCGTGACGACCTGACACCCGGCGTATCCGATCAGGCGTGGCGACAGGTGAGCGTCACGGCCCGCGAGTGTCTCGGCAAGGCCCGCTGTCCTGTCGGCGACGATTGCTTCGCGGAGATCGCCCGCGCCGAAGCATCCCGGGTCGACATCGTCGTCACCAACCACGCCCTACTCGCGATCGACGCGATCACCGGGATCGCGATCCTGCCCGAGCACGACGCGGTGATCATCGACGAGGCACACGAACTGGTCGACCGCGTCACCGGTGTCGCGACCGCGGAACTGTCCGGCGGCACGATCTCCGCGGCCGCGCGCCGCTGCGCCAAGCTCGCCGAAGACGAGGACGTCGACAGGCTCGAAGGGGCCGCCGAGAACTGGGGGATGCTTCTCGAGGAGTTGCCGCCTGGTCGCTGGGACGCGCTGCCCGACGGGGCGGGCGCGGCACTGGCCGCGGTTCGCGACGCGGCGTGGGCGTTGCGCACCGCCGTCGGTCCGGCCAAACCCGGCATGGACGCGGAGGCCGCCGCGGCACGCACCCAGGCGATCGCCGAGGTCGACGAGGTACACGACGGCGCGGTGCGGGTGCTCACCGCGTTCGACGAGCCCGATCCGGCACAGCGACAGGACGTGGTGTGGTTCGCCGCCGACGAGTTTCGCGGTGCCGTGCACCGCACGGTGCGGATGGCTCCGCTGTCCGTCGGTGGGCTGCTGCGGTCGCGGCTGTTCGGTGAATCGACGGCCGTGCTGACGTCGGCGACGTTGACGGTCGGCGGCTCCTTCGACGGCCTGGCCGTGAACTGGGGGCTGCCCCCACAGGAACCGGCGCGCAGCGACACCGCTGCCGCGTCCGGTGCCGAGCCGCCGTCCGACGACGGTGACCTGAAGTGGAACGCCCTGGATGTCGGCTCGCCGTTCGACCACGCCAAGGCCGGAATCATGTATGTCGCCAAGCACCTGCCGACGCCCGGGCGCGACGGCCTGTCCCCCGCCTACATCGACGAGATCACCGAGCTGATCACCGCTGCCGGTGGCCGAACCCTCGGGTTGTTCTCGTCGATGCGGGCGGCGAAGGCCGCCACCGAAGCAGTGCGGGAGCGGCTCGGCACCCCGGTGCTGTGCCAGGGCGACGACGCGACCGGTGCCCTCGTCGAGCGGTTCGCGGCGGACCCGGCGACGTCGCTGTTCGGCACGTTGTCGCTGTGGCAGGGCGTCGACGTGCCGGGACCCTCGCTGACGCTGGTGATCATCGACCGCATCCCGTTCCCGCGACCGGACGATCCGCTGCTGGTGGCGCGGCAGCGGGCCGTCGAATCTCGGGGCGGCAACGGTTTTCTCGCGGTCGCCGCGAATCATGCGGCACTGCTGCTCGCGCAGGGGGTGGGCCGGTTGCTGCGCAGCACCAGCGATCGCGGGGTCGTCGCGGTCCTCGATCCACGCCTCGCGACGGCCCGCTACGGCGGCTATCTACGGGCGTCGCTGCCCCCGTTCTGGGAAACCACCGACCCGGAGATCGTGCGCAAGGCCCTCACGCGTCTCCGGGACTGACCGGCCCCGGGCGGCACGGATCGGTTCCCTCTCGTGCGGTCCGCCGCGATCACTGCGCAGAACCGGTGGCGGGGCTGCGAGATGCGTCGAGCAGTGCCGCGACGTCGAGGATGTTCGGCCACCGCATCGAGGTGGCGGGAATGGATCCGATTCCGTCGGCGACCACCCATACCGTTCCGTGGTCGTCGATGGTCACAGGTAGGCGCGTCGCGAAGATCGGTGTGCTGGTGACCGGTTCGAGGGTCTGCCCGTCGAGCAGGGTGAACAGCCAGAACTGGCGAGTGCGGTCGTAGCCGACCGGTCCGGGAAGAGGCCACCAACCGGAACGCCCGGTCCCGTCCGGGGGGGTGGTCGGTGAACCACGCGTACGGCCCGACCTGCCCGGCCGACATGAGCCGTTTCGGCAGTGTGCGTGGGTCTGCGAGGGTGAGGTCCTGGTGAACAAGTGCCGCGTGGTCGCCGAGGAAGAGGCGCAGCGGTGTGCCGCCGAGGAACAGGCGATGCTGCCGCTCGGTGTGCGGAAGGATCGGTCCGACAGTCAGCTCCCCATCGGGATGGACGCGCACGAACCGGAAGGTGGAGTCACCGGCGCGGACGGCGACGACGAAGCCGTCCGCGTCGACCCCGACCGCCGCCACAGATCCGTCCGGACCGCGCACCTCGATCGGAGGTCCGTCCGGACCGTGCAGTGTCCACCGACCTTCCGCCCGGCAGACCAGCAGGGTTTCTCCCCGCACCGCTCCGGTGAGGACCGGGAGGTCGTCGATGTGGCCTGGCGTCTCGCCTTCGTCGACCCGATACAACCCGTCCCCGCCGGTCACCCAGCAGCCACCGAGGTCGCCCAGATCCGGCGCGCGATCCCGATCGCGCCGGGCAGCACGTATTCATGGACGACGCGGTCCGCGTCGACGCTCACCGCCAGCGTGGCCGAGTGCTCGCTTCGAGGAGCGCACGCACCGTGACCACCCCACCGCCGGCGGGTGGCATCTCGACGAATCGGAGTGGGAACGCGATGACCGATCCGATTCGAGGAGGCGGTATCGCGCCATCCTCGATCGCAACGTCTTCGATCTGGACGGACAGCGTTCGGTGCCCCGTCATGCGTCCGTCCACGCGGTAGTCACCCGGCCGATGCTATATCTGCGACCGAGTTCGGCGCTTCGCCGGCGATACCGGCCCGGCGCCGAGTGGCACCGCGCCGGTATCGCTTCGGGAGCAGTCCGCAGTCGCCCTACGGCAGAACGACCAACCCCAGTTCCACCGGCGTCGCGAGCAGATCGTGCTGCGGCAACACCCGAGCCGTGTAGCCGAGGGCGCCGGCGAGCGGCAACGCGACCTCGACGTCGAACACGTCACCGATACCGTCGGAGCCGGTGTGCCGCATCGGGGTGGTCGTCACCTCGGTGAGGGTGTCGTCGACACCGACCCGGCCGATCACGACCTGCACCAGCACATCCGCGGGGTCGAGCCCGCCGAGGTGCACGTGCGCGGTGAGGGCCAGCCGGGAACCGATCTCGGCGCTGTCGGGCAGCCCGTCGCTGTCGACCTGCGCGACCCGCACCGACGGCCAGGCCGCCTCGATGCGGTGCCGGTAGTCCGCCAGTGCTTTGGCGCCCACATAGTCGTCGGCGACGATCGCACGTGCCGCCTCGGCAGCCGGGGCGTAGTACTGCACCGCGTAGTCGCGGACCATCCGTGACGCGAGTACCTTCGGTCCGAGCTTTTCCAGGGTGTGCCGCACCATCTCGATCCAGCGGGCAGGCACCCCGTCGGTGTCCCGGTCGTAGAACCGGGGCAGCACGGATCGTTCGAGCAGTTCGTACAGGGCGCTGGCCTCGAGGTCGTCGCGGCGCTGCTCGTCGACGACACCATCGGCGGTGGGGATGGCCCAGCCGTTCTCCCCGTCGTACATCTCGTCCCACCAGCCGTCGAGGATGGACAGGTTGAGGCCGCCGTTGAGCGCCGATTTCATACCGGACGTGCCGCACGCTTCGAGCGGGCGCAACGGGTTGTTGAGCCACACGTCGCAGCCCCAGTACAGGAAACGCGCCATCGACATGTCGTAGTTGGGCAGGAACACGATGCGGTGCCGAACGTCGTGCCGGTCCGCGAATCGGACGACGTGCTGGATCAGCGCCTTGCCGCCGTCGTCGGCGGGGTGGCTCTTGCCTGCGACGACGAGCTGCACGGGCCGGTCCGCGTCGAGCAGCAGGGACCGCAGTCGATCCTCGTCGCGGAGCATCAGCGTGAGCCGCTTGTAGGTGGGCACACGCCGCGCGAAGCCGACGGTGAGCACATTCGGGTCGAAGACTCCGTCGACCCAGCCGAGTTCGGCGGACGTGGCACCGCGCTCGACCCACGACGCACGAAGCCGGCGCCGCACCTCGGCGACGAGCTGGCCGCGCAGGGTGTTGCGGGTGTCCCACAAGTCCTGCGCCGGCACGGTCTGCAACAGTTCCCAGCCGCGGGCTTCCTCGACCCGGTCGGGGCCGGCGAGACGGTTCGCCAGAGCAACCCATTCGCGTGCGGCCCAGGTGGGGGCGTGCACACCGTTGGTGACCGATCCGATCGGTACCTCGGCGGCGTCGAAGCCCGGCCACAGACCGTCGAACATGCCGCGGCTGACCCGGCCGTGGAGTTGGGAGACGCCGTTGCTGCGCTGACCGAGCCGCAGACCCAGGTGTGCCATGTTGAACACGTGCGGGTCGGTTTCCCGGCCGAGCGCAAGGATTCGGTCGACGGTCAGGCCGGGCAGCAGCGACGACTCGTTTTCCCCGTTCGGTCCGGCGAAATAGTGCCGCACCAGGTCGATCGGGAACCGGTCGATGCCGGCCGGAACCGGCGTGTGGGTGGTGAAGACGGTGCCCGCGCGCACGGCGGACAGCGCCTCGTCGAAGTCGAGCCCGGTGGTGGTGACCAGTTCGCGGATGCGTTCGGCGCCCGAGAAACCGGCGTGGCCCTCGTTCATGTGGAAGACCTCGGGGTCGGGCAGACCGTGGATGCGCGTGTAGGCGCGCACGGCGCGCACACCGCCGACACCGGCGAGGATTTCCTGCTTGATGCGATGGTCCTGGTCTCCGCCGTAGAGGCGGTCGGTGACCCCGCGCAGTTCCTCGTCGTTGCTCGCGATATCGGAGTCGAGCAGCAGCAGCGGCACCCGGCCGACCTGCGCGATCCACACGCGGGCGGCCAGCTCACGGTTGCCTGGCACGGTGACGGTGACGAGGGCGGGGCTACCGTCGGGCTCGGTGAGCAGCCGCAGCGGAAGTCCCTGCGGATCGTAGGCCGGGTAGTGCTCGCTCTGCCAGCCGTCGGCGGTCAGGGACTGCCGGAAGTAGCCGGAGCGGTACAACAGTCCGACACCGACGAGCGGCAACCCGAGGTCGGAGGCGGCTTTCAGGTGGTCACCGGCGAGAATGCCGAGGCCGCCCGAATAGTTGGGTAGGACCTCGCTGACGCCGAACTCCATCGAGAAGTAGGCGATGCCCGTCGGCATGTCGTTGCCGCGCTCCTGCTGGTGTTGATACCAGTGCGGCCGGGCCAGGTACTCGTCGAGGTCCGCGGCGGCGGCATCGAGTCGTTCCTGGAAGTCGGGGTCGGCGGCGAGTTCGTCGAGTCGCGCCGGGGGCACCTCACCGAGCAACCGGACCGGGTCGTGCCCGACGTGTTGCCACAGTGCCGGGTCGACGGTCGCGAACAGGTCCTGGGTCGGCGGATGCCACGACCACCGCAGGTTGACGGAGAGGGTTCCCAGCGCAGCCAGGCGCTCGGGAAGATGGGCTCGTACGGTGAACCTACGCAAGGCTTTCACCCCGCGAAGACTACCGAGTTTCCCGCGTTGCGCCACGCCGGGCGCTGTGACGACCGCCCGGGTGACGATCTGTCCGCGGCCGAGCCGTCCACGGGTCCGCCGGATTCGCGCTCCCGCTGTCGAACCCGCCACTTGCGCGGCCACGAATCCGCACCTCGATTACGGTTGTGTGCGAGCACGCCGTGCTGTTCACCTCACCGGTCCCACCTCGAACGGAGCACTTGTGACAGGTCGTCTCGCCATCGACGACGTCCAACCCCAGATTGCGGGTGGACGCTCGCCGGTCAAAGCCGTCGTCGGCGAAGTCGTGCCGGTGTCCGCGGTGGTGTGGCGCGAGGGCCACGACGCGCTCGCCGCGACCCTCGCGGTGCGCGGGCCGGGTTCGGATCCCGAGACGGAGGGCAAACTCGTCCGCATCTCGATGGTTCCCGGGGCGCTGCCCGACACATTCCACGCGACGTTCACCCCGACCAGTCCTGGCACGTGGACGTACCGGGTCGAGGCGTGGAGTGATCCGGTGACCACCTGGCGGCACGCGGTGGACGCGAAAATCTCCGCCGGTCAGGGTGCCGAAGAACTCGCGAACGACCTCGAGATCGGCGCCGCGCTGTTCGAGAAGGCAGCGAAGGCTGCGCCGCGCGGCAACCGGCCGGCGCTGCTCGCCGTCACGGCCTCGCTGCGGTCACCGCGGGCGCTCCCGGAACGCGTCGCGCCGGCGTTCGCTCCCGACATCACCGAGATTCTGCGGGCACATCCGCTGCGCGAACTGGTCACCCGTGGGCGTGCGCTCACCGCCCGAGTGGACCGGCGACGCGCCCTGTTCGGTTCCTGGTACGAGTTCTTTCCGCGGTCGACGGGCGGATGGAACGAGGACGGCACACCCCGGCACGGCACGTTCGCGACCGCCGCCGACGACCTGCCGCGGATCGCCGCGATGGGCTTCGATGTGGTGTACCTGCCGCCGATCCACCCGATCGGGAAGATCAACCGCAAGGGCCCGAACAACACGCTCGTCGCCGGACCCGACGACGTCGGTTCACCCTGGGCGATCGGTTCCGACGAGGGTGGCCACGACGCGATTCACCCGGACTTGGGCACCGAGCAGGACTTCCGCGACTTCGTTTCCCGCGCAGAACAACTCGACCTGGAGGTCGCGCTGGACCTGGCGTTGCAGTGCGCTCCCGACCATCCGTGGGCGGCCTCGCACCCCGAGTGGTTCACGGTGCTGCCGGACGGCACGATCGCGTACGCGGAGAACCCGCCGAAGAAGTATCAGGACATCTACCCGGTCAATTTCGACATCGATCGCGACGGCATCTACGCCGAGGTGCTTCGTGTGGTGCGACACTGGGTTGCGTTGGGTGTGAAGATCTTCCGGGTCGACAACCCGCACACCAAGCCCGCCGACTTCTGGGAATGGCTGATCGCCGAGGTCAAACGCACCGATCCCGAGGTGCTGTTCCTGTCCGAAGCCTTCACCCGGCCCGCCCGCATGTACGGCCTGGCTCGGCGCGGATTCACCCAGTCCTACACGTATTTCACGTGGCGGGAAACCAAGTGGGAACTCACCGAGTTCGGGCAGGAATTGGCCGCCAAGGCCGACGAAGCTCGCCCCAATCTGTTCGTGAACACCCCGGACATTCTCCACGAGACGCTGCAGCGGGGCGGTCCGGGAATGTTCGCGCTGCGTGCCGCACTGGCTGCGACCCTCGCGCCGACGTGGGGTGTGTACTCCGGGTACGAGCTGTACGAACACCTGGCGGTACGGCCGGGCAGCGAGGAATACCTGGACTCGGAGAAGTACCAGTTGCGTCCCCGCCGCTTCGACGAGGCGCGTCGTCGCGGCGAATCGCTCGAACCGTGGATCGCGACGCTGAACCGGATCCGCCGGGCACACCCGGCGCTGCAGCAACTGCGCAACATCCACTTCCATCACGTCGACAACGACGCGCTGATCGCCTATTCGAAGTTCGATCCCACCACCGGCGACGCGGTGCTCACCGTCGTCAATCTCGATCCGTATGCTGCCGAACAGGGCACCCTGTGGCTGGACATGCCTGCGATCGGACGGGACTGGCACGAGCACTTCACCGTCCACGACGAGGTCACCGGGGAGGAATACCACTGGGGCCAGTCGAATTTCGTGCGGCTCGAGCCGTGGCGGTCGGTCGTGCACATTCTCGTGTTGCCGTCGATCGGGGTGCCTGCGCGCACCACCCTCGCATACAGGAGGCAGTCGTGACCCCGCCGGAAGATCCCACAACGAACCGGGCCGTCTCGACGCGCCGACACGCTCCGACGGCAGGTGACCTGGCGCGGCTGGCCGCGGGCGAGCACCACGACCCGCACGCGATTCTCGGTGCCCACCCGCACCCCGAAGGCACGCTGATTCGTGCGCTGCGGCCGGGTGCGGACACGGTCGCGGTGCGCATCGGTGGTGTCGACCATCCGCTCGAACCGGTCGGGTCCGATGTGTTCAGCGCGCTCGTTCCGGTCCATGCCCCGGCGGACTACCGACTCGTGGTGACCTACCCGTTCGATCACGTCGTCGTCGCCGCCGACGGCTACCGGTTCCTCCCGACACTCGGAGAATTGGATCTGCATCTGTTCGCCGAAGGCCGCCACGAACGACTGTGGGAAATCCTCGGCGCACATCCCCGCTCTTACGACACTCCGGACGGCACGGTCGACGGCACGTCGTTCGCGGTCTGGGCGCCCGGAGCCCGCGGTGTGACCGTGACCGGCGACTTCGACTTGTGGGGCGGACGCACCGCTCCGATGCGGGTGCTCGGCTCGAGCGGCGTGTGGGAACTGTTCGTTCCCGACGTCGAACCCGGCGCCCTGTACAAGTTCCGGGTGCACGGCCGTGACGGATCGATCCGGGAGAAGGCCGACCCGATGGCGTACGCCACCGAAGTTCCCCCGGCGACCGGTTCCGTGGTGACCGCCTCGCGGCACACGTGGCGCGACAACGAATGGCTCGACGCGCGTGCACGTTCTCAGCCGTGGCAGGAACCGATGAGCGTGTACGAGGTGCACCTGGGATCGTGGCAGCCGGGCCTGAACTACCTGGAGTTGGCCGACCGACTCGCCGACTACGTCACCGACACCGGTTTCACCCACGTCGAACTGCTTCCCGTCGCCGAGCATCCGTTCGGCGGATCGTGGGGCTATCAGGTCACGTCGTACTACGCGCCGACCTCCAGGTTCGGGACTCCGGACGAATTCCGCGAGTTCGTCGACCGACTGCATCGCGCCGGGATCGGCGTGATCATGGATTGGGTTCCGGCGCACTTCCCGAAGGACGACTGGGCGCTCGCCCGGTTCGACGGCAGCCCGCTCTACGAGCATCCCGACCCCACGCGCGGCGAACAACTCGACTGGGGTACCTACGTCTTCGACTACGGCCGCCGCGAGGTCCGCAATTTCCTGGTGGCCAACGCCCTCTATTGGATCGAGGAGTTCCACATCGACGGTCTGCGGGTCGATGCCGTCGCCTCGATGTTGTACCTGGACTATTCGCGGCCGCACGGCGGCTGGACTCCGAATGTCCACGGCGGTCGCGAGAACCTCGAGGCGGTCGCGTTCCTGCAGGAACTCAACGCCACCGTGCACAAGCTGTATCCGGGCGTGGTCACCGTCGCCGAGGAGTCCACGGCGTGGCCGGGGGTGACGCGACCGACCAACGTGGGCGGACTCGGATTCGACATGAAATGGAACATGGGGTGGATGCACGACACGCTCGGATTCGTCTCCCGTGATTCCGTGCACCGCACCTACCACCACCACGAAATCACGTTTTCGCTGATGTACGCGTGGAGCGAGAACTTCATGCTGCCGATCAGCCACGACGAGGTGGTACACGGCAAGGGCACCCTGTGGACGCGGCTGCCCGGCGACGACTTCACGAAGGCATCCGGTCTGCGAACCTTGCTCGCGTACATGTGGGCGCATCCCGGCAAGCAGTTGCTGTTCATGGGGCAGGAATTCGGGCAGTCCGCCGAGTGGTCGGAGGAACGCGGACTGGACTGGTGGCAATTGGACGACGAACACACCGGGGCACTGCACCGCGGCGTCCGGACGCTGGTGGGCGACCTCAACCGCATCTACCGCGACCATCCCGCGCTGTGGACGCTGGATACCTCCCCGGGCGGGTACGCGTGGATCGACGCGAACGACGCGGTGAACAATGTGCTCAGCTTCCTTCGATACGGAAGTGACGGCTCCGTCGTCGCATGCCTGTACAACTTTTCCGGGCGCCCGCACGCCGACTATCGTGTCGGACTACCCGAAGCGGGTCGGTGGGTGGAGATCCTCAACACGGATGCGACCGCCTACTGCGGCAATGGGACCGGGAATCTCGGTGCTGTGACGGCGACAGCGCACTCCTGGCACGGACGGCCCGCTTCGGCGCGGGTGGCCCTGCCTGCTCACGGTGCGATCTGGCTGGCACTGCACCGGTGACCACGGTTCCTCGACGACAGGAGCGATCAAGGTGAGAAAGACGGGCCGGCCGGCGCGGTTCGCGTTCGGAGTGCTGGCTGTGGCCCTGCTGGCGGGGTGTGCGACCGGAATCGAAGGCACGGCGGTGTCGATCTACGACAACCCGTTCACCGTCGCCGGCCTGGCCGTGTCGTCCGGTCCGTCCGGTCCCCGCGACGGGGTGCCGGACGCCGACGTCGACATCGAGAACGGCGACGGCGGCGACGTCGACACTCTCGTGGGCAACGCGATCGCCGACATCGAGTCGTACTGGGAGACTGCGTTCGGTTCGATCGCGAAGGGATCGTTCGAACCGGTCTCGTCCCTGTTGTCCTGGGATCCGTCCGAGCGCCGCGGTCCCGACTTCTGTGGTGAGCCCACCTTCGACTTCATCAACGCCGCGTACTGCAACCGGGGCGACGTGATCGGATGGGACCGGGCGTACCTGCTGCCCGAGTTGATCGAGGTGTTCGGTCCGATGTCGGTGGTGATGGTGCTCGCCCACGAATACGGGCACGCCATCCAGTACAAGTCCGGCATCGTCTCCGACGACGATCCCGGCATCGTGTTCGAGCAGCAGGCCGATTGCTTCGCCGGCGCGTTCGTCCGGCACGTCGCCGAGGGGAATTCCGAGCATTTCCGGCTCAACACCTCGGATGGACTCAATTCGGTGCTCGCCTCGATGGTTCAGTTCCGTGACACCGACCCCAACGACCCGGATTCGGTCCACGGTTCGGCGTTCGAACGTGTCACCGCGATGCAGATCGGGTTTTCCGACGGCGCCGAGTCCTGCACCCGCATCGATGCCGCCGAGATCGAGTCCCGCCGCGCGGATCTGCCGCAGTTCTTCGACGGCAGCGACGACGGGGAACTGCCCGTCACCGCGGAGTCCGTCGAACAGATCCTGCATTCGTTCAACTATGTCTTCGGCTTGTCGTCGCCGCCGAAGCTCGACCTGTCCGGTTCCGATCTCGGGTGCCCCGACGCGAAAGCGACATCGCCGGTATCGTATTGCCCGGCGACGAACACCATCGGTGTCGACCTGGCGGAACTCGCCGAACGCGGTGCTCCCCCGGAATCCGGGTCGAGTCCGTTCAGCGCTGATGTCCGCGGCGACTACAACGCGTACGTGCTTCTCGCCTCGAGGTTCGCCCTCGCCGTTCAGCAGGAGGCCGGAGCATCGTTGACCGATGCGCAGACCGCGCTGCGGGCGGCGTGCCTGTCCGGGGCGATCAGTGCCGCGCTGAGTCCGACGAATATCGACCTGACCAGCAATCCCGACGAGAACCTCGTGTGGTTGTCCCCCGGCGACCTCGACGAAGCCGTATCCGGTCTGCTCGCCGACGGTCTCGCGGCGAGCGACGTCAACGGCAACACCGTGCCCAGCGGCTTTGCCCGCGTCGATGCGTTCCGCACGGGTGTGTTGCACGGTGAGGCGGGTTGCACCGGCCGCTATCACTGATGTCGGTCACTGAATCGAGCGAACGGCCTGGTCGGGGCAGTGCCCCCACCAGGCCGTTCGTTTCAGTAGAGGGCCGACGCCAGCTTCCGTCGTGCGGCGACGACGAACGGCTCGGCTGGATCGAACAGTTCGAACAGTTCGAGTAGCCGGGTGCGCGCGGCGGTCTTCTCGTCGCCTGCACTGCGCGAGACGAACCCGATGAGACGCGCGAACGCCTTCTCCGGATTCTGCGCGAACAGTTCGGCGTCGGCGGCGGCGAACTGGGCGTCCAGGTCGGCGGGCGCCGCGTCGGCGTGTTCGACCGCGTCGGCGGGCAGATCCTGAGCGCGCATCAGGAACCGCACCTGACGCACTGCTGCGAGCGCCTCTGCGTTGTCGGGTTCCGAATTGAGGACCAGGTTGTATGCCGCTTCAGCTCCCGCCAGGTCGCCGGCGTCGAGCGCCTCCTCCGCAGCGACGAACCTCGGGTCGGCAGGGGTGTCCTGCGGTTCCGCCGTGGACGGACCCGTCAGTTTCCCCGCGACGGCGTTGCGGATCGCCGCGATCCACTCACGCAGTGCCGACTCCGGCTGTACGCCCTGGAAGTCGGCGAGCGGCTGCCCGGCCGCGATCGCGACGACCGTCGGCACCGACTGCACTCCGAATGCCTGGGCGATGCGCGGATTGGCGTCGACATCCACCTTCGCGAGAACCCAGGCGCCGCCGTCTTCGCGGGCGAGTTTCTCGAGGACCGGAGACAGTTGCTTGCACGGCTGGCACCAGGTTGCCCACAGGTCCACGATGACTGGGACCTGCGAGGACCGTTGCAGCACCTCGGTCTCGAAGGTGGCCTCGGTGACATCTATGACGGGCGCGAGACCGTCGGGTGCGTCGCCGTCGCCGGAGGGCGGCGGCGGAGGGGGCGCAGACGCCCTCTCCTTGAGCGGTGCGAGATCCACCGCGCCGGAGATCGCCGCTGCTGCCGCAGCGGAACGTGCTGGACGGGAACCGGGTCGAGTCACGCCGTCCAGTCTGTCACGTTCCGCCCGGGCCGTGTCGGGTGGTCAGGACCGGATGATCAGGGCAGTGCCGGCTCGGTGTCGCGCACAGCGGGCTCGGAGAGTTCGCCGAGACGACCGGTACGCACCGCCCAGCGCTCGAAGACGATGGTGCCGAACGGCGGGACACTCGAGACCAGGGCGAGGAAGGTCGTCTTGAGATCCCACTTGAGCGACCACGCGGTCGCGAGAGCAACGACGACGAACAGCATGAACCCGGCGACACCGTGCACCATGCCGGGAATACGGATGGCTTCCTCGTATCCGAGCACCCACTTGAAGAACATCGCGATCAGAAGGGCCAGCCAGGTGATGGCTTCCCAGATCGCGACGAGGCGGAAACGCTTCGCGGGTGTGGACAGGTCGAGGAGATTCGTCATACTCGCCATTGTGCCCGAGTCCTACGACGGCCCGTCGTTGCCGTGAGAGACGTCACGGCCCGGCGCGATGCGCCGGAGCCGTGACCGGTGTATGCGGCAGAAGCCGAGAAGACCAGGCTGTGCCGATCAACCCATGCCGATCAACCCATGCCGATCAACCCATGCCGATCAACCCCGGGGAACCCGCACGATCAACGCATCGCCCTGACCACCACCACCGCACAACGCCGCAGCACCCACACCGCCACCACGACGCTTCAGCTCCAACGCCAGATGCAACGCGATGCGCGCCCCCGACATCCCCAACGGATGCCCCAACGCGATCGCCCCACCATTGACGTTCACCTTCGACGCATCGATCCCCAACTCCCGCGCCGACACGATCCCCACCGCCGCGAACGCTTCGTTGATCTCCACCAGATCAAGATCTGCCGGATCGATCCCCTCCCGCTCGCACGCCTTCGCGATCGCCCGCGCCGGCTGCGACTGCAACGTCGAATCCGGACCCGCCACCACCCCGTGAGCTCCGATTTCCGCGAGCCACGACAGACCGAGCTCCTCGGCCTTCGCCCGGCTCATCACCACCACCGCCGCCGCACCATCGGAAATCTGCGACGCCGACCCCGCCGTCACCGTCCCGTCCTTCGCGAACGCCGGACGCAGCCTGCCCAACGACTCCACCGTCGTCTCCGCACGAATCCCCTCGTCCGAGGCGAATTCCACCGGGTCGCCCTTACGCTGCGGAATCGCGACCGGCACCACCTCGTCGTCGAACAGCCCGTCCTTCCACGCCCGCGCCGCATTCTGATGCGACGCCGCCGCGAAGGCGTCCTGCTCCGCACGCGAGACGAACCGATCACCACTATTGGCCGACTCGGTCAGATTTCCCATCGCCTGATCGGTGAAGATGTCGTGCAGCCCGTCGAACGCCATGTGATCCCGCAAGGTCACATCCCCGTACTTGAACCCGGCACGCGACTTCTCCAGCAGGTGCGGGGCCTGGCTCATCGACTCCTGCCCCCCGGCGACGACGACGTCGAACTCGCCCGCCCGGATCAGCTGATCGGCCATCGCGATCGCATTGATCCCCGACAGACACACCTTGTTGATCGTCAGCGCAGGCACATCCATCGGGATACCCGCCGCCACAGCGGCCTGCCGCGCCGGGATCTGCCCGGCACCGGCGGTAAGCACCTGACCCATGATCACGTACTCCACCGACTCCGGCGCCACCGAAGCCTTCGCCAACGCCCCCGCGATCGCGACCCCACCCAGATCCGACCCCGAAAAGTCCTTCAACGCACCCTGCAAACGCCCCATCGGCGTGCGGGCACCAGCAACGATGACAGAAGTGGTCACGAGGAATTCCTCCACAATTCGAGGAACAGCAGCGATGTGTGTTCCTGGTGGTGTGCCGGAAGCCACCTCCCGGCGTGAACTGATTCAACGTTAGCGCTACCGTCTAGACCATGACTGAGTCGTCCACCCATTCCTCCGCGACCGGCACCGTTCTGGCCTCCGGCCTCGTCACCGCCATCGACCACGTCGGCATCGCCGTACCCGACCTCGATGTCGCGCTCGCCTGGTACGCCGAGAACCTCGGCCTGGTCTCCACCCACGAAGAGATCAACGAAGAGCAGGGCGTGCGCGAAGCGATGCTGTCCGTTCCCGGCACCCCCGACGGTTCGACCGCGATCCAGCTCCTCGCACCGCTGAACGAGAATTCGACGATCGCGAAGTTCATCGCCCGCAGCGGCCCCGGTCTGCAGCAACTCGCCTACCGCGTCACCGACCTCGATGCGATCTCGACCGTTCTGCGCGAGCAGGGCGTGCGACTCCTGTACGACGCCCCGCGGCGCGGCACCGCCGATTCGCGCATCAACTTCCTGCACCCGAAGGATGCCGGTGGTGTGCTCGTCGAACTCGTCGAGCCCGCCGCAAGCGCTGACCACTGAATTCCTACCGACCACCGAAATCCGCCGGCGAGTGCATTCTCGGCGCGGCGCCTATCACAACGCGGGATCGCGCGCAGCCTGCGTGTCACCGACCGGGTAGATTGACGCCATGGTCTTCGATCGCGATCGCACCCCCAGCCATCTCCCGTTTTCCATCGTGCGCAAGGGCTTCGACCGCGACGAGGTGACCAACTATTTCGCGCGGTTCGAAGCCGAGCTGCGGGTGACCGCGACCGATCGGGATGCCGCGTCGTCCCAGGCCCGCGATCTGTCCCGGCAGCTCGAGAATGCGCGCAACGAGATCGACGAACTGCGCAGGGACGTCGACCGGTTGTCGGTGCCCCCGACGACCGCGGAAGGAATGAGCGATCGCATCTCGCGGATGCTCCGGTTGGCGTCCGATGAGGCATCCGAACTCAGGGCGCGCGCGGAAGCCGAATCGGCAGAGATGATTTCCCTCGCCGAGCAGGAAGGCATCCGCCTGCGCGGTGACTACGAGGCGAAGGTCGCCGAAATCGAACGGCGGCGTGTCGCATTCGAAGAGGAACATGCGGAGACCATGGCCGCTGCGCGCGCCGAGGCCAATCGCATCATCGCGGCCGCCGAGGCGGAACGCGACCGGCTGGCCGCACAGGCCGAAGGCAAACGCGCGCAGGTTCAGCAAGACTTCGAGATCACAATGGGCGAGCGTCGATCCAAACTGCTCGGTGCGCTCGACGAACTCGAGCGCACCAGCAAGGCGGAGGCCGAGCGGCGTGTCGAGCAGGCGACCCAGGAAGCGGCACGTCGGGTGTCGATCGCGACCGAACAGTCCGAGCGCAAGATCACCAATGCCCGCGACCTCACCGAAGAGCTGCGGGTACTGCGGAGCCGGATTCTCACCCAACTCGACGGTGTCCGCGAGCAACTCGACGCGGTCCCGTCGATGCTCGCTGCAGTCACGCGCGAAGGAGAGTTGCTCGACCGTGACGTGCTGGCCACGCAGGACGGCCGTGCCGGCGGCGACAAGAGCCGCAACACGACCGGCGGCGATACCGACTCGGACGAAACCGACGGCCCGGAAGCCGAGACGCCCACAGGTCAGAACACACCGAGCAACAATTCTCCGCGGCCACCCGCGACGACCGGTGACCGTCGCGGCCGCTCACCCGCTGTCGCGAGCAAGGCCCGAAGCTGAGCAGACCTCGAGTACTCCACCCGGTCCGACGGGCAGGCCTTCGGACCGGCTCCTACGACCAACGCCGCGTCGGGCTTCGAGTCGAACGCCCCGACCAACATCCGCTGTGCCAATGCCGCCGATCGTCTGCACCGCCGGGTGAGTCGGCGGGCCAGGCTACGACGTGCGCGACACCGGCTGCGATCTCGTGATCGCAGCCGGGACACCGGTACGACTTGGTTGCGCGGGACCCCGGCACCGTCCGCACGGTGAACCGCTCCGAGTCCGATCCGGCCGGCCCGTGCTCGGTGCGCACGGCGGCCGAGGCATGCGGATGCTGCCCGCGCTGTCGCGGTGGCTGGGAACGGTTGCGGCGCGGCACGATCAGAACAACCGGAACTCGGTGCTCTCGGTTCCGCGCAGCGCCTCGTAGTCGAGGACGAGGCAGCGAATCCCCCGGTCGGTCGCGAGAGTCTTGGCCTGCGGTTTGATCTGCTGCGCGGCGAACACGCCGCTCACCGGTGCCAGCAGCGGATCACGGTTGAGCAGTTCGAGGTAGCGGGTGAGTTGTTCCACGCCGTCGATCTCGCCGCGGCGCTTGATCTCGACCGCAACCGTGGCACCGTCCGCGTCCCGGCACAGCAGGTCGACCGGGCCGATCGCCGTCGGATACTCCCGGCGGACGAGCGTGTATCCGGTCCCCAAGGTTTCGACGTGCTCGGCGAGCAGTTCTTGCAGGTGCGCTTCCACACCGTCCTTGATCAGGCCCGGATCGACTCCCAGTTCGTGGCTCGAATCGTGCTCGACTTCTTCGAGCGTGATGCGCAATTGCTCACCGGCCTTGTTGGTGACCACCCACAGTGCTGCCGCCTCGTCGGTCGGCTCCTCGGCCAGCCAACACGGGCCTTGACCCCTGATCTTGGACACGGTGTCATTTCGGTTATACCGCTTCCGCGAGGGTAGCGGACGCAACGGCTTCGTAGGCGTTCGGGCTGATATTGCCGATCGCGGAGTGGCGACGCCGGGTG
>NZ_JBAQXC010000147.1:0-7761 GCF_049299235.1 Rhodococcus sp. (in: high G+C Gram-positive bacteria) | reverse complement strand
GTGGAGTACACGACCGACGCTTCCCGCTCGATGTTGAGAACCTCGACGGGTTCACCGAAGCGGCCCGGCAGTTTGAGGGTCTGCGACGCCAGGTTCGCGACGGTCGGGGCGGCACCGAGACCGACCTCGACGAACCGCTCGACACCGAGACCACCGTCGGCCTCGTCGGCGAACAGCAGGTCCTGCGTCTCGATCCAGCGGACCGGCGACGCGAACTGCCACGCGAGGAGCTCGGCGAGCACGACGCGGGTCAGCTCGACCGGCTTCGCCGCCCACGCGTCGAAGTCCGCGAGGACCTCGGCGAGAGGCTGCGACGGAACCAGATCGGCGATTTCCTGGATGAACTCGCGGCCCAGGTTGAACGGCTTGGGCACCAGATTCGGGATGTAGCGGCCGATGAGGATGTTCGGGTCGATCTGCTGCGGCAACAGGTGCAGCAGCCGCTCGCGGAAGTCGTCCACGCCGCCGCGCAGGACGGTCGAGTGGAACGGCACGTCGATGCCGGGGACCAGAATGAACGCGCGCTTGCCACCGAACTCGGCGACCTTGCGTTCGATCACCGTTTCGAGGGCTTCGAGGCCGGCGACCGTGCCTGCGATGGCGTACTGCGAGCCGCGCAGGTTCAGGTTCACGATCTCCAGGAATTCGTCCGACTCGGCGGCGACACCGGCGACGAAGTCCTGCAGGTTTTCGTCTGCGACACCGAACTGCGACGGCCGGATCGCGGCCATGCGGTAGTCCGAGCGGCCGTGCTCGTCGCGCGGGACGAGGGCGTGCATCGCGGAGCCGCGCTGGAACACGACCTCGAGCACCGCCTCGAGCGGCAGCACACCGGCGACCGCGGCGAGCGCGTTGTACTCGCCGACCGAGTGGCCGGCGAGGAACGAACCCTCCACGAACGCGCCGGCCTCACGGAGCTCGGCGATCTGCGCGACACCGAGGGTGGCCATCGCGACCTGGGTGAACTGCGTCAGGTGCAGCACACCGTCCGGGTGCTTGTGGGTGACGCCGCGGGCCTTGAGCACGGTCGGGTTGTCACGCACGACAGCGAGGATGGAGAAGCCGAGCGCCTTGCGGGTGTGCTTGTCGGCGCGATCCCAGATCTCGCGGGCGGCCTTGCTGCGGGCGCGGGCGTCCAATCCCATGCCGGGACGCTGGATGCCCTGGCCGGGGAACGCGTAGACGGTCGTCGGGGCCGCGGTGCGGCCCGTCGCGACCATCACCAGATCACCGTCGACGCGGCAGCCGACCTCGATGATCTCGGCGCCGTTGTCGGTGCCGACGCGGTCGACACGCACGTCGATCTCCGCGCCGGGGCGGACCATCCCGAGGAACCGGGCGGTCCACGCGGTCAGGCGGCGAACCGGCAATTTCGCGTCGACCTCGACCGCGGTGACGACCTGCTGGGCGGCGGCCGACAGCCACATGCCGTGCACGATCGGGGTGCCGAGGCCGGCCAGCAACGCGGCGTTACCCGAGGTGTGGATCGGGTTGTGGTCACCCGAGACGCGGGCGAACGCACGCATGTCGGTAGGTGCGACGATCACGGCATCGCGGCGGCGGCGACGCGGGGTGTCCGTGGCGGCGTCCGACAGTGAACCACCGGCGCGAACCGGGTCGGCGACGTCGGCGATGCCGGTGCGCCCGCGGATCGCGAACCGCTCGATCAGCGTCGCGACGACATTGTCACCGGAACCGTCACCGTTGTCAGCGGCGATGTCGGCATGCACCTCGACGACACGGCCGAGGTCGGTGTCGGCGACGTTCACGACGTGGGCCTTGACCCCGAGGATCGACGGATCGGTGGGCAGACCGCCGGTGACGTCGATGGCGTGGTCGAGGTGGACCAGATCGAGCATGCCCTCGATGACCGACAGGTTGTCGCCGGTCGTCGATGCGCCGAGCGCGGCGAACACCGCGGGCCAGCACGCGCCGACGAGCACATCCGGGACACCGGCGGTGCCCGTGGTCATGGTGGTGGGCAGACCCGCGCCGGTGATGCCTGCGTGATCGGCGATCTTCTCCGGCAGCCAGCCGAGGGTGATGCGGGCAGCGCCCTTCTTCACGGCCGGCAGTTCCTGGCCGGCGGCGACACCGAGCAGCGCGGACATCGACGCGGCCGCGTCGGCCTCGGTGACGACCGGTGCGCCGCCGGTCCCCACGGACGCCGGGACGGTGATGCGGATCTCGACGGCCTTGTCGAGCAGCAGCGGCACACGCAGGCCGACGTGCTCGTCGTCGAGAACGTTCAAGGTCGCACCCGTCGGGGCGTGCACGGCGGCGCCGTCGGACTCGGCGGTCCACTCGGCGACATCGCCGAGACGGTGGACGGGGTTGACGGTCTGGCGGCCGGCCCAGGCGACGTCGGGCGCGGACAGCACGGCGTCGAGCAGTCCGGTGGCCCGATCCTGATGGCGTCGCGCTATGACCTGGACGGGGTCGGCACCGGCCGCGAGCAGCTCGTCGACGGTCGCCTTCTCGAAGCGGTCGAGGAGCTCACCGACAGGCTCGTCCACACGAGTGATACCCGCGACGGCGACGGTGCCGGGGATGACGCAGACCTGATCGGCGGTGTATCGCGGGTCATGGGCCTGCCACAGCGAATCGGAGCGCCACCAGCGGCGCACATCCTGGTCGACGACCGGCACGAAGTTGACCGGCTTGCCGGGGGTGCGGCACAGGGACACGAAGAACGGCACGTCCGCCGGGTGCAGCACGACGTCGCCCGCGTCCGGGTATTGGCCGGTCAGCGCCTTGATCGCCGCGTAGGGGCGGTCCAGGGTCGCGTCCTCGTCGAACAACGTGGGGATGGGGCCGCGGTCGACCGGGTGCAGGCGAGCCTCGGCGCGCTGCAGCATGTCGCGGAACCGCTCCCGCCACGACACGTCCAGCCACGGGCTGGTGTGCGCCTCGGCGACGGCGTCGCCGAGGTCGGTGCCGCAATCGAACTCGGATGCGGCGTCGGACCCGATCGCGATCTCCAGGTAGCGGGTGAGCCACTGCAGGTAGGTCATCTCGGCGACATCACCGAAGTACGGCTTCGCGGTGCCGTTCAGCGCGGCGATGATCTCGTCGCGGCGGGCAGCGACGGCCTCGGCGTCACCGGCGACCTCGTCGAGCAGACGGCCGGTGCGGGATGCTGCGTTGTCGATCTCGTGGATGTCGGCGCCGAGTTGGCTGCGGCCCGACGCCATACCACCGGTCGCGGTGCCCGCACCGACCCAGTCGGGGGTGCCGGGGGTGTCGACGAGGAGTTGCTTGACCTCGGGAGAGGTGGTCGCTTCGAGGGCCGCCATCGCGGCGGTGCCGACGAGGATGCCGTCCAGCGGCATCGCCGGGAAGCCGTACGGGGTGGACCAGCGTCCGGTCAGGTAGTCGGCTGCCCGCTCCGGGGTGCCGATGCCACCGCCGACGCACAGCACCAGGTTCGGACGGGAGCGCAGCTCGGCGTACGTGTCGAGCAGCAGGTCGTCGAGGTCCTCCCACGAGTGGTGGCCACCCGCGCGACCACCCTCGATGTGGGCGATGACCGGGTAGTCGGGGACCTCGTTCGCGATGCGGATCACCGAACGGATCTGCGCGACGGTGCCCGGCTTGAACGCGACATGGCTGATGCCGGCCTCGGTGAGCTCCTCGATGATCGAGACGGCTTCCTCGAGTTCCGGGATGCCCGCGGTGACGACGACACCGTCGAACGGAGCGCCCGCGGCGCGGGCCTTCGGCACCAGACGCTTGCCGCCCACGTGCAGCTTCCACAGGTACGGGTCGAGGAACATCGAATTGAACTGCACGGCGCGACCCGGCTCGAGCAGGCCCTTCAGCTCCTCGACGTGGTCGGCGAAGATCTGCTCGGTGACTTGGCCGCCACCGGCGAGCTCGGCCCAGTGGCCGGCATTCGCGGCGGCCGCGACGATCTTCGGATCCACTGTCGTCGGGGTCATTCCGGCGAGCAGGATCGGCGAACGGCCCGTCAGGCGGGTGAACGAGGTCTCGACACCGAGGCGGCCGTCGGGCAGCGCGACGGGCCTGGGTGCGAAGTCGGTCCATGCGCGCGGCACCTCGGGCTCGGCACCCGGGGTGAGGAGGTTGCGTTGGCCGCCGCGGGTGGCGGCGGCGATGATGCCGACACCCTGACCGCGCAGGCCGGAGGCGGTCATGCGGGTGAGCAGCTCACCGGGGCCGAGATCGAGGATCCACGACGCACCGGTGGCCACAACGCCGTCGACGAGATCCACCCAGTCGACCGGGTCGACGAGGATCGCCTGCGCGAGCGAACGCGCCAGGTCGACGTCGAGGTCGCAGCGTGATGCCCAATCGGCGACCTGTTCGACCGCATCGGCGAGAGCCGGGTGGTGGAAGCCGACCTCTGCGGACACCGGCTCGAAGGTCGGGGCGAACACGGCACCGCCGCGCTTCTTCGATTCGCGCTCACGGGTTTCGGCCGCGGAAATGTCCTCGCAGCGCTGCTGGATACGGGCCAGTGCCGCCGGCGGACCGGACAGGACGACACGGCGACGGGCGTTGCGGATCGCGACGACGGCGCTGCGTTCGGGGTCCTGACCGTCGAACACGTCGGCGACGATCGCGCGCAGACGTTCGGGGTCGACGCCGGCGACCGCGAGCATCGGGAAGCGTTCGGCACCGGAGATCAGGCCGCGACGACGACCGACGAGGGTCGCGGCAGCGCCGATGAGCTGCGCGATCGCGAGGATGTCGGCGTCCTTGCGGCCGCTCGCGGCGACTGCCTCGACCGCGAGCACGCCTGCGGAATGGCCGATGGTGGCGGTCGGCGCGTGCGCGGACACGTCGAGCCCCTGGAGGGCCAGAGCACGAAGGGCGGCGACCTGAGTGAGGAACACGCCGGGCAGGGACACCGCAGCGGACGTCAGTGTGGTGACGGACGGTCCGGCGGCCGGCTGCTCGTCCTCGTCGGCGACGTCCTGCTCGAGGATCCACGCGACGGGGTCGAAGCCGGCGGGACGCACGACCACCAGGTCGTGGGCGACGGGCGCGAGGGTCGCGGCGGCAGTGTTGACCAGTTCGGTCAGGATCGGCTCGAGACCGTTGTCGCGGCTGAGTTCGTCGAGCGAGCTGAGCCAGGGAGCACCCTGTCCACCGAACGCGAGCGCGTAAGGCTCACCGGCAAGGATCTTGTCGACCAGCGCGCCGGGCCGCGAGGTGGTGACCCCACGTTCGTTGGTGAGTCGTGATGCCTTCGAGCTCCGTCCGTTGTCGGCTGGTGTGGTCTCGTCGATCGTCACGCGTGTTGTTCCTCTCCTGAACACCCCTGCGGTCGAGGCGTGAATCTGTGGAAGCGCTCGCCGTCGTTGGCGTGTTACATGGGCTCTGATCTGCTCTTACGTGCGGAACCAAGATTGACACAGAATCATGAGGATTTCCTCATGTTTTGGCTCACGCCCAGTCGCGCGCAGACCCCTGACCAGTGATTCGTCTCACAGTCGCGACGAAAGTGACTCGCGAGTAGATCTCGTCACCGCTGGCTGCGCCGCTACGTGGACGTCCACGAACTCGAGGAAACCCTCACGTTTTTTGTTATTGAATCGTTACCACCTTGACGAATGGGGCGGTGGCGTGCTCGAGCGCCGAAACATGCCGGACCGAGGTGATAGCCTCATTGCTATCGAACATACTTTCGATTCCCGGGGGTATCATGAACAGATCGGTCAAGTACACGCGAGTGATTCTCGAAGACGCGGTACGCGCGTCGTCCAGCATCGCGAGCGTCCTGCGTTATTTGGGACTCAACCAAGCGGGCGGAACACACTCCCACATCAGCAGGCGAATCAAGCAGTTCGGCATCGACACATCGCACTTCACCGGTCAGGCGCACCAGAAGGGCCGACCCGCGCAAGCCCGCCTGAGTTGTGACCAAATTCTGACGGTCAAGCCCTCGAAGTCACGTCGGCAGGAGGCAAAGCGATTGCGGCGAGCACTTCTGGAAACAGGAAGATCTCACCACTGCGAGAGATGTGGAATCGGCCCGGTATGGCTCGATGAGCCACTTACCCTCCATGTCGACCACATCGACGGAAACGCCTGCGATTCTCGACCGCACAACGTCCGCTTCTTGTGTCCCAATTGTCACAGCCAGACCGCGACATTCGCAGGCCGCAACTTGCGGAAACCCAACGCTGACGATTAGACCCGGATGCCGTATTCTGCGTATGCCTACGCGCGAGTGGCGGAACAGGTAGACGCCCAGGCTTTAGGTGCCTGTGTCCGAAAGGGCGTGGGGGTTCGAGTCCCCCCTCGCGCACGCACAGCAGTTCCGCGAACTGCAGAGCGAGGTCACGAACTCGAACGAGTTCGTGACCTCGTTGGGTCACCGCGCGCGCCCGCCGGAGAACGGCGCCCGACGATTCGCGACGACGTACTCCCACACTTCCAAGTCCGTGGCCTTCACGCCGCGGGGCGCCTTCGGGTGGGGTGCGGTCCGCCGCCACGCGTTCAGGTGCTCCTCCCCTGCCCAGATCTCACAGATTGCGATCCGTTCGGGGTCGATCGGATCTGCGGTGATGGACAGGTCGATGCAGCCCGGTGCGCGGCGGGCGGCCTCGACGAGTGTGTGATATTCGGCCAGAGCGGCATCGCGGTGCTCGGCCGGGAACCGGCAGTGACCTGCCACAACCACCATGGTCTCCTCGTTCATCGGATTCCTTCCTCGAGTCTCTTCAATACCGACTCGGCGCGGGCTTCCGACTCATCGCTCGTCGACAACAGCGGCCATCGGAGGTGATCGAAAACCGCAGCGGCCCGGCGTGACCTGGCGCACGGCAACCCGACCGGTCTTGGCAGGTCGACACGGCATTCGGGTACCGTCGAAGTCGTGTCCGTATCTCGTCCACCCCGCCGCACCGCTCTGATCATCCTGGTCGCTGTCGCGGCGATCGGATCCTTAGCACTCGGGTACTGGCAGTGGACTCGCTTCGAGGCAGTCGGCGGCACCGGCCAGAATCTGGGATACGCATTCCAGTGGCCGGCGTTCGCGCTGTTCTTCGTCTACGCCTATCGCCGGTTCGTGCGCCTCGAAGCGGAGGAGACCGAGGCACGAGAAACCGGGGTGCCGCGTCCGCCCGAATCGACCGAACCCACCGAAATCCCGGAGCACCTACTGCCTGCACGTCCCGACCGGACGCTCGCGCCGGCGACCACCGCCGCCCTCGACGACCCCGAAGACCGGCAGATGCTCGAATACAACGACTACCTCGCGCAACTCGCGCGCAGGTCCGGAAGGAGCGGGCAGTGAGCACCACCCCCGAGAAGACCGACGCAGCGCCGCGGACCCTCAGCGACGCCGACCGGAAGAAGATCTCCTCGGCGCTCCTGCGCTACCGCGTTCTCGCCTACGCCACCGGCATCTGGCTGCTGGTCCTCGTCGGCGAGATGATCGCCAAGTACGTCATCGGCATCGAGAACGTGCCGTCGTGGATCGCGATCGTGCACGGCTGGGTGTACGCGGTGTACCTGGTGCTCACATTCGACCTGTCGATCAAGGTCCGGTGGCCGCTCAGCCGCACGATCGGAACACTGATCGCGGGCACCATTCCGTTCCTGTCGTTCTTCGTCGAGCACAAGCGCACCCAGCAGGTCAAGGCAGACTTCGGCGTGTGACGCCGGAACTGTGGGACCCCGCTGCCGCGGGTGTCCTGCGCCTGCCGTCGGGTCGGCTCGTTCGTGGCCGCGGACTGCGCCGCCCGGTTCCGGACGGCCCGCTCCCGACGTTCGCGGTCTACCTGCAGC
>NZ_JBAQXC010000146.1:0-9304 GCF_049299235.1 Rhodococcus sp. (in: high G+C Gram-positive bacteria) | reverse complement strand
CTCTACGAGTACTGCGGGGACGTCCCGCCGGCCGAGTTGGAGGCGGCCTACTACGCTCGGATCGCAGCTCGGCAACCCGCCGAGTTGACCGTTTGAGACAGTCTCCGGACATGCCGGGGCGGTTCATTCCTGCGTCTGGCGACCGCGGTGGTGATCGAGCAGCACGACGAGTGGCAGGTCACCCGCCGGTACGTCTCGGATGTGAGCATGGATGAGCTGCGGGCTGTGATCGCGGCGAAACAGCACGCTACAGAGCCTGCGTTGGCATTGACCGGAGTGAACGAAACAGCATAGTATTCCGCGTGACTCGTTGATCACCGCGCATCCCGCGAGCCGATCCGAAGTCCACCACTCCACGGGGCACTATCAATTGAGCACGCTCGCGGCGATTGCGTCGATGCTCGTCCAGGTACAGGCTCGAATCGACGCAGAGGAAGGGTTACGGCGCGCGGCCTACCACGATGCTCTTACCGATCTGGCGAGTCGTCGCGCGCTACTGGAGCATCTCGAGAGTCGCCTCGCTCCGGCCGATACCGGCTCGGTCGGGGTGATCTTTCTGGATCTGGATCGGCTCAAGCCGCTGAACGACTTTCTCGGACATGCGGCGGTGGACGAATACTTGTGTCGAACCGCCCGCAGACTTTCCTGGGAATGCGGGGCCGGCGACCTTGTCGCCAGACTCGGCGGCGACGAATTCGTCGTCGTTCTCGCCGGCGACGTGTCCCTGGGAAGTACACGTGAGCGAGCCGAGAGTCTGCGGTGGGCGATCGGACTGTCGGTGCAGATCGGCGGTCAGTCGGTCAGCCGCGGAGGCAGTTTCGGTGTGGCGGTCGGCGAACCGGGTCGGATCAGTGCGGTCGAACTGCTCGGCAGGGCAGACGAGGCCATGATGGTGGCCAAGAGCGCGGGTGGGAATTCGGTCGTCGCCTTCACCGACGACATGCTCGGTGCGGGAGAACGACGGAATCTCATCGAACTGCACCTGCGTACATCGATCGACGATGATCACCTCACCTTGCAGTATCAACCGGTTTTCGACCTCGCGACCGGCGATGTGTTGGGCGTGGAAGCGCTGGTTCGATGGAATCATCCGGTTCTCGGAACGGTCCAGCCGGGGGAGTTCATCGGTGTCGCCGAATCCACCAACTTGGGGGGTGAGCTGGGTCGTTGGGTACTACGCACGGCGTGTGAGCAACTCGCGCGGTGGCTGACTGACATTCCCGGGTTGACGATCACGATGAGTGTGAACGTATCTCCGGTTCAGCTGGTGAGTGTCGACTTCGTCGAATCCGTGGAGGCTGTGCTTGCGACCTGTGGGATTCCGGCGTCATCCTTGTGTCTGGAGATCACCGAACATGTCGTCGTCAGCGACATCGAGCCGACGCGGTCAGTCCTACGTCGTCTCGCGAAGCTTGGCGTCAGTTGCGCCATTGACGATTTCGGCACTGGATACAGTTCGTTGACGCATCTGAAGTCGCTCCCCGTCGGCACGCTGAAGATCGACCGGGGTTTCGTTCAGGGGTTGCCGAATTGTGCGAGTGACCGGGTGATCGTCGAATCGGTCATGGGATTGGCATCCTCGTTCGGCTTGGACGTTGTCGCGGAGGGATTGGAGACCGTGGAGGCAGCTCGAGCGCTCCTGGAACTGGGATGCCGGCGCGCCCAGGGTTTCCTGCTCGGCAAGCCGGCTTCTGCAGATGACGTCGTGGGTCTGCTCCGAGTGGGACGCGTCGAGTTGGAATGGAAGAAGCCGCAGAGTAAACAAACTTAAAGTCGTGTTTTTGTGCCTAAACCATCATCGAGTATGTTTTACTACGTGGGTTACCTGTTGTGGAAGGTTTCCCGTGATGTTCAAAAGCGAGTTCGTCGGTGCTTTCGCTGGTGGCAATCGGGCCGTATCGCGCCTGGCTGAACCGCCGCGTGTTGTTCCGGGGTTGACTGCACCGCAACCCAGTTCGTTGACTCGATGGGAACGTCGCTACGTGGCATCGGTGGTGTTCCTCGATCTGGTGTGTCTGATTGTCGCCGATCTTGCCGTGACGTTCGGCTACCACGCCGGTCTGCCCTACGGCACGAGGTCGATGTTGATTATCGTCGCGATGCCGGTCCTGGGGATGGGTGCACTTGCCATCGAACGGGCATGGGATCGTTGTGTGCTCGGTGCGGGTGTTGAGGAGTATCGACGGGTCATAAGGGGATATGTACTTGCCGTCGCTGTGATGGCCGTTCTGGGGTACGCATGGGGAACCAGTTCGGGACAGTCGTGGGTCTTCGGTGCGCTACCACTCGCGGCGGTGTTCAACGTCGCGGCGCGGTACGGGATGCGCCGCGTTGTTCGGCGGCGTCGGCAAGCAGGACGCTGTTCACGATCGGTTCTGGCAGTCGGTACGATCGGCGACGTTCACGAAATCGTCTGTCGAGCCGGGGATATTACCGGACTGGGCTGGAATATCGATGGGATCTGCCTCACTGCCGCGCCCGGCGACCCACACCCGGTCGTCGTCGAGGACGTTCCCGTCCTGGGCGGTGAGGACGACATCGTCGACCTCGTCGGCCGGCACCGGTTCCATGCGGTGGCATTGCTGCCATCGAGTAGTTGGGACCGATCGCGGATCAGGCAGTTGTGTTGGGACCTGGAAGAAACCGGGACCGAATTGTTGATGGCGCCTGTGCTCATGGACCTTATCGGGCCGCGACTGCACATCACACCGATCGCATCTATGCCGTTGCTGCAGGTCAGCGCCCCGCACTACAGTGGACCCGCCTGGGTCGTCAAGAATGTGTTCGACAGGTTGGCGGCATTTGCGCTGGTATTGCTCCTGCTCCCCGTGCTCGCTGCGATCGCTGTCGCGATCCGGCTGAATACCCCCGGACCGGCGCTCTTCCGGCAAACTCGCGTCGGTCGCGATGGCAGAACGTTCACCATGTACAAGTTCCGGAGCATGGTGGTTGACGCTGAACAGCATCTCGACGTGTTGGCTTCGGCAAACGACGGGGCAGGAGTTCTCTTCAAGATGCGAGCCGATCCTCGCGTGACGAAGGTCGGAGCATTCCTTCGCAAGTACTCGCTGGACGAGCTTCCACAGTTGTTCAATGTCGTCGCCGGCGACATGTCCCTGGTCGGTCCACGCCCCCCGCTCGAGTCGGAAGTCGTTCGATACGGCGAAGACGGTGCGCGGCGTCGACTGTTCGTCAAACCCGGACTCACTGGGCTGTGGCAGATCAGCGGACGAAGCGACATGGACTGGGACGAGTCGATTCGCGCAGATCTGAGGTATGTGGAGAACTGGAAGTTGACTCTCGATCTCGCGATCTTGTGGCGCACGATCGGCGCGGTATTGCGCGGCAGCGGCGCCTATTGAACCCAGCGACTATCGAACCTGGCGCCTATCGAACCCAGCACCCAGTGAACCCGGGTGGGCCGTCCACCCCTCGCGGCCCACCTTCCCTGCCTGCGTCGGTGATTCAGGGCGGAATCACCGACGCAGGTGTAATTTTCATGCCTCGAACAGTTGCTGACCCCAGTATCCGTCTACCGGCGGTCCGGCAGGACACGCGAACACCGCCGACCCGACGTGCTGGATGTACTCGTTGAGTGCGTCGGTGCGGGCGAGCGCGAGCTGCATCGGCACGAACTGGGTTTGCGGGTCGCGGCAGAATGCGATGAAGAACAGCCCGGCGTCGAGGTGGCCAAGACCGTCGGAGCCGTCGGTGAAGTTGTAGCCGCGCCGCAGGATCTTGATGCCGCCGAGGTGCTGCGCCGACGCCAGCCGGACGTGCGCGTCGACCGGGATGAACGGACCGTCGGGGCCTTTCGATTCGAGATCGAGTTCGTCGAATTCGTTCTTCAGTCCGAGCGGTGCGCCCTCTCTTTTGTCGCGCCCGATGACCATTTCCTGCTCTTGGAGGATCGCCCGGTCCCACTGCTCGATGAGCATGCGGATGCGCCGGGCCACCAGGTAGCTGCCGCCGGCGAGCCAGGGCTGGTCGTCGGCGCCGTCGACCCACACCGATTCCATCAGTGCGGCCGGGTCCTCGGCCTTGAGGTTGTTCGTTCCGTCCTTGAACCCGAACAGGTTCCGTGGTGTCACCTGCGTCGTGGACGTCGATGAGGTGCGGCCGAAGCCGAGTTGTGACCACCGTACCGAGGCCGTTCCGAAGGCGACGCGGGCGAGGTTACGGATGGTGTGGACGGCGACCTGCGGATCGTTCGCGCAGGCCTGGACGGCGATGTCGCCGCCGCAGCGCACCGGATCGAGATTGTCGGCGGGGAAGTGCGGAAGATCTTGCAGTGCAGACGGTTTGAGATCGGCGAGCCCGAACCGGTCGTCGAACAGCGACGGGCCGAAGCCGATGGTGAGGGTCAACTGCGAGGCGTGCAGGTCCAGTGCCTCACCGGTGTCGCTCGGCGGGTGGTACGGGCCGTCACCGGTCGCGCCGTCCTCGGTGGCTTCGAGGCCGGCGGTCATCCGTTCGGCCATCGCGGTCCACGTCTGCAGCAGTGTGATCAACTCGTCGCGATCGCGGGTGGTGACGTCGAACGTCACGAAGTGCATCCGGTCCTGGGCGGGGGTGACGATGCCCGCCTGGTGTTCGCCGTGGAACGCCACGACGTCGTCGGTGCCGTTGTCGGCGTCCGGGGCCGTGACCCGGCCGACGACCGCACCCGCGCCTGCGAGTACCGCGCCGGCGCCGACAGCGCCGAACAGGCGTCGCCGGGAGATCCCGGACGGGCCCTGCGGATCGGGTTCGGTGGTCGGCCGGCCGGTCATGCGCCCGACGCCTCCGCGATGACGCCCTGCACCTTGCTGACCTCGGCGGACAGCGCGTCGATCAGGCGGGACAGTTCCTGGCGCTGCGGTTCGGTGACGGTGTCGTAGGAGACGAAGGTGTCACCCTGGCGGTACTGCGCGAGCGCCGCGTCGAGATCGGCGAAACGCGCGTCGATGGCCTGGCCGAGCGCGGGATCCTGCTCGTCGAGGATCGGGCGCAGCGCGGCGACCGCGGCCTGGGAACCGTCGACGTTGGCCTGGAAGTCGTACAGGTCGGTGTGGGAGAAGATGTCTTCCTCGCCGGTGATCTTCGAGGTGGCGATCTCGTCGAGCAGGCCCTGGGCATCGCCGGCGATGCGGGTCGGGTCGATGGTGTAGTCGTCGGCGTTCACCAGGTCGGACAGTTCCTGGATGTCCACGACGAGCTGATCGGCGATGGCGTTGGTGTCGGGCTGCAGGCCGCTGACCCACAGGTCCTTCTCGAGCCGGTGGAAGCCGGTCCACTCCTGGCCCGGTTCGAGATCGGCTTCGCGCAGATCGACGCGCGGGTCGAGGTCGCCGAAGCTCTCGGCCTCCGGCTCGATGCGTTCGAAGTAGGTGCGCGACAGCGGGAACAGCCGCTTCGCCTCGTCGATGTTGCCTGCCTTGACTGCGGCGACGAACTCGCCGGTGGTGGCGACGAGAGCCTCGGTCTGGCTGCGAATGTAGCGGCGGTAGCCGTCGGCGGCCTCGGCGAGCTTACCGTCCGCATCGGTTGCTGCCTTGGAGTCGCCGGTGACGGTGAATGCGGTGCGGATGCCCTCGCCGACCATGCCGGGGCGGCAGGACAGTTCGTAGTCGCCGGGCTCGGGGATGTTGACGATCAGTTGGCGGGTGAGACCCGGACCGATGTTCTCGACCTCGCCGAGGGCGCGGTCGCCGTCGTCGAACACGTAGAACTCGGTGACCTTGGTCCCGTTGTTGGTCACCGCGAACGTGTTGTGCCCGGTGATGCCTTCGGCGCTGGCGACCTCGCACGTCGAGTCGGTGGCGGTGACCGCGACGGCGTCGGCGTCGGATGCCGACTTCTCGGTGCAGCCCGCGAGGGCGAGGGGCAGTACTGCGGCTGCAGCCAGGGCAAAGGTGGTGCGACGCATCGGGTCGGTGCCTTTCGAGAGCGTTGGAGCAGAAGGTGGTGCGGTGGGAAAGCTCAGGCGGTCGCGTGCCCGGCTGCTGCCGGCGCATCGCGGGTGGTGGCGACGGGGCGCAGGAACAGGAACAGGACGATCACCAGGTAGGCCAGCCAGGCGACGAACTGCAGCACCGTCGGGTCGGGGCGGATGTTGAGGATGCCGCCGAGGATCGTGCCGTACCAACTTCCGGCGTCGTAGTGGGCGGTTGCGTCGAAGGCGAGATTGCTCGCGCCGGGCAGGACACCGCCGATCTGCAGGGCGCGCACGCCGTAGGCGAGGATTCCCGCGGCCACGACGACGAGGAATGCCCCGGTGAACTTGAAGAACTTGGCCATGTCGATCCGGACGGCCCCGAGATACATGAGCACGGTGAGAACCGCGGCGAGGGCGATTCCGAGCAGCAGGCCGATCAGCGGCCACGCACTGCCTGCGGTGTTCTCGGCGTAGCCGACCATCAGCAGCGCCGTTTCGAGGCCTTCGCGTCCCACCGCGAAGAACGCCAGGGACAGGACCGCGGTCGGCCCGACGATCAGTGCCTTTTCCATCCCGGACTTGAGATCCCCCGAGATCGAGCGGGCCGCCTTGCGCATCCACAGCACCATCGCGGTGACGATGACGACCGCGACGAGCGAGGCGATTCCGGCGGCGACCTCGGCGGCGAGTCCGTCGAGGGTGGAGGTACCGAAATGGATGATGAGGAAGGTCGCGGCGACCATCGCGACGGCGACGCCGACGCCGAGCCACACCCATTTCAATGCGTCGCGCCGTTCGGCCTTGACGAGGAACGCGACGAGGATCATCACGACGATGCCCGCTTCGAGTCCTTCCCGGAGCCCGATGAGGCCGGAGCCGACCAGTTGGGTGGCGATCGACGGGGCGCCGGAGGAGGCGGCGAGCACGGACATGGACAGAACTCCAGAACGGTTAGGTGAGGCGAACCTCTTTCGGTGGTGCGGTCCGAAACATACACCCCGATTGTGTTCGAACGGGAGGGCCTTTAGCGCTTTTACCAGGGCTTTAACAACGGTGTGGACAATGGATGTGTGCACCCGACGGTGAGGTACCCAGCGCCGCCACGGCCGGTCCGTCGCCGATCGCGGTGGCCGCGGCTTCTCTTCGGTGTGCTTGCCGCCGTGGTGGTTCTCGTCGTTGCGGTGGTTCTCGCCGTCTCGGTCTCGATTCTCACGCCGAACGAACCGCCGATCCCGATCCCGGACGGGGTGCCACCGCCGGTGGGTTCCCCGGTACCGACGATCGACGTGAACGCGCCCGGCCGCACCGCCGCGCAGTTGCGGGACTGGGCGGCACCGCAGTCCGAGACACTGGGCATTCCCGTCGTCGTGCTCGAGGCATACGGACATGCCGCCGCGGTGCTGGCCGCGAGCCGCCCCGACTGCGGCCTCGCGTGGACCACACTCGCCGGGATCGGCAGCGTCGAAAGTGGGCACGGGAGGCACGGCGGTGCCTCCGCCGACGAGAACGGCACGGTCGCGCCGCCCATCCGAGGGATCCCTCTCGACGGTGGTCCGGGCCTGGCCGAGATCCGCGACACCGACGGCGGCCGACTCGACGGCGATCCGGTCCTCGACCGGGCGATGGGCCCGATGCAGTTCATCCCCGAGACATGGACCAGGTGGGGCACCGACGCGAACGGTGACGGTGTCGCCGACCCCGACAACATCGACGACGCCGCGCTCACCGCCGGCCGGTATCTGTGCGACCGCGGCGGCGATCTCACCACCGCGGCCGGTTGGACGAAGGCGCTGATCGCCTACAACTATTCGACCGACTACCTGGCCCTGGTCCGCGACCGCGCCGCCGCCTACGGCGTCGGGGTGGCTCCCTGACGAGCGAGCCGTGCCTCGTGCCCTGGTCGGGACCGTTACGCTGTTCCCGAGCGTGCAGACCCCGCAGCGCGGACGTCCATCGAAGGAGAATCAGCCAGTGGCCATCATTGAGCAGGTAGGAGCCCGCGAAATCCTCGACTCCCGGGGTAACCCCACGGTCGAGGTCGAGGTGCTGCTCGACGACGGAAGTTTCGCTCGTGCCGCGGTGCCGTCCGGCGCGTCCACGGGTGAGCACGAAGCGGTCGAGTTGCGCGACGGTGGCGACCGCTACCTGGGCAAGGGTGTCGAGCAGGCCGTGGAGGCGGTCCTCGGTGAGATCGCACCGGCCATCATCGGCCTCGACGCCACCGAGCAGCGCACCGTCGACCAGGCACTACTCGACACCGACGGCACCCCCGACAAGGGTCGACTCGGCGCGAACGCCCTGCTCGGCGCGTCCCTCGCGGTCGCGAAGGCGGGCGCCGAGGCATCCGGCCTCGAGTTGTTCCGGTACGTGGGCGGCCCGAACGCCCACATCCTGCCGGTGCCGATGATGAACATCCTCAACGGTGGCGCTCACGCCGACACCGGTGTCGACGTACAGGAGTTCATGGTCGCCCCGATCGGTGCCCCCACCTTCAAGGAGTCCCTGCGCTGGGGCACCGAGGTGTACCACTCCCTCAAGTCGGTCCTCAAGAGCAAGGGCCTGGCCACCGGCCTCGGTGACGAGGGCGGCTTCGCGCCGGACGTCGCCGGCACCAAGGAAGCTCTCGACCTCATCAGCGAGGCCATCGCCAAGACCGGCCTGAAGCTCGGCTCGGACGTCGCGCTCGCGCTCGACGTGGCCGCCACCGAGTTCCACACCGACGGCACCGGCTACAAGTTCGAGGGCAAGATCCGCACCGCGGACGAGCTCGCCGACTTCTACAACGAACTGCTCACCGCATACCCGCTCGTCTCCATCGAGGATCCGCTCAGCGAGGACGACTGGTCGGGCTGGGTCGCGCTGACCGAGAAGATCGGCAACAAGGTGCAGCTCGTCGGTGACGACCTGTTCGTCACCAACCCGGAGCGGCTCGAGGAGGGCATCGTCAAGGGTGCCGCCAACGCACTCCTGGTGAAGGTCAACCAGATCGGCACGCTCACCGAGACCCTCGACGCCGTCGACCTCGCGCACCGCAACGGCTACAAGACGATGATGAGCCATCGGTCCGGTGAAACCGAGGACACCACCATCGCCGACCTGGCCGTCGCTGTCGGCAGCGGTCAGATCAAGACCGGCGCACCGGCCCGCTCCGAGCGCGTCGCGAAGTACAACCAGTTGCTGCGCATCGAGGAGTCGCTCGGCGACGCCGCCCGGTACGCCGGCGAGCTGGCCTTCCCGCGTTTCAACCCCGAGGCCTGACCGGAGCGGTATGACTCAACGCGGTAGATCCCGGCCCGGCGCCCGCCGCACCCGCTCCGAGGGTGCAGTGGGTTCGCGGCGAGCCGGCCGGCCCCGCCCGGCGGGATCTACCGCGTCGGCCGACCCGGT
>NZ_JBAQXC010000145.1:0-30723 GCF_049299235.1 Rhodococcus sp. (in: high G+C Gram-positive bacteria) | reverse complement strand
CGCCAAGGCCGCGTTCGTGCACGGCAGCGGCCAGGCCGCGCTCGCCCTGGCCGCCCTCACCACCGTCGGGGCGATCGTGCTGGCAGTACTGGCCCCCGGCCGCGCACCACGCCGCCGATACATCTCGACCATTTCCCCCGCAAAACACGCTCCCTTCTCGTGAAAGACGCCCGTCATGACGGCCTATCGCACGATCATCGTCGACACCGACGGATCCGACCGCTCCTACCGTGTGGTCGACCACGCCGCCGAACTCGCCCACGCCACCCACGCCCGGCTCCTGATCATCTGCGCCCGCCACCACATCGACGCACGTGAGCTCGGGGCGGACCTCGACCGGCTCGGACCCGACGCCTACCAGCTACGCGGCACCACTCCCACCGAGGCCATCCTGCGGACCGCCCACCAGCACGCCCTCGCCCACGGCGCCACCGACATCGAAACCCACATCCTGTCCGAACCCGCCCCGCACGCGCTGCTGCACCTGGCCGCCGCCACCGGCGCCGACCTCATTGTCACCGCCGATCCCCACCGGCCACCGCTGCTGGCCCGGCTGCTGACTACCCCACCGATCGAGCTCGCCCGCAAAGCCCACTGCGACATCCTCTTCACCACCGCACGGTAGACACACCCCACAGAAAGCGCCCATGACCGAGAACACACCCAGCACCCATACACCCGAGCCCCGACAGGTCCCGGACTGGATTCCCGCCTTCCCTGTGCTCGCACCCGACTCCGCCGACCTGCCACCCCACCACGACCACTGCCTCGGCTGCGGACCGGCCAACCCCCACGGCCACCAGCTACGCGCCCGCCGCGACGCACACGGCGTCCACGCCCACCACCGCTTCGACTCTCGCCACGTCGGCGCCCCCGCGATCGCCCACGGCGGCGCGGTCGCCACCGTCCTCGACGAACTGTTCGGACTCTTGCTCTACACCGTCGGGGAACCCGCGGTCACCCGCCACCTTGCCATCGACTACCTCGCCCCGATCCTGCTCGACACCCCTTACACCCTCCGCGCCCACATCCACGCCCGCGACGGCCGCAAACTCCACCTGCAAGCCACCATCGAAAACGACCACGCCCACGTGATCACCACCGCCACCGCCCTGTTCCTCACCGTCGACGTCAACCACTTCCTCACCCACAACACACCCCCACACACCGATAACACCCCCTGACCTGTTCCGTAACCGGATCGGCCACCGGGACACCACGCAGAGCCAACGTCGGCCCAGCTCACCGGTGTTCCGTAGAGGTGTTCCGCTGACTGTGCCGGTCAACCCCCGCTATCTGGAACACTTTCGGCATGGGTGAGCCGTTCCGCGTCGGATACTGCCGCTGCTCCACCGACGAACAAGACGTCGAGATCCAAACCGAGCAGCTATTGGCGCTCGGAGTGCCGCGTGAGCGGATCTTCATCGACAAAGGGTTCTCCGGGACCACCCGCAAGAACCGGGCCGGGCTCGACAACGCACTCGCCGCCGTCACCTCCGCCGCGGCGGCCATCGACGGGCGACAGGTAGTGCTGACCACGCCGAAGTTCGACCGATTCGCACGCAACATGGCCGAAGCAGGCCAGACCCTGACCGAACTGCGCGAGCGCGAGGTGCTGTTCGGACTCGGGAGCTCGATCTACGACTGGAACGACCCGTTCGGCAAGCTCTTCCTGCAAACCTTGGCCATGGTCGCCGAATTCGAGGCCAACCTCAACCACCTACGCACCCGCGAGGGCATGGCCAAGGCCCGCGCGAAAGGCAGGCTCAAGGGCAAGCAGCCGAAACTTCCTCTCACGGCACGGAAAACAATCCACCGCCGCTACCACGACCCCGCCGACGACGCGAGCCTGGCGGACCTGGCCGAGGAATACAGCGTCGGCCGCTCCACCATCCACCGCATCGTCAGCAGTGCTGCACCACGAGCCTGAGAATTCACCAGCCTGTCGTCAGGATCCCGCTACTTTGCACTTCCTGACAACCTTGGGTTGCGGGCCCTTACGTCCCACACGAGTTCTGGCCCGAATCGGATCGTCGGCGAGCTGGGCGGATACGCCGCGCCCGCCAGGAGCCGGTGGCGAGACAGACGATCGTTTCGACCCAACAGGCCGAGCGGATCACCGACCGGGCACTACGCCATATCCGCCCGATTTTCGGCAAATGCTACGGCTACCCCTCTCCGCACCGGTTGAATGTTGCAATGAAACAAGTACAGTTTCGTTGTAACATGAGAGCACATCGACACGACCCTCACGGAAGATTCACGAATTGGGTCACGGCACGTCATCCTGGAGGAGGCAATACAGGAAGGAACCCGTGGAATCTGCATCATCCACCCGGACCGAGGTGTCCAGGTCGACGTCTCTTCTCGAACGCGCCTACACGCAGGCCGTCGAACCCATCGACGACACCGACGCGACCCGAACACGCCTACTCGACGCCGCCTACGATCAGTTCTGCAGGATGGGAATCCAGCGGTCCACGATGGAGGAAATCGCCAAGCGCGCCAAACTTTCCCGTATCACGATCTACCGGAAATTCGACACGAAGGAAGCGCTCGTCGACCAGGTGGTCCTGCGGGAGTTCAGTCGGTACTTCACCCGATTCATCGAAGACGTCGCCGACGCCCCCACCGTCGCGGACCGGGTGACCCTCGGCTTCGTGAGTTCACTGCGGACGATCCGCACCAATCCCCTCGTCGCAGGACTGATCGAAACCGATCCCACCTCGTTCGCCGGTGCGATCATCGGAACCGACGGCGAAATGCTCTCTGCAGTACAAACTTTCGTTTCAGGTCAGCTGCGACGCGAACAGGCGTCCGGCAACGTCACCGCAGAAATCGACGTCGACCTCGTCGCAGAAATGATGGTCCGCATCACCGGATCGTTCCTCGCATTCCCCAGCCGCATCGTCGACCTCGACGACGATGCCGCGCTGACCACGATCGCCCACCGGTTCCTCGTACCGATGCTGACGGTGCCACGACCGGCATCCCCCGCAAATCCGATCACGCGCCGAGGATCGACCGAACGCACGACATCGGAGACACCACGCCCTTGATAGCGTCGACCCGAACCAGGGGACGGACCAGGGGGGGACTCGGCATGCACGTGCGCTCGACGGCACTGCAGATCAGCACGATCATCGGCCTGATCGCGATGGCCACCGGCGTCACAACGACCCCCGCCGCAGCGTCTCCACCGCAACGCGAGACGTGTTCGGCGACGATCGTCGTCGGGGTCGACGGCACCCTCAAGGTCGGCAAACCCACATCAACGGTGCATCCGATCCTCGAAGCGCTCGCCGAGCGCGGGGCACAGACCTCCCGGATCGACTATCCCGGCGAGATCAGCCCACTCGGCACCCACACCTACGACCGGTCCAAGGAGATCGGCATCGACGAGTTGCGCGAGCAGATCGCCCGCGCGCACACTGCCTGCCCGGACACAGCAGTCCGCGTCGTCGGCTTCTCGCAGGGTGCGGCGATCGCGGGTGATGTCCTCGCCGAACTCGCCCGCGACCCGGACCGTCCGCAGGATCTCGCCGGGCTACTGATCGCCGACCCACGCACCCCCGGAACCGGAGCCGAGGTCGTCACGCCGGGCGCGCTGCCCGGCGCGTCGATGACCGGGGAACGTCCAGGATTCGGAACTGTCCCGGTCGCCACGGTCTGCGCCGTGGGGGACGCAGTGTGCGACATGGTCGATCCGCACACGGATCCCGTGCAGGCAGCGCACCGGATCGCAGGATATTTCGAGTTGCACCAGCACTACGGGACATTGACCGTCGACGGCCGCCCGTTCGTCGAAGCGATGGTCGACCTCGTCGAGCAGCCGCGCCCCACCACCATCCGGATCGGCTGAGTAGAGCACTGTTCGGGATCGTGATGCCAGCTCTCGCGTACACCGGCCTGCTGCTGTCGCCGAGGTTCCCGATGGGGATGTCCCGGGTGCTGCACCCGCACGCTTTCCCGGCTATTTCCCTTCGTGCCGAACGGTTTTCAGGCAGTAGGCACCGGGCGCCGACGCAACCACACCATCGCGGCGCCGCAGGCGACGATCGATACAACGGAGACACCCACCGAGATCGACGTCCACGCGCTCGGTACCCACTCCGGCACCTGGCCGGTGTCGCCACCGGAGAGAGGCGCGTCGGTGAGCGGCGTGTAGGCGGTCCACCCGAACTGCGCCATCAACGGTAGCGACATCACGGCCGGCATGGTCAGCGCCGTCGTCGTCACCGGCGCGGTGGATGGCAGAGACGCGACGATCGTGTAGCCGGCCGCGAACGGCACCGCGAAGATCGTCGCCGCCAGATTCAGGTTGTCCCAGGGCGCCCGTTCGACAATCGCCGTCGCCGCGGCGAGCGCCAACACTCCGACGCCGATCAGCGGCACCGGGTATCGGCGACCCAGCCACACCCCGGCGGCCACCAGCAGCAGCGGAATCGACAGCATCGGCCAAGTGCCGGCCACGACGTCCGCCGCGGCGGCGACGGACACGAACAGCGCCGCTGCGGCGAGGAGCACCGTCCCGGTCCGGTCCCGCAGCCACAGGGCAGCGACGATCACGATCGGTACCACCACGATGCCCAGCAGCCATCGACCTTGATCGAAATCCTCCGACTGCATGTACACGGCACGGTGGAACGACCAGTGCAGCACGACCGCGACGATCGGGATACCGACGCCGACCACCAGTTCACGTACGACCACCGGTTCACTCCGGCCGTCGGTGTCGAATCCACCGACCACCAACGCCGCAACGGTCATCAGGATCGTGGCCACCGCGAGCACCAACCACACGGTGTCGACGGGCTGCTCGCTCACCGCCAGGTAGTCCGCATAGCGACCGGGTGTACCCGCGAACTGCCGGTACTCGGCGATCGGGGACGCGGCCACCACACCGGCGACGGCACCACCGGCGAGTGCACTCTGCTGCGGTAATCGCCGCGGCTCGTGGCACGCCGCAGCCAGTGCACCCTCGCGGCACGCCGCAGCCAGTGCACCGAGAAGCAGACCGGCGCCGACTGTCGCGACATACATGTCGTAGCGCCACGCACCCGGCAACGCCACGATCCCGACCAGGGCAGCCCCGGCGAGGACCGCCGTCGCCACCGTCGAACGCGCACGGCACAACGCGGCGGTGAGGACCGCGACGACCGATCCCACCGCGACGGCGCCCGTGTCGGAGGCGAACACCGGGCCCGGGCCGAATCCGGTGGTCAGCGGATAGGTCGCGAAGCCAGGCTCCGCCAGCACCATCGCCGCCGTGAAACCACCCACGACGAGCAGGACATATCCGAGCACACGCGCCATGTCGTCCACCCTGGCCGAACGATCCGGCCCGGTCGCGGTGACACGCCGCGGTCCGGGACGCTCCGCCGTGCGGGTCGCCGTCGATTCGGTACCGTTCAAGTCGGCGCGCAACCGTGTGTCGTTTCGCTCGGTCGGCACAGCCGATATGTGGGAGGTTCCCGTGGCTGGTGGTCTCGTCGCCCTGCTCGACGACGTTGCGGTACTCGCGAAGGCGGCAGCGGCGTCCCTCGACGACATCGGTGCCGCAGCAGGCAAGGCCAGCATCAAGGCGGCTGGTGTGGTCGTCGACGATACGGCCGTCACCCCCCGCTACGTGCACGGATTCACTCCCGAACGTGAACTTCCGATCATCCGCAAGATCGCGATCGGCTCGATCCGGAACAAGCTGCTGATCATCCTGCCGGTCGCGATGCTGCTGAGTCAGTTCCTGCCGCAGGCTTTGCCGTACCTGCTGATCGCGGGTGGCCTGTTCCTGTGTTTCGAAGGAGCCGAAAAGGTCTACGAGGCGCTCAGCGGCGGGCACCACGCCGAAGAGGCGACGGCAACCCAGAAGGGTCCCGAGTTCGAGAAGGCGATGGTCGGTGGCGCGATCCGCACCGACCTGATCCTGTCCGCCGAGATCATGGTGATCTCACTGTCCTCGGTCGAGTCCGAACCGTTCTTCACCCGACTCGCGGTGCTGGTCGTCGTCGCGTTCTTCATCACCGCGCTGGTGTACGGGGTGGTCGCGCTCATCGTGAAGATGGACGACGTGGGCTTGGCGCTCGCCGGACGCGAGTCGACGTTCAGCCGGAAGGTCGGCCGGGGACTGGTTGCCGCGATGCCGAAGGTGATGTCGGTGCTGACCGTCGTCGGTATCGCCGCGATGCTGTGGGTCGGTGGGCACATCCTGCTCGTCAACGTCGGCGAAGCCGGGTTCCACTGGCCCGCCGATCGCCTCCACGACGTCGAGCACTGGTTCGGTGAACTCGTGCACGGCGGATTCGGTGGTGTCCTGTCGTGGACGGCGGGCACGGTGACCTCCGCGCTCGTCGGCCTCGTCCTCGGTGCGATCGTCGTGTTGATCGTGCACCTGATCCCGAAGCGGAAGAAGAGCGCGGCGGCGCACTGACGGCGGCGGCAGTCGGCCTCTACGCACCGGCCCCGCGTACCGCGTCCGCGAAGGCCCTCATCAGAGCGGGGTCCTTGACCCCGCGGCTCGACTCGATGCCGCTGGACACGTCGACGCCCCACGCCCCGGAGGTCGTGACCGCCCGCGCGACGTTCTCGGCGTTCAGTCCGCCGGCGAGAATCCACCGCCCGGACGGAAGATCGCTGCGATCGCGCCAATCCCAGGTGATCCCGGCGCCGGCGACCGTCCCGTCGACGAGCAGCAGATCGGCACCGAAGTCGTCGGTGAGCGTATCGGCTCCGCCCGTGTTCACCGCGCGGATCACGGTGAGTCCGGCGTCGTGCAGTACGCGCACATCGTCTCCGGAACGCAGATCGTGGACCTGAACATGATCGAGATGTGCCGCGGTCGCGGTCGCGACGATCTCGTCGAGCGGCATTTTCACGTACACCCCGACCGCGAGGACACCCGCGGGGACCCTCGACCGGAGACGCGCCGCCTGCGCCACGGACACCCGGCGCGGACTCTCCGCGAAGACGAAACCGACTGCATCGACGCCGAGTTCGACGGCCAGATCCACCGTCGCCTCGTCGCGCAATCCGCACATCTTGATGAACGTCATCGGGCACCTTCCGTGGTCGTGCCATCGAGGATATTGCAGGGTCCGGCGGTGCCGGCAGCGGAGGTCAGGGCGGTTGGCGAGCACGCGGACATCCGCGCGCGACCGACAGCGCGCGGATGTCCTTCTCCTGCGTGGTTACCGCTCGCCGCCCCAGGATTGCTCGGCGACGCGGAAGCAGTTCTCCCCGAGCACTTTCCGGATCTCCGCATCGGCCCATCCGCGTCCGGTCAGATACTCACCGAGGGTGACGAGTGTTTCCGGCGGCATCCACCGGATCGGCCCCCAGCGCGTGTAGCTCTCGTCGAACAACTCGGGGTTGTTGCGTAGTTCGGCGAGGAAATCGGGGTAGTCGAAGGAAAAGTCGCTGCTGATCCCGACGTGGTCGATGCCGACCAGTTCGACGGCGTATTCCAGGTGCCGCGTCATCGCGTCGAGGGTCGGGGTGTTCGGTCCCAGAAAGATGCCGACACCGGTGATCGCCACGACACCACCCGTTGCCGCACACGCACGTGCCTGGTCGTCGGTGATGTTGCGTGGATGCTCCCACACCGATCGCATACACGAATGGCTGTAGACCATCGGCCTCGTGGTCACCGCGCACATGTCCAGCCCCGTGCGCGCGCTGCAATGCGAGCCGTCCGGGACGATCCCGACCCGGTTCATCTCGGCGACGAGTCGCGCACCCCATGCGGTCAGGCCCGTGTCCGCGGCATCGAGGCAGCCGGAGCCCGCGCGATTCGCGTGGTTGTAGGTGGGCAGCAGTGTTCGCACACCGAGGTCGGCGAGAACAGCGAGGTTGCCGAGATCGCCGTCGAGCGGCGCGGAATCCTCCAGATCGAAGACGACCGCGGTGTCCCCAGCCCTGGTGATGTCGGTGACATCACCGGTCGTGTTCGCCAGCCGCAGTCGCGGATGCGCACCGACCTCGGTGCGATAGTGCGCGAGCAGCGCCGTGGTGTCCGCGAACGAGTGCGGCGCATACCCCGCGTTGACGGAGACGAGCGCGCCGCCGGGGCGGTGGTAGCGGGTCAGTGGCTCGATATCGGTGCCGACCCGCAGCGGCAGGCAGGTGTGCTGGTCCCACAGGAACGACGACATGACTACCGATGATGCCGGATCATCGGTGAACGAACAGCCCGGCGGGAACGGAGCACGCGGACTTCAGCTCACCGACGATTGGTTAGCGTGCTATCCGATTTGCTACCGTCTCGCGTCGACGCAGTACGGAGAGGTCTGGTGGCGATGGTGTTCATTCAGCAGGTCGCCCCGGTGCAAGGGTCGCTGGCGCTGTCGGCGCTCGTCGGCTGCATCCCGCTGGCCACGATGTTCACCTTTCTCGCGGTGTTCCGCGTCAAGGCACACTGGTCGGCGCTGGCCGCCCTCACCACCGCACTGGGGATCGCCGTCGTCGCCTTCGGGATGCCGGTCGGCCAGGCGCTGAGCGCGGGTGCGGAGGGCGCGGCGTTCGGGTTGTTCCCGATCATGTGGACGGTCGTCAATGCCGTCTGGATCTACACGATGACCGTCGAAGGCGGCCTCTTCGACGCGCTGCGACGATCGTTCGCCGGGATATCCCGCGATCGCCGCGTGCAGGCAATTGTCGTCGCCTTCCTGTTCGGGGCCATGCTCGAGGGTGTCGCCGGGTTCGGCACACCGGTCGTCATCGCGACGGTCATGTTGATGACGTTGGGTTTCGGACCGGTCCGCGCCGCCGGTGTCGCCCTGGTTGCCAACACCGTCGTGACACCGTTCGGGGTGCTCGGCACGCCGACCCTGACGATGTCCCGGGTGACCGGCATGCCGATCGACGAGGTCGCCGCCGCCGCGGCGCGGCAGGTTCCGGTGCTGGCGCTGGTGGTGCCCCTGGTACTGATAGTGCTGATCGACGGCCGACGCGGACTGCGCGAGACGTGGCCCGTGGCGCTCGTCGTCGGAGTCGCCTTCGCCGGAGCTCAATTCATCTGCGCGACATTCGGTTTTGTCGGGCTGAGCGACATCGTCGCGGCGATCGTGGGGCTCGGTGCCCTGATGGTGCTCCTGCGGTTCTGGCAACCTCGAACATCGACGGAACTCGAAGCCGCGCATGCCGATGCGGACTCCGTGCGGAACACTCGCGCCCAAACGGTCCGCGCCTATGCGCCCTACCTGGTCTTGCTGGCGGTGGTCGGTATCAGCCAGATCGGTCCGGTACACCGGGCCCTGAATGCCGCCGGTGGGCAGATCACGTGGCCGGGACTCGATATCGCGGCCCCGGACGGTTCGACACCGTCCGTCACCACCTTTCACCTCAATTGGCTGTCGTCGCCCGGCACGCTGGTGTTCGTGGCGGGACTGGCGATCATTCCGATCGCGGGAATGTCCGCCGCCGACGGCTTCCGGTGCTATGTCGCAGCACTCGTGCGTCTGCGCTGGGCGATCCTGACCGTGGCGTCGGTGCTCGCGTTGGCCTACGTGATGAATCTGTCGGGGCAGACGATCACGATCGGGCACTGGATGGCCTCGGCCGGTGTCCTGTTCGCGGTGTTGTCGCCCGTGCTCGGCTGGCTGGGCGTCGCCGCCACCGGGTCGAACACCTCGTCCAATGCGCTCTTCGGTGCCCTGCAGGTGACCGCGGCCGGTCAGGCCGGATTGAATCCGCAGGTCCTCGTGGCCGCCAACATGAGTGGCGGCACTCTCGGCACCGTCTTGTCACCACAGAATCTCGCGCTCGTCGCGTCCGAAGGGACACTCGCAGGCAAGGAAGGTCATCTGCTACGAAAGATGTTGCCGCTGAGTCTTATCGGCCTGGTCGCGCTCGCGGGATTGGTGTTCGTCCAGGCCCGGTAATCGGCCGAGGATACCCGTGACCGTCGGGAACAGCCGTCACACTGCGCCGCCGAACACTCCCGCCGTCACCACGGCATCATCGGGCAAACTGCGCTTGATGAACCACGTCTCGACGAAGTGACACTTCGACATCTTCCACTCGCCGTCCTCGAGGCGGTATTCGTCGTCGTACTCGCCGGTCGAGACCATTTCGGTGCGGTCGAGCAGGTTCACCTGACGGAACCGGAGGGTCCAGCGTCCGCGCGCCGTACCATCGCCGGTGATGGTGATCTCGGGATGCATGCCGTGGTGCATGTCGTAGATGACGTATTCGCCGTCGACCTTGTGCAGCGCGACCTGGGTGAAGATCGCGGCCATCGGGTCGGCGTCGTCGAAGGCGCCGAGCCTGCCGTAGTCGATTACGGCACCCGAATAGATGAAGCAGTCACGGAACGTCTTCGGGTCCTTGGCATCACAGGCCCGCCAGTACCGGTACTTGAGGTTCTTGATGGCCTCGATCTGTTCGAGATTGTCGATCCGTCGCACCAGGTCTGTTGTCATGCTGATCTCCCTTTGTCGTGGCTCGTCCCGGTCGGGTGACGGTTCGTCAGTCGATGACGGCGTCCGAATACACCGGCGGATTGCCGAGGAAGGGACGATGCGACGGCGGTTGCCGGTCCTCGAGGTCGGTCACGCCGAGTTCCTGCCCGATCTCCGCACCGATCAGCACCTGACCACTGCGTTCCAGCAGCTTCGGGTCGCGCGCGAGGGCATCGATCACCCGTCCGGTGAATTCCGGGGATTCCGCGGTGGCGGCCAAACCGTCGTATGCGCCGGGATTGGCGGCGAACGCGGCGAGCGTGCGCTCGGTCTTGAGCAGACCCATCCAGATCGAGACGACCGCGACACCGAACGGCCGGAAGTCGACGGCCATGTCGTGGGCCATCTTGTCGACCGCGGCCTTGCCCGCACCGTATGCGGGTCCGTGCATGTAGCAGGTGCCGCCGAACGACGACGTGTTCACCACGAGCCCGGCTCCGTTCGCGACGAGCAGCGGCGCGGCGTAGTAGCTGGACACGTACGTCGAGCGCATGCCCACGTCGAGGATGTCGAGGAGCGACAGCGGCTTCTCCCAGAACGGCCCCTTCGTCGCCAGCGCATCAGGCACCGTCAGGGCATTGTTGACCAGGATGTCGAGCCGTCCGTGTTCTGCGCGCACCTGCTCGAACAACGCCTGGACCTGGGCGTCGTCGCTGTGGTCGACGACGACGGGAACGCCGGTACCGCCGCGGCGGGTGATCTCGTCGGCGGTGGCGAACACCGTGCCGGGCAGCGGTGAATCTCCCTCGGACTTCGTGCGTCCGGTGACGTACACCGTCGCTCCCGTCTCGCCCAACGCCAACGCGATGCCCTTGCCCGCGCCCCGGCTGGCTCCGGTGACGACCACGACCCGATCCGAATCCATACCCACCATGCACTCCGTGTCGACCGTCGGGAGATCACACACCGGGTGTGACCTATGTCCCATCGATTGAACCGAATCGACCATCGCTTCCGAGCGCTTCTCCCGATGGCCGGGAGTGGGGGTCGCAGTCGACGTCGAGGACCGTCGCACGGAGCGAAGCGTCCAGGGAACTCATGAGCTGCGCCACGCGGTCCTTGCCACGCGGCGCGCTGGGATACCGGTCGAGCACGTCAGTCAACATGGGTGTGGCGCGTTGCCGTGCCTGCTCGATCAGCTCGTTCCCGACGTCGGGATCGCCGTCCGCGATCAACTCACCAATGCGCGCTGCGCTTGCGGCAGCACGCAAGATGTGGCCGACCTGGTGGGATTTGGCGATCGGGTGGAGGTATGCGGCAGACGCCGCATCACCGGCGGCGCGGGCAGCGAGTCGGGCGGCCTCGGTGGGTGCCCCCTTCGCGGCTCGGTGTGCGTCCAGTGACGTCACGCGCTGCAGGTTGGTTCTCCTCGCACCGTTGACGAACTCCCACGCGGCAGCGATGGCCGCCTGTGGCCGAGGATCATCGGGGCACACGGCCTCGAACACCGGTAGGACACTTTGAGCGCTGTCCGCCGCATAGCGGGCGACAGCTCGCAGTTCCTCGACGGTGAGCTCGAAGTCGCCGGACACAGTCGTCATGATCCGAGCTTCTCACCGAGCGGGTCGACGACGACAGGTTCCCCAGCCGTGGAACCTCGATATCACGTGGCTCGAGGACCCATCACCGACCGACGCAGCCGAGGTCGCCAACCGGGACTGATCCACCGAGTCCACCCGAATACGGCGACCCGATGAATGTGTAGGGATTCGTTGGTACGGCTGCATATTCGAGTCCTGCATACTCATGACCTCTCGAGGTAGAGGTTCCCTGGCGCCGAACCACCGGGGAACTATCCGATACAGACCATCCCGAACACGAACAAGGAGCCATCGTGGTATTCGAGGTCAAGGCCACTGACCGGGTGCGATCAACGGGAGACACGGCGTGCGAGGTCCACCCCGATGTCTTCATCGACCGACAGGGTCGGGTCTTCGCAACCGCCGAGACCGTCGTCGAGCACGCGGACATTCCCACTGGAATCCACGAGATCGGCCAGGCCGAGGACCCCGACATCTTCGTCGTCGAGGACGCTGCGATCGAACTCGCGATCGACTGGATCCGGGTGCTGTCCGACGATTCGCGGGCCGAAGAGCGGATAAAGCAGAAATCCCGGTCTCGGTGGGCCACGTCCTCCGGACCCATTCAGCACATGCGCCCCGACATCGACTGGACCTCGCTACGTCGTCAAAGGCAACGACGCGACAGACGGAGCGTGGAGTTCGAGGTGCGCGCATCGCATCTCTCCGATCAAGACCTGACCTGCGAAATCTACCCCGACGTGTTCGTCAGCAGGCACAGCAGAGCTGTCTTTTCCAGGCTGTCCGGTATGGCCATGCAACAACCCGGCGACATCGTCGCAGCACTGCCCGTGGGAACCCAGGAGTGGCTCACCGTCCACGGCTTGGAGAATGCCACCAGATGGGTGGGCACGGTCGCAGCGCTTCACGACAAGTTCTGGCTCAAACATCACGGAGGCGACCTGTTCGTCCGCAGGCCGGTCGGACCGATGGGTCCTTCGTGTCCGCCACGCAATGTGCTGAGCTGCTGATCCAGCATCGCGACTGTGCCTCGGTGTGGGTGAGGATCCCCGATCATGCATGGTTCTGTGTAGAGGCAACCCACAACACTGCCGGCGGAGGACGGCTGTCGAGTGCAGTGCGGATTAGCCGGACACACCGCTGCAGATCGACGGATCTCGGGCGTGTCGAAAGACATCGCTAATGTACTTGGCAGCAGTCCCGATTGGTCGCGCGTGTCCGTCCACCCTGCCGGCACTTGCCAACGGCGCGGGTCAGCAACGGCAAACCGCCCGACTGCTTCCCCATGCCTTTAGCCTCGATCTTTCTTCCTGCTGGCGTGCTTGCCTGATCAGTTCGGGTGTGACTTCGCCGTCGACGATGGCGTACAGGTGCTCGACTCGGGCCTTCTTCGCCTCGTAGTCCGGATCTTTGGACCGTTTCCACGTTTTCACTTTTTGAAAGGAGACACCCTCCTCTCGGAGCAGCACGCGCAGACCTTCGTGACTGATGTCGTCGATCACCCCCTCGGCGACCAGGAACTCAACGAGTTTGGTCAGGCTCCAGGTCGAGAACGGCAGATCGTGTTCGGTCGGGACCGATGTGGCGATCTTCTTGATCTCCCGGCGTTCCGGGAGGGTGAATTTCTTGGGCCGGCCGCCGGCGTATTTCGGGTACAGCGATTCGAAGCCGTCGGTGCCCAAAGTTGTGGATCACATCGCGGACCCGGTCGGCGCTGGTGAAGGCGACTTCGGCGATTTTGGGCACCGGCATGTTCTGGGCGGAGAGCAGGATCATCTGGGCGCGTCGCCAGGTCACCACCGATCCGGTGCCGCGGCGGATGATCCGCACCAGCCGTGTGCCTTCGTCGTCGTCGAGTTCTCGCACTCGTACTCGTTCTGCCACTCGACCAGGTTGACCGATCCCGTGGCCGACACGCCGTAACCGGTCGGCGTGTCGGCGAGAACGGGGCGAAGGTTCACGGGTGCGGCCCTAGTTAAACTACCGTCGCATTCCGCTAATCTTCGCTGCATCTCGACAAACAGCAGCGGCTCAGCCTCGCGCCATGTCCACGAACCGCGACAGGTGCAGTTGGTGCGCGACCGTGATCGTGGCCGTCGGGCCGTTACGGTGCTTGCCGACGATGAGGTCGGCTTCGCCGCCGCGCGGGTCGTCGCGTTCGAAGGCGTCGGGCCGGTGCAGCAGGATGACCATGTCTGCGTCCTGCTCGAGCGATCCCGATTCACGAAGGTCGGAGACCTGCGGCCGCTTGTCGGTCCGCTGCTCGGGCCCACGGTTGAGCTGACACACCGCGACGACGGGGACCTCGAGTTCCTTCGCGAGAAGTTTGAGGCTACGCGAGAACTCGGAGACTTCCTGCTGCCGCGACTCGACCTTCTTGCCGGACGACATGAGCTGGAGGTAGTCGATGACGATGAGCCGGATGTCGTGTTTCTGCTTGAGCCGCCGTGCTTTTGCGCGGATCTCCATCATCGTCAGGTTGGGGGAGTCGTCGATGAACAGCGGGGCCTCGCTGATCTCGCTCATCCGCCGGGCGAGGCGGGTCCAGTCGTCGTCGGTCATGCGCCCGGATCGCATGTCGCCGAGTTTGATCTTCGCTTCGGCAGAAAGCAGTCGCATGACGATTTCCGTCTTGCCCATTTCCAGGGAGAAGATCACCGACGCCATACCGTGTTTGATGGAGCACGACCGCATGAAGTCCATGCTGAGCGTCGAATTGTGGGTGGGGATCATCGACCGGCCCGCCAAATACAGGTGTTCGCCGTCGACCTCGACGCACCGCACCGGCACCGACGCGACGGGGCGGACCGCGACGATGCGGCGTTCCTGCGCAACCACCAGCCGATTCTCCTTGTGCTGCAAGGCTTTACTGGGCAACACAAAGACGTCGTCGTCGGCGGCGAAGGATACCGACCCGGCATCGAGGATGCGGGTGTAGCCGAGGCCGGAGATCAATTCGGCGACGCCGGCGAGCAGCCGCGGACAGTCCGTCGCGAAACGGACGGTGCCGTCGGTGAGGACGGTGCCCCCGGCGTCGAGGATACCGGCGAGGAGGTCGCGGCGCTGCCGTTCCGAGGCACGCAGGTATGCCTGGGGAATGTGAGCGCCGAGCGTCACGAGTTCTGCGGCGAAGTCGCCCTCGCCGTCCATCCGCATGTGCAGGTCCGGGTCCTCGGACGGGCCGCCGAGCCAGGCGCCGAGCATGAACGGCGCCACCGGCAGGTCCGCGTCGGGGAGCGCCAGCGGAGTACTGTTCGCGACGATGTGCCCGTCTGCGACGGTCGCGGCGAGTTCGCCGGTGGTGCGGATGCCGGCGGCCGTTCGCCACTGGTGTTGTTCGTCGGCGACGACGACGGTGCCGTCGGAGAACGCGACGTCGTAGCACGGCCGGCCGGTCAGCACGGGGGTGGTGGCGACGACACGGGTGGGTGCGCCGTGCGCGTCGAGCAGCAGATCGCCCACCGCGACCTCGCCCATCGTGGTCCACCCGCGGGGGGTGGGCAGGGGAGTGTCGAGTGCGAGTGCCTTGCCCACACCGGGACGTGCGGCGACGATGATCATCTGACCGGCGTGCAGGCCGTTGGTGAGTTCGTCCAGTTCGGCGAACCCGGTGGGAACCCCGAGGGAAATACCACCGCGGCTGGCGATGGAGTCGATTTCGTCCATCGTCGGCTGCAGGAGTTCTTCGAGGGGAACGAAGTCCTCGGTGGTGCGGCGTTCGGCGACGTCGAAGATCTCGGCCTGGGCCCGGTCGACGACCTCGGCCACGTCCTGGCCGTCGGCACCCGCATAGCCGTATTGGACGATGCGGGTGCCCGCTTCGACAAGCCGCCGCAGCACGGCCTTCTCCGCGACGATCTCGGCGTAGTAGCTGGCATTGGCCGCCGTCGGCACCGTCTGGGTCAGCGTGACGAGATAGGCGGCACCACCGAGACGCTTCAGTTCGCCGCGGCGGTCCAGTTCGGCGGACACCGTCACCGGGTCGGCGGGTTCACCGCGGCTGTAGAGGTCGAGAATCGAGTCGTAGACAACCTGGTGCGCCGGCCGGTAGAAGTCGCCGGGGCGCAGCACCTCGAGAACGTCGGCGATGGCGTCCTTGCTGAGCAGCATGCCGCCGAGTACCGACTGTTCGGCCACCATGTCGTGCGGGGGTTGCCTGCCGAAGTCTCCGCCCGGTTCTTCCGGCGGATCGCCATAGTCGGAATGGCCTCGATCGTCCACAACAGCCACGCGATGCCATCCTTCCCCATCCGCATTTCACGTCCGGTCGGGCGCGGCCGATGCACCTGCCCGATACCCACGTTCTACTCGCCCCCACCGACATCGACGGTGCAGGCGCGCTCGACGTTAGGGACATCGATGCACCGATCCAAATCGGGTTGTGCACACATCTGTGGATGAATTGTGGAAACGCGAGGGCGCACTTGTGTACCGGCTGTGGAGAAGCTGGGGACAACGCATCTCACATTTCGGATATCTCCAGGTAGGAGGCGGAAAATTGCGTTTCACAGCTGTGTACAACAGTGATTTCGGCGTGTCGCACACCGGGCGTGTTTACTCGTTCGCCACCGAAACAACATGATGCAGGTCACAATGCCACGTCGTCTATCCACAGCCCTGTGGATAGACGACGAAGAGCCCCACGCACAGGTGCGTGGGGCTCTTCGGAGCCGGAATCAGGCGCCGACGACGTTCAGGACGAACTTCGCGGTGACATCCGGGTGCAGCTTCACGGCGACGGAGTGCTTACCCGTCACCTTGATGTGAGCCTTGGGCAGCTCGACGATGCGCTTGTCGACAACCGGGCCACCGGCAGTCTTGATCGCACCGGCAACGTCGGCTGCGGTGACCGAGCCGAACAGCTTGCCCGAGTCGCCGGCAGTCTTGACGCTCAGCGAGACGCTCTCGAGGCCCTCGATGGCCTCCTTGAGCTCCTTGGCGTGATCCAGGCCGCGCACAGCGCGCGCTTCCTGGGCACGACGGATGCCCTCGACCTGCTTCTCGGCGCCACGGGTGGCGACGATGGCCAGACCGCGGGGCAGCAGGTAGTTACGGCCGTAGCCGTCCTTGACCTCGACGGTGTCGCCAGGCGCACCGAGGTTGTCCACGTCAGCAGTGAGAATGAGCTTCATCGGTTCCTCCCTTTCCTCAGCGAGCCGTCGAAACGTAAGGAAGCAGCGCGACCTCACGAGAGTTCTTGACAGCGACAGCGACGTCGCGCTGATGCTGCACGCAGTTGCCGGTGACGCGGCGAGCACGGATCTTGCCGCGGTCGCTGACGTACTTGCGCAGCAGCGTCGTGTCCTTGTAGTCGATCTGCACGTTCTTTTCCTTGCAGAAGGTGCAGACCTTCTTCTTCAAAACCTTGTCGCGCGCAGGCGGCTTAGGCATGGTCTTTCTCCGTAATTTCTGGATGTTCCGATCGAAGTCGGATCAGAACGGGGGCTCGTCGTCCCCGGGACCACCGAACGAGCCGGCCTGCGGGGCGCTGCCCCACGGGTCGTCGCCGCCGGTGTTCGCGTTGGCGCTTGCACGCCCGCCGCCCGATCCGCCGGAGGAACCACCGAAGCCACCGCCTCCGCCACCACCACGACCGGCCTTGGTGACCTTGGCCGTGGCGTAGCGCAGCGAGGGGCCGATCTCGTCGACCTCGAGCTCCATGACAGTGCGCTTCTCGCCTTCACGCGTTTCGTAGCTGCGCTGCTTGAGCCGGCCCTGCACGATCACGCGCGAGCCTCGGGTCAAGCTTTCGGCCACGTTCTCCGCTGCCTCGCGCCAGATGTTGCAGCGCAGGAACAGAGCCTCGCCGTCCTTCCATTCGTTGGACTGACGGTCGAAGATGCGGGGGGTGGACGCGACGGTGAAGTTCGCGACCGCGGCACCCGCCGGGGTGAAACGCAGTTCGGGGTCGGCGGTCAGATTGCCGACGACGGTGATGACGGTATCGCCTGCCATGTGGTTCCTCCTGCTGTGTGTGGAGTCCTGATGCGCCCGAGCCTACGGTCAGGCGCCGACAGGTTCACTTCCCGCTGCGCAGAACCTTGGTGCGGAGCACCGACTCGTTCAGGCCGAGCTGGCGATCCAGCTCCGCAACGGCAGCAGGCGTCGCGCTGATGTCGACCACCGCGTAGATGCCTTCGCTGTTCTTCGCGATCTCGTACGCGAGACGGCGCTTGCCCCACACCTCGAGCTTGTCGACCTTTCCGCCTTCCTGGCGGATCACGTTGAGGAACGTCTCCAGCGAGGGAGCGACAGTGCGCTCATCCAGGCTGGGGTCCAGGATGATCATCAATTCGTAATGACGCATAAGACCTCATCACCTCCCATGGACTGTGAACGGTCACGGACGATCCGTGACAGGAGGGTCGTTGCGTCAGCAACCCAAGAAGGGTACATGACCCATCCCTGACCAGCGAAATTCGCCTAGGGTGGGGAAATGCGCACGAGCACCCGGACCCCCGCGCTCGTTGCCGTCGTCGTCTGCGCGGTCACGCTTCTCCTCGGCTATCTCAACAAGGCACGCTGCGCCGGACCGCTGTTCGACGAGTTCGGCCGCACCCTGCGATTCGACACGGTCAAGGACGCCGACGTCTGCTACTCCGACATCCAGCAACTGTGGATCGGGCGGGACATCAACCTTCATCGCTTCCCGTTCCTGGACGGCAACATCACCGCCACCGGCGACCTCGTCGGCGGGACCGTCGAGTATCCGGTGCTCAGCGGTGTGCTGATGTGGCTCGGCGCGATCCCCGCACACACCGACGCGGAGTTCCTGTTCTGGTCGGCGGTGCTGCTGGCACCGTTCGGTCTGCTGACCGCGTGGCTGCTGGGCCGGCTCGCCGGCTGGGCCGCGCTGCTGTGGTCGGCGACGCCGCCGCTGGTGCTCTACGCGTTCCTCAACTGGGATCTTCCGGTCGTCGCGACGACCGTGGGCGCGATCGCGATCGTCGCGACGAACCGCTGGTCGCTGCGCACCCGCGGGGTGATCGCCGCGATCCTGCTCGGCCTCGGCTTCTGCCTGAAGCTGTATCCGGGGATCTTCCTGCTGACACTCGTCGCCTACGTCCTCACCGGCGGTGATCACCCTCGCCGGGACACGGCACCTGCGCGCTTCGACGTGCGCGGCGCCGTCGCGGTCGTCGCCGCGGGCGCCGCGACCGTCATCGCCGTCAATCTGCCGTTCGCGCTGCTCGGCTATCCGGGCTGGCGCGCTTCCTTCGAGTTCCAGACCAACCGGGCGGCGGACTCGACGAGCAACTCGATCTGGTTCTGGGGACTGCGCCCGATCCTGGGCGGCTACGACGGCACCGACGTCACACCCGCGTACAACGGACTCGTCGCCCTGCTGTCACCGCTGCTGATCTGCGTGGCGTTCGCGGTGGCCCTGACGATCGGGTGGCGCCGCTACCGGAGGGAGGGCACCTACCCGTGGATCGCGATCGGCGCGGCGATGCTGTGCGCGTTCCTGCTGTTGCACAAGGTGCATTCCCCGCAATACACCCTGTGGCTGCTGCCGCTGCTGGTGCTCGTGCGGATCCGCTGGCCGCTGATAGTCGCGTATCTGGTCGCCGACGCCGCGATCGGAGTCGGCATCTTTCTCTGGTTCGCCGCGACCGGCGGCCAACGCGACATGACGACGGCGCTGCTGCTCACCCAGGTGGGCGTGTGGGGACGGGCGGCCCTCCTGGTCGTACTCTTCGTCGTGTTCGCGCGCGCATCGCTGCGGATGCACACTGCTGCCCCGACGGATCCGGAAAGACCGAGGCCGATGACCACCGCTGGACGTGCCCCATGAGCGAATCCTGGTATCGGCAGCCCGTTCTGGACGGCATCCGCGTCCGCCTCGAACCGCTCACCCCCGAACACGCATCGGGGCTGCTCGCGTCCGTCGACGACGCGGAGGCGATCTTCCGGTGGACCTCGGTGATCATCCGGGAACTCGCCGACGCCGAAACATTCGCGCGAGCCGCGATCGACGACCCCGACCGGCTTCCGTACGCGATCGTCGACACCCACACCGGCTCGGTGGTGGGCACCACGTCCTACTATCTGCTCGATCCGGCACACCGGAAACTCGTCATCGGCTCCACATGGTTGTCGCGTTCGGCGCAGGGCACCGGCATCAACGCGGAAGCGAAACTGCTGTTACTGCGCCGCGCCTTCGAGGAACTCGACGCGGTGCGCGTGGAATGGCACACCGACGAGCGCAATGCGCACTCGCGCGGCGCGATCGCCAAGCTCGGTGCCGAGTTCGAAGGGCTGCTGCGCAAGCACCGCCGCCGCCGTGACGGAAGCTGGCGGACCACCGCACTGTTCGCGATGACCGACGACGACTGGCCGGCCGCCCGCGCCCGACTGGAGGCCAGGGTCGCCGACGCTCCGGGACAGCCCTGAAATCCCGAGGAGTCCGGCGGATCCGAATCCCATGCAACCGAGGGCTACGACCATGCGCGCCGCGCTGACCCGACTCGCCGCACCCGCCGGGGTGGTGGCCCTGTCCGCGTGCGCATGCGCCGCGGTGGTGTGGGCCGACCCCACCACCCCGGGTGGACCGATCCCACCGTGCCCCACTCGCGCCCTGTTCGGTGTCTGGTGCCCTGGATGCGGTTCGTCACGCATGCTGTATTCACTTCTACACCTGGATGTTCCGTCAGCACTGCGGTACAACGCCGTCGGCGTGCTCGCGGTCCTGGTCCTGGCGTGGTCGTTCGCGGTGTGGACCGTGGGTCGAGCACGCGACCGGCGGTACGCCGCATGGCACCAGTGGCGCTGGGCTCCGCGGATCGTGCTGGTGATCGTCGTGGCCTGGTTCGTGATTCGTAACATCCCGGTCGAGCCGTTTTCGTCGCTCCGGGTGTAGGGCGTCATACGGGCGCCGGTCGACTACTGCGAGTCCGGGCTCGAACTGGTTTAATTCACGCTCCGGGTGCGGAACAGACCGAATATCCGGCCGACGAGCGAGGACCGACATGAACGAGTATCCGCAGTATCCGCCCAGCAATCCGGATGGATTCAATCCTCAGGCCGCACCCGGCGGTTACGGCTACGGGCAGTACCCCGGCGCTCCGCAGTTCGGGCCACCACCCGAGAACAACCTGGTGTGGGGCATTCTCACCACCGTGTTGTGCTGCCTGCCCCTCGGCATCGTGTCGATCATCAAGTCCAACCAGGTCAATACGCTCTGGGCCCAAGGCCAGTTCGACGCCGCACGCAAGGCTGCCGAAGATGCCAAGAAGTTCGCGATCTGGTCGGTCGTGGCATCCGTTGCGGTGTGGGTCGTGATCGTCCTGTTCTACGTGGTCGTGTTCGCCGCCGCGATGTCGTCGAGTTACTGACGTAGACGATCCATCTCGGCACACGGCCCGTCGCCCCGAAAAGCGGCGGGCCGTCTCGTGCCGCCACGACGGTGATCCGACGACACCGAATCGACACAACGCCGAATCGATTACGTTCCCGCACAAGGATTTCGGTAGGGAACACCGGACAGGAATCGATCCCACTCGTCCTCCGAGATGGCGGACCCCGCCGCATCGCACACCTGCGCCCCGGCAGCATCGGTGCCGGTGGTCCACAATCGCACGAGCCGGTCCGGTCCGCCCCCGGCCAGAATCTTCCCGTCGTGTGCCCACGTCGCATCGTTGACGCGGGCGCCGGAGGCGGACAGCACGGCATAGGCAACCGGTCGCTCCGGCTCCCGCACGTCCCAGATCCATGCGGCGCCACCGCCGACGCCTGCGGCGAGCCGATCACCCGACGGTGAGAACTGCAGCGAATACACCGCATCCGCCGGGCCGGCGATCCGGGCGAGATCGCGCGGCGCCCGCCGATCGGTGACGTCCCACAACCGGATACTGCGATCGGCACTTCCCGCGGCCAACATCGCACCGTCCGGAGCGAACGCGACCGCCTGCGCCTGACTGTCGAAACCACCGACCGTCGACAGCCGCACCGGTTCCGGCATCCCGGTGTCCCACAGTTCGACCTCACCGTCTGCGGTCGATACCGCCAGCGTGCCGTCGGGAGCGAAAGACATCATCTGCGGGTAGTTTCCGGCCGCGAAGGTGCCGCTGATCCGCGGTGCGTTCCGGTCGCTCACATCCATCACAGCGACCGTCGCATCGTCCTGCGCGGACACCGCCACGCGGCGGCCGTCGTGATCGAAGGCCACCACCCCGACCATTCCCGCCACCACGGGCGCTGTGGATCCCAGTGCTCTGGGTACATCACGGTCGGTCAGATCGAACAGCGCCACCGCACCGGCTCCCGTCCCGACGGCCGCCAGGGTCGCATCGCTCGTGAGCGCGGCCGCACCGGTCTGGGTACCGGGGTCCGTGACCAACGGCGGGAGCGGACGTGACTGGCGCGGATCTGCTATGTCCCACAACGGAATTTGTGTTGCACGAGCGCCGGTTCCGGACAGCAGCACGGCACCTGCGCCGATCGGATTGACGTACACCGTGTCCTGCGCCCCGGGCAGTGCCGGTCCGGGGAGCGGCCACCACCGCGCGTGCCCATCGAGCGCACCGGTCAGGATCGCCGATCCGGTGGGCGAGAAGCGCACCGAGGTAACCGGATTGGCACCGGGAAGGGTCACGATCGGCTCGTCGCCCGCGGTCCGCCAGATCCGCACGGTGTTGTCGGAACTCGCCGCCGCCACCGAAGTGCCCGTGGCATCGAACTCGACATCGTTGACGTAGCTGGAGAATCCGGTGAGCGGTGGTAGCGGCACCGGCGGCGCATCACCCGCCAGCGACCACCTGGCCACCTCACGACGGGTCGTGCCCGCGGCGAGGGTGGCACCGTCCGGCGCGAACGCCGCATCCAGATAGTGCACCGTCGAGCCGTCCGGAGGCAGTTCGAAACGCGGCGTCATCGCCGCACCCCAGCCGCCGGTGTCCCACAGCCGCATCGACGCCTGACGGCCCAGCGATGCCAGCGTTCGCCCATCCGGGGAAAAGGCGACGAATACCGCTCCTGCGCTGGACTGTTCAAGTTCCGGAAGTACTCTCGCCTGATCGTTGTCGATGTTCCAGCGCAGGACCCGGCCGGTGGCGTCGCCCGCGGCCAGCCGGGTTCCGGTGGGATCGAACGAGAATCCGTGGATCACCCGGCCCGGCTCCGCCAACTCCGCCAGGAGACGCGGATCTTCCGTGTCTCGCACATCCCACAGCCGTGCACCGCCCTGGCCACCAACAGCCAAAGTATGTCCGTCAGGGCCGAATTCGAGTGCATACAGCGCGCCGTCCGACACCGGTAGCTCGGCGATCGGCTTCGCGACGGGCCGCCCGTCGATGATCGGCCAGAGTCGGACCACACCGTCCGCCCCGGCCGACGCCACGATCCGCGCATCCGGATCGATGCGCGCGACGAGTCCTCCTTCGGGTCCCGCGAGCCGGGTCGGCGCGTGCACCGCCGTCGCATCCAGCAATGCGGACCTCGACTCCAGAGTGTCGCTGACCTGATAGCCGGCGACCGCGAGCTGCGCCGCCAATGCTGGATCCACGGCTCGCAATTGCGCCGAGACCGTTGCGATCTGCCGGGACATCGCTTCGTCGCGCGCCGATTGCGCCTCCGCGCGTCGATCGTTCGCGTGCAGCCCCGACGCGACGGCGGCGACAGCGGCGGTCACCGCGATCACCGACACCACCGCGAGTGCGCCGACCAGGCGCCGCAGCACCCTCGTCCGGCGCTGCTCGGCGTGGACGGTCCGGTCGCGATGGCGGAGGCTGGCATCGACGAAGTCCGCTTCGAGAGGGTTGAGGACGTCCCGCCGGTCGCCGACCGCCCACTCTTCGATCAGCTCGAGCCGTCCACCGGCGAGCAGCGCGCCGATGTCCCGGCCACTGTCCTGCCACACCCGCGCCGCTCGGGTCAGGCGTCGGTGCACTTCCAGGCCGGCGCGGTCCGAGTCGATCCACTCGCGCAGTCGCTCCCATGCGGTGAGAAGCACCTCGTGGGACAACTGCACCGTGGCCTCGTCGACGGTGAGCAGCCTGCGCGCCGCGAAACGATCGACGATCGACGTGACATCGCCGATGTCACCGATCGCCAATTCGTTCCACGGTGTGCGGCGACGGGTCTGAGTGTCCTCGTCCACATTGACCAACCGCAGAAAGATCCGCCGGGCCAGCAACTGCTGGTCCGGGGCAAGATCCGAATAGACCTCCTCCGCGCTCTGCTGCACGGCACCGGAGACACCACCGGTAGCCAGATAGTCCGCGACGGTGAGGGTGCGGCGCCGCGACCGCTGCCAGGTACCGAGCAATGCGTGCGACAGCAGCGGCAACGTACCCGGATCGGTCGCCGTGCGGGCCGTGCGCGGAGTGAGATCGGACAGCAGTACCCGGACGAGGTCACCCGGCACGGTGGCACCGGCCTTCTCCGCCGGAGCGACGATGACGGTCTCGAGGTCCGCGTCGGTGAGCGGGCCGACGACGAGTGGAGCCGCCGCGAGGATCGGCACCAGGATCGGTTCGCGCGCGGCAGCCGGATAGAAGTCCGCACGCAAGCCGAGCACCACCACGACGTCGGGGCCGACGGTGGCCAGCGCGGTGAGGACGGTCGCGCGGTCGTCGGGGCCGCAGTGCGTCCACAGTTCTTCGAACTGATCGACGACGAGCACCGACGGTTCCGTCGCGGTGAGCGCGGCGACCAGCGCGGGCACGCCGATCCCGGACGGAGTGACGACGGTGGGCCGCCACGACGCGAGGTCGGCGGCAGCGGCGGCGGATGCGGCCAGGCCGGCACGGAGAAGCGAGGACTTCCCAGCCCCGGACGGTCCGATCACGAGGGTCACCCGGTCGGCGGTTCCGACGGCTGCCGCGCGGACACGCGCGAGCAGTTCGCCGACGAGGACGTCACGCCCGAAGAACCACGGGGCGTCCTCCTCCTCGAACGGCGCCAGTCCCCGGTACGGTACGGCGGCCTTGTCGGTCCGCAGGCTCGCAGCGTGCCGAGCCCGGCCTGCGGCGGCCTGCCACGCGGCGACCGATGCGTCGTCGTCGACACCGCACGCGGCAAGCACCGCGGTGAGGGCGGAAGCGCTGGCTTTCGTCGGCAGGTGCTGACCGGCGAACCAACCGGCGACCGTCCCGTGCAGAGCGCCGGACGCGGTGACGACGTCCCGAACGGACAGTCCGGCCCGGGTGCGGAGCGCGGTCAGGGCCTCCGCGAACTGTGCACGGGTGCCGATTCCGTGTGGATCGAGAGGTTCAGACCTCTGGTCGGTCATCCGAACCCTTTCGTATCGATGCAGGTAGACGAGTTTTGTGCCGTATGGATTCCGTATCGGACCGGTCGGTGCACTTCCGCAGGCACCTCGGTTGCGGTGACGATGAGTTCCGGCGCACTCGCGCCGACTCCCGTTCGTTTCTTTCCGGAAGGACCTGCCGTGTCTGCGTTGGAAAATGCACCCCGGCGTCGCTCGTCGCTGGTGAGCCGCCCGCTGCTGAGCGCACGCGAGGTGGAGGTGCTGCTGACGTGGCTGGCCGCGGATTCGAAATCTCAGGCGGCACGGGAGCTGTTCGTTTCACCGTCGACGCTCAATACCCACATCACCCGGATCCGGCTGAAATACGCGTCGGTCGGCCGCAGCGCACCCACGAAAGCCGCACTGTTCGCGCGGGCGTTGCAGGACGGCTTGACGACGATCGACGAGTGGTAGCCACCTACAGCTCGTCGAGGGTGACGTAGCCGTCCTGTAATGCCCGGGCGGTGAGCGCCGCCTTGGTGCCCGCATATCGGCCGGCCGCGGTGTATTTCTCCCGGATGCGACTCAGATGCGTGTTGACGGTGGTCACGGAGACGAGCAGCTTGCCTGCGACGTCGGATTTCGAATCGGATCGCAGCCAGGCACGCAGAATCTGGACTTCGCGAGGGGACAGCGCCGGGGGCGCCGGTGTACGCGCCGCGCGGGCGCGGGGTTGTGCCTCAGGTCCCACGGGATCCTCCTCGAACGGCGCACCCGCCGCAGGTCCCCCGACCTTCCGAAAAGAGATGTTTCGGATATTAGCGGCACTCGGCGGACGTGGTAACCGTCTACAGCGAGGTCGTCATCACATCGTGCGGGCAACGGTCATGCTGCTCGCAGCGATTGCAGCGCCGCATGCTGTTCCCTCCGCACGCGGCCCGGACTGGTACCGAGCACCACCGCGGTCTGTTCCGGATCGAGCCCGACGATGGTGCGCAGAATCAGCACTTCCCTGCGCAAGCGCGCCGCAGTACCGGTGCCGGTGCCGGTGCCGGTGCCGGTGCCGGTGCCGGTGCCGACGGCACGGTCGATGGCAGTGGACGTGACCTCGTATACGAGCGTCGCGAAATTACGATTCGCCCCTGTGGGCGCCGCGAGTTCGGCGAGCACGGTCCGGCACGCGTCGAGCGCGACCCGGTCGGCGGCGACGAAGGAAAGACCACCGTCGCGGGCACGAGCGCGACAATAGGCGGCCACCGGCGGGTGGAGAACCCTCAACAAGGCCGGTATCGCCGACGAATCTCCGCGGGCCACCTCCCACGCGAGCTCACCCGGAGTCGCCCCGGATGCCGCGTGACCCGCCGAGCCACGGTGATCTCCTGCCACAGCGCCTCCTCACGCTCCTGCCGAGACACTCCGCACATCAGTGCCGAGATTAGGGTGAGACATTCGTGATCCGCGTCGTCCCTTCGGATGACTTCGTGGGTGAATCCCGTTCGGCGCGGGGTCGGAGAAGTCGGGGCAACCAGCGCGGGAACGCGTCCGGGGCCTGATCGACAACGCCGCCGACCGGGTCGTCGACGAATCCGTAGCGCACGAGATCCTCGGCGGGTCGCCGAATCTGCCGGATGACCATGGCGCACAAACCCAGCACCGCCACGTCCCGGATCAAGACCGTGACGGTGAACCATTGCTCGGGCAACCCCTTGTCCGCGGTGCCCAGGTAGTAGTACATGCGCGGAACCCACACGAGCGCATCGACGGCCATCCAGGCGAGCAACGCGCGGCGATGGGGGAGTGCGAGTACCGCGAGCGGCACCAGCCACAACGAATATTGCGGACTCCACACCTTGTTGGTGAGCAGGAACGCCGCAACCACCAGGAAACACAACTGAGCCAGCCGCGGTCGGCGCGCGGCAGTGAGGGTGAACCACGCTATCGCCGCGCAGGCGGCCGCGAACAGCAACAGCGACACCGAGTTCGACGTCGCCGGGTCGAACCCGGGCCACGTGGTGAGCGATCGCACCACGTTGTAGATCGAATCGGGGTCGGCGCCCCGTTCGGTGTTGAGGCGGAAGAACTCGGCCCATCCGCGCGGGAACAGCAGCATGATCGGCAGGTTCACCGCCAGCCAGGCGGCTGCGGCAGCCGTCGCGGTCCGGCCGAACGCCCGCATCCTGCCCGCGCGAAAGCACAGCAGGAACAACGGTCCCAGCAGCAGCAGGGGATACAGCTTTGCGGCACCGCCCAATCCGAGGAGAACACCGGCGAGCACGGGTCGGCGGCGCGCCCAGGCGAGCAGGCCACCGGCAGCGCAGGCCGTGGCGAGGGCATCGAAGTTGGTGAAGGCGTGCACGATCACCAGAGGCGACGCGGCGACGAGCGCGGCATCCCAGATTCGGCGGCCCGCGGACAGCGCCGTCGCCCACACAGTCGCGAGCCACGCCATCGCCAGACCGAGAGCGACGACGTTGAAGTAGATCGCCACCTGAAGGCCACCGGGAAGCCACGACGCGGAGTCCCACGCCTTGGCGACCCGCATCGACACATACTGGTAGAGCCCCGCGATCACCGGGTACTCCATGTAGCGGATCTGGGTTCCCCCATCGGCGGCGGGCTCTTCCCACGACGTCGCATACGGGAACGCGCCCTCGTTCAGGCGTTCGGCGCCGTACAGCGGCACCACATCCGAATAGCACATCGCGACGTACTGGCGGCTGCCGCGCCAATCGAGCCCGAGTTCACCGTTCGGCCCGAGCGGCGCCTGTTGAATACACCCGGCCTTCGTGAACCAGCCGAAGGCCAAGAACACCACGGCCAGCAGCAACAACGCTCGCAACGGGGTGAAGAAGCGGGTCCGGCCGAGCAGCGCGTACCGGCCGACCGGCCCGCCGATCGCAGTGGACAGGCGCGACACCATCGGATCGTTCCATCCGGGAGTGTCGCGCCAATCCGCCGAGCGAAGGTCGGGTGCGAGCGGGGCCGGCGACACAACCTTCGCCTGTCCACCCGTCGAACTGCCGATCGCTGCCTTGTCGCACACAGGACGCGACGTTACCTTTCTGGTGATATCCCACCCGGCAACTGGTTGGCGCGCCCGCCCGGAACCGGGACGGCTTCCTCGACGGACCCTTCCGTCTCCTCACCGGAGCCCGGATCCTCCTCGGTGCCGAAGCCCGGAGTGTCGGACTCGGTCGTCGTCTCCGTCGGCCGCTGCGGTCGTTGCAGAGTGGTCGTCGGCTGCTGCGGCGCGACACCGGGCAGCGGGATCGTCACACCGGGCAGGATCTCGACGTTGCGGGTCGTGATCTCCGGGATCTCGGGCAGTGTCGGGATCGTGCGGGTCGTCGAAGGCGGGCCGGTGGGCGTCGGCACGGCGGTGACCTCGGCGGTGAAGGACGGCACGCCGGCCTGACCTGCGATGGGGTCCGGCGTCGGGAACTTCTCGACGTCCGTCCCTTCGAGCGCGCCGTCCATCGTCGCCTTCCAGATGTCGGACGGCAGACCGGAACCGTAGATCATTCCGCCCCAGCTGTTCTCGAGGGGCAAGCCCTGCTCGGTACCGACCCACACCGCGGTCGACAGCGACGGCGTGTATCCGACCATCCAGGCGTCCTTGTTGGATCCGGTGTCACCGAGCTGCGCGGTGCCGGTCTTCGACGCAGACGGGCGGCCACCTGCCAGGCCGTGCCCGTTGGAGTACGCGGCGATCGGCTGCATCGCCGCGGTCGTGTTGTCGGCAACCGCGTCGTCGACGACCTTCTCACCGGTCGGAATGCCACGGTCGAGCAGCACGTTGCCGTCGGCGGTGACGACCTTCTGCACGAAGTACGGCTGATGGTAGGTGCCGGATGCGGCGAGAGTCGCGTACGCGGACGCCATGTCGATGACCCTGGACTGGTACTGACCCAGGACGATGCCGTAGTTCGGGCCCGCACCGTTCGGTTCGGTGAGGGTTTCCCCGACGCCCGGGATCTCCGTCGGAATACCCAGGGTGTGTGCCATGTCCGCGATCGCCTGTGGACCGTTGTCCATCGACAGCATCATCCGGTAGAAGCTGGTGTTCAGCGAACGTTTCAACGCCTCGGCGATGGTGCACTGGCCGCACTGCTCGCCCTCGACGTTGCCGATGGAGATGCCGTTGACGGTCAGCGGACCGCTGTCGTAGAGCGTCGACAACGGATTGCCCTGCTCGAGGTTCGCGGCCAGGCCGAACACCTTGAACGACGACCCGGTCTGCAGACCGGACTGCGCGAAGTCGAATCCGATGCCGCTTTCGCCGCCGTAGTACGCGCGGACGGCTCCGGTGTTCGGATCGACGGAGACGACGGCCGTGCGCAGTTCGTCCGGCTCACCCTCGAGCGTGTCACGTACCGCGTCGAGGGCCGCAGCCTGGGCCTGCGGGTCGATGGTCGTGGTGATTTCGAGCCCCTCGGTGTTGAGGAGCTGCTCGTCGATGCCTTCCGCGGACAGTTCCTGCAACACCTGATTCTTGAGGAGGCCGTCCGGCCCGGTCGTCTGGTCGCCGTTGTCGAGTTCGGCGAGCGGCACATAGGCGGGGTACTGCATGCCGGCACGGTCCTGGGCGTTGAGGGTGCCTGCCGTGACCATGCCGTCGAGCACATAGTTCCAGCGGGACCGGGCGCCATCGGGATTCTGTTCCGGGTCGAGCAGCGACGGCAGCTGGATCGACGACGCCAGCACGGCGCCTTCCTCGACACTCAGCTCACCGACCGGCTTACCGAAGTAGGCGTTGGACGCCGCGGCGATGCCATACGCACCACGACCGAAGTAGATGGTGTTCAGATACGCGGCGAGGATGTCGTCCTTCGACCACTGGTTCGCCATCTTCGACGACAGGACCAGTTCCTTCAACTTTCGGACGAGCGAACGCTCCGAACCGACGAGGGCGGTCTTGACGTACTGCTGGGTGATGGTCGAGCCACCACCGGCACTCTCGCGTCCGAGGACGTTGTCGCGGAGCGCGCGCGCGAACCCGCTGATCGAGAAGCCCGGGTTGGTGTAGAAGTCCCGGTCCTCGGCGGCGAGCACGGCGTTGCGGACGTGTTCCGGGATCTCGTCGATCCGTACCTCGGTGCGGTTTCCCTCGGGTGGGATGACCTTGGTGATCACGGTCGAGCTGTCCGACGCGTAGATCGTGGCGACCTGGTTGGTCTTGAGATCCCCCGGCCGAGGCACGTCCTGGGCGATGTAGGCAACCATGAACGTGAGGATCGGGAGGATCAGGCCGAGGGCGACTGCCACGTATCCGATCCGGCGGACGGTGCGCCACCGTGACGGTTTACCACCTCTTTTGCCGCCGCCTCCCTTGCCATCACCGTTCCCGCCACCTCGGGCGGTGGGCGGCGGGGTCGGGGGGCGGCCGCCGGGCGGGGCGCCCGCGGGACGTGACGGAGGTTGCTGATTCGCCGCCGTCTGTCGGTTCGGGTCCTGTCGGTTCGGGTCCTGCGGGATACGCCGGGTCTGGTCGGCGGGCGGCTGTCCGCCGACGGGCCGCTGGGCACCGGCTTGCTGAGGC
>NZ_JBAQXC010000144.1:0-15568 GCF_049299235.1 Rhodococcus sp. (in: high G+C Gram-positive bacteria) | reverse complement strand
GACCGGTGGCCGCGAACCCAACAAGGGCGTGAACCCGGACGAGGTCGTCGCCGTCGGTGCCGCCCTGCAGGCCGGTGTCCTCAAGGGCGAGGTCAAGGACGTGCTGCTCCTCGACGTCACCCCGCTGTCCCTCGGCATCGAAACCAAGGGTGGCGTGATGACCAAGCTCATCGAGCGCAACACCACCATCCCGACCAAGCGGTCCGAGACCTTCACCACGGCCGACGACAACCAGCCGTCCGTGCAGATCCAGGTCTTCCAGGGTGAGCGTGAGATCGCCGCGCACAACAAGCTGCTCGGCTCCTTCGAGCTCGGCGGTATCGCCCCGGCTCCGCGCGGTGTCCCGCAGATCGAGGTGACCTTCGACATCGATGCCAACGGCATCGTGCATGTCACCGCCCGCGACAAGGGCACCGGCAAGGAGAACACGATCAAGATCCAGGAAGGCTCCGGCCTGTCCAAGGAAGAGATCGACCGGATGGTCAAGGACGCCGAGGCGCACGCCGAGGAGGACAAGCAGCGTCGCGAAGAGGCCGAGGTTCGCAACCAGGCCGAGTCGCTCGTGCACCAGACCGAGAAGTTCATCAAGGACAACGAGGACAAGGTGCCCGCCGACGTCAAGGAGAAGGTCGAGGCGGCTGTCAAGGACGCCAACGACGCTCTCGCCGGATCGGACATCGCCGCGGTGAAGGCTGCCGTCGAGAAGCTCGCGACCGAGTCGCAGGCCCTCGGCCAGGCCATCTACGAATCGCAGGCCGCCGACGGCGCTGCCGCCGGTGACGGTGCTGCCGCCGGTGCCGACGACGTCGTCGACGCCGAGGTCGTCGACGAGCCCAACGATTCGGACAAGAAGTGAGCGGCGAGAAGCCCGAGCAGGAGCCCGTCACCGTCACCGACAAGCGACGGATCGACCCGGACACCTTCGAGGTGCGCGACGCGGACGCCGAAGCGCAGGTCATCGAGGTGGACACCGAGTCGGCGGCTCCCGCTGCGGGGGACGAAGCCGAACTGACGGCCCAGCCGTCGCCGGAAACGGCCGAGCTCGCCGAGCGCACCGCGGATCTGCAGCGGGTCACCGCCGAGTACGCCAACTACCGGCGTCGCATCGAGCGGGAGCGGGTCGCCGCGATCGACGGCGCGAAGGCGTCGGTCGTCGGCCAGTTCCTCGACCTGGTCGACGATCTGGATCGGGCCCGCGCCCACGGCGACCTCGAGGCCGGACCGATGAAGGCCCTGAGCGACAAGCTCACCGGCATTCTCGCCGGTGTCGGGCTCGAAGCGTTCGGCGCGGAAGGCGATCCGTTCGAACCGGACCTGCACGAGGCGGTGCAGATGGAAGGCGACGGCACCCACCCGGTCCTCGGGGCGGTACTCCGTAAGGGGTACCGGCTCGGCGACCGCGTGCTGCGGCACGCGATGGTGACCGTCACCGACGGCGACCCGAACGACACTCCGGCACAAAAGTCGCCGGATACCTCGGGAACCGAGTAAGAACACACAGTACTGCGAGAGGAGGAGGCGCCCGGTGAGTCAGCGGGAGTGGATCGAGAAGGACTTCTACAAGGACCTGGGCGTCTCTTCCGACGCATCGCAGGACGACATCAAGAAGGCGTACCGGAAGTTGGCGCGGGATCTGCATCCCGACGCCAACCCCGGTGACGCCGCCGCCGAGGAGCGATTCAAGGCGGTCAGCGAGGCCAACGCCATCTTGTCGGACCCCACCAAACGCAAGGAGTACGACGAGACCCGTCGGCTGTTCGCGTCCGGTGGTGGCGGCGGGTTCGGCGGTTTCCAGCCCGGTGCCGGTGGCGGATTCACCAGCACCAACTTCGACGTCGGCGACCTGTTCGGCGGTGGCGGCGCCACTGCCGACGGCAATCTCGGCGATCTGTTCGGTGGCCTGTTCAACCGCGGTGGCGGTGCCGGCGGTGCGACCCGCACCCGGCCGCGGCGTGGCAGCGACGTCGAATCCGAGACGACCCTCGACTTCCGCGACGCGGTGCAGGGCGTGACCGTCCCGCTGCGTCTGACCAGCCCCGCCCCGTGCACCAGTTGTCACGGCAGCGGCGCCGAGCCGGGGACGAGCCCGCGGGTGTGCCCGAACTGCAACGGCAGTGGCATCGTCTCCCGGAATCAGGGCGCGTTCGGTTTCTCCGAGCCGTGCGACGACTGCCGAGGCACCGGGTCGATCATCGACAATCCGTGCCACGACTGCCGAGGCACCGGCATCCAGAACCGGACCCGCACCATCACCGTTCGGGTGCCCGCCGGGATCAAGGACGGCTCCAAGGTCCGGCTGGCCGGGCAGGGCGAGGCGGGACTGCGCGGCGCACCGTCGGGCGATCTGTTCGTCACCGTGCACGTGCGTCCCGACAAGGTGTTCGGCCGCGACGGCGACAATCTGACGGTCGTGCTGCCGGTCAGCTACGGCGAACTCGTTCTCGGTGCCACCGTGTCCGTGCCGACACTCGACGGCCGGGTCGGGTTGAAGATTCCCGCCGGGACCGCCGACGGCCGGGTGCTGCGTGTCCGCGGCCGCGGGGTGCCCAAACGCGGTGGTGGCAGCGGCGACCTACTGGTCACCGTGAAGGTCGCGATCCCACAGAACCTCGACGATCAGGCGATCGACGCGCTCCGGATCTTCCTGCACGCCGAACAGAGCAGTGGCTTCGATCCGCGTGAGGGATGGGCAGGTGCCTGATGACGACGGAACCGAGGCAGCCGCGTGACCGTGCCGGCGACCCCGATGCGCGTGTCTATGTGATTTCGGTGGCGGCGGAACTGGCCGGAATGCACGCCCAGACGCTGCGCAACTACGACCGGCTCGGCCTGGTCATCCCGCACCGCACCAGTGGTGGCGGTCGCCGGTACTCGCCGCGCGACGTCGAACTGCTGCGTGAGGTGCAACGCCTGTCGCAGGACGAGGGCGTCAACCTGGCCGGGATCAAGCGCATCATCGAGTTGACCAATCATGTCGAAGCCCTGCAACAGCGGGTCGCGGAACTGTCCGCGGAGGTAACCCAATTGCGCAGTGTCCGACGCGATCTCGTCCCGATCCCGCGCAGCAACGCGCTCGTCGTCTGGAAACCGCGCCACCAGCGCGACCGCTGAATCCGGGTGATGGGAACCTTCAGTCGAATCTGAACTGGTTCCCATCACCCGGAGGTGTCAGTGCTCGACGAGCACGCAGTGGGTCCGGTGGAAGATGGTCGGCATGCACTTGTTGCAGTGGATGCACAGCGAACGTCGGTCCGGCTCCGCCGCAATCCGGTTGATCAGATCGGGCTCGCGCAGCAAAGCCCGTGCCATCGCGACGAATTCGAAGCCTTCCGCCATTGCGGTGTCCATGCTCGCGCGGTCGGTGACGCCGCCGAGCAGCACCAGCGGCATGTCCACCGCCGCACGGATCTGGCGGGCCTGCTCGAGCATGAACAGGCTTTCGTAGGGGTAGCTCCTGAGTACCTGCTTGCCGACAAGTTTGACGCCGGTACGCACCGGCTGGGGCATCACCGCGGCGAACTCGTGGATCGGCGCGTCACCACGGAACAGGTACATGGGGTTGAGCAGCGAGCTACCGATCGTCAACTCGATCGCGTCGAGCGAACCGTCCTGTTCGAGCCACTGCGCGACCTGGATTGCTTCGTCGAGCCAGAATCCGCCCGGCACCCCGTCGTCCATGTTGAGCTTCGCGAGGATCGCGACCTTCCCGCCCACCGCGTCGCGGACGGTGCGTGCGGTTTCCCGCACGATGCGGGCACGGTTCGCGAGCGACCCGCCGTATTCGTCCTTGCGCTTGTTGATCTTCGGGCTGAGGAACGAACTGGCGAAATAGTTGTGGCCGAAGTGGATTTCGACGGCGTCGAAACCGGACTCGACGGCGAGCCGAGCCGCGTTCGCATGGGCGTCGCGGATGCGGTTGATGTCCGCGATCGTGGCGGCCCGCACCATACGCATGCTGAGCGGATTGAATTGCCGTGACGGTGCGAGGGCGGGCACGCCGTTGCTGGCGCCGTTCGCGACCGGGCCCGCGTGGCCGATCTGGGCCGAGACGGCCGCGCCCTCGGCGTGGATGGCGTCGGTGAGGCGACGCAATCCCGGTACTGCTTCGGGGCGCATCCAGATCTGGTCGGCCTCGGTGCGACCCTCGGGGGCGACCGCGCAGTACGCGACCGTGGTCATCCCGACGCCGCCGGCGGCGGGCCGTCGGTGGAATTCGATGAGGTCGTCGGACACGAGCGCGCCGGGGGTGGCGTGTTCGTAGGTGGCGGATTTGATGATGCGATTGCGGAGTGTGATCGGACCGAGCGTGGCCGGAGCGAGCACGTCGGGGACGACCCGGTCGGGCTTGGTCTGGTCGGGCTTGGTCTGGTCGGGCTCGGTCCGGCTGGGCTTGGTCCGGCTGGGTGTGGTCCGGCTGGGTGTGGTCTGGTCGGGCAAGGTGGCTCCCGTGTTCGGTGGTCTCGACGGAGAGTGTGATGGTCGGTGGCGCGCGCTCAGAGTGCGCGCATGTCCTCCGGCGACCAGAAGGCGCGCATCGAGGTGATGCGACCCTCGTCGTCGAACGTCATCACGTCGATCGGTTCGATCCGATAGGTCTGTCCGGCCGCTTCGCTGTCGACTCGGAACGAGAACGCTGCCTCGTTACCGGCCACGCGCAGCGTGAATAGTTCGGTGCTGGTCTTCATCGATTCCAGCGCACGGTAGAACTCGGTGATCGCGTCGCGTCCGGCACGCGGTTCGCTGCCCACCGGGTCTTCGACCGTGGCATCCTCCGTGTACAGGGCGGCGATGGTGTCGGCAGTGCCCGACGCCACCGCAGCGAGATAGGCGGTCACGGTGGACCGAATGAGTTCCGTCCGAGGGGCTGTCCCGGAATTGGTCATCATGCTCCCGTTGTGTGTGCAGGGGTGACTCGAACGCTACGGTACGGAGCCGCCTGTGATCCGAGCGGTACCGTCCCGCGCAGCGGGATGCGGGTTGTGTGCGCCGGCGCGCCATGTGTAGCACTCCGCCTCGGTCCGGGCGACCGCTGGCCGGGAAATCAGGTTCCGGCCCGGTTCGGAGTGCTCCTACTGTCTCGGCAGGAGCACGGTCCGCACGTCGGACATGGATCGGCAGGGTTCGAAATGGGGTCCCATCGTGGATAGAGACAAAAAATCGGTCGACGTGGTGGTCGTCGGTGCCGGCGTCGCCGGAATGTACGCCGTCCACACGCTGCGAAGCCGCGGATTGACCGTCCAGGGAATCGAATCCGCTGCGGGAGTAGGTGGTACGTGGTACCACAACCGGTATCCGGGTGCGCGGTGCGATGTGGAGAGCGTCGACTACTCGTTCTCGTTCGACGACGATCTGCAGCAGGAATGGACCTGGTCGGAGCGGTTCGCGACGCAGCCGGAGATCCTCGCCTATCTGGATCACGTCGCCGACAGGTTCGGTCTGCGCCGGCACTTCCGGTTCTCCACGCGCGTCGTCTCCGCAGAATTCGACGAATCCGGCCAGGTGTGGCACGTCCGTACCGACGGCGGTGAGGTCATCACCGGCCGATACTGCATCTTCGCTACGGGCTGCCTCTCCGCCACCAACGTGCCCGACATTCCGGGCCGTGACGACTTCCGCGGTGAGGCTTACCACACCGGTAGTTGGCCGCACGACGGAGTCGACTTCCGCGGCAAGCGGGTCGGTGTGATCGGGACCGGATCGTCGGGGATGCAGTCGATTCCGCTGATCGCGGAGGACGCCGAGCAACTCTACGTCTTCCAGCGCACCGCCAACTACTCGATCCCCGCGGGGAACCGGCCGTTCGACACCGAGGCCATGCGGGAGATCAAGTCGACCTACGCGGAGCGGCGCCGCCTGTCCAAGCTCAGTGGCGGGGGTTCGCCGTTCACCCCGCACCCTCACGGTGCGCTCGACGTCACCGACGAGGAACGCACCCGTGTCTACGACGAGTGGTGGAACCGCGGTGGTGTGCTGTTCAGCAAGGCGTTCCCGGACCAGTTGACCGACCTCGCCGCCAACGATACCGCGCGCGTGTACTGGGAGGACAAGATCCGGCAGATCGTGACCGACCCCGAATTGGCAGCGAAACTGATCCCCGGCGACCACCCGATCGGAACCAAGCGGATCGTCACCGATTCAGGGTATTTCGACACGTTCAACCGGGACAATGTGACCCTCGTCGACCTCAAGCGGACGCCGATCGACCGGATCACCGAAACCGGCATAGCGACCGCCGACGGCCAGTACGACATCGATATCCTGGTATTCGCAACGGGTTTCGATGCGATGACGGGTGCGCTGAGCCGGATCGACATCCGTGGACGCGGCGGCAGGCGCCTGGCCGACGACTGGGCCGCGGGGCCTCGTACCTATCTCGGGCTCGGCGTGTCCGGATTCCCGAACATGTTCCTGGTCAACGGTGCCGGTAGCCCGGGGCCGCTGGCGAACATGGTGCTCGCATCGGAGCAGCACCTCGACTGGATCGTCGACTGCATCGAGTACGTCGACGGCCAGGGTGCGGTGACCGTCGAAGCATCCCCGGATGCGGTGGACGCGTGGGTGGCCGAGTTGAACGAGCGGGCATCGAAAACACTGTTCCCCACGGCGAACTCGTGGTATCTGGGGGCCAACATCCCCGGCAAGCCCAGGGTGTTCATGCCGTTCATCGGCGGATATGCGGAATACGGCCGGATCATCGACGGCGTTGCCGGTGCGGGCTACAAGGGATTCGTCCTCGAGGGCAACGCATGAATCCATCCGTATCCGGTGCGGTGAACGAGCCGAATCCGAAGGAAGTGCTGGATGATTCGTCGACTGGCGACCGCTCGCAGTTGCGGAAGGTGACCCTGTCGAGTCTGCTGGGAACCACCATCGAGTACTACGACTTCCTGCTCTACAGCACGATGGCCGCGTTGGTGCTGGGCCGGTTGTTCTTTCCGGTGTCGAACTCGGCGGTGTCCACCATCGCCGCGTTCGGCACCCTGGCTGCCGGGTATGTGGCGCGGCCGATCGGCGGGGTGATCTTCGGGCACTACGGAGACAAACTGGGCCGCAAGAAGATGCTGGTCATCACGATGGTGATGATGGGTGTCGCCAGCTTCGGTATCGGCGTGCTGCCCACCTACGAGCAGATCGGGGTGCTCGCACCGATCCTGCTCGTGACGCTCCGGGTCGTGCAGGGCGTGGCCGTCGGCGGTGAATGGGGCGGCGCGGCACTGATGGTCGCCGAGCACGCAGATCCGCGCCGGCGTGGCTTCTGGACCGGACTCATGCAACTCGGCTCCCCGTTCGGATACCTGCTGTCGACATCCGCGGTGATGCTCGCGACCCTGCTGCCGAGCGAAGCATTCGATTCGTGGGGATGGCGGGTGCCCTTCCTGCTGAGTGCGCTGCTGCTGGTGATCGGTCTGTACATCCGGATGAGTGTGGTCGAGAGCCCGGTGTTCGCGGCGGCCGCGGACAAGGCCGTCGAGGCGGACGACGTGACGGCTCCGGCACTGCAGATCCTGCGCAGGCCGCGAGCGCTGATCCTGGCCTGCGCGGTGGGAATCGGCCCGTTCGCGATGACCGCCCTGATCACGTCGCACGCGCTCGCCTACACCACGTCCATCGGGTACGGCCAGTCGGATGTGATGCGGATTCTGCTGCTGATGTCGGTCGTGTCGATCATCACGATCCCCTCGTTCTCCGCGCTGTCCGACCGGGTCGGACGACGTACGGTAGCGCTGACGGGGGCGGCGGTCGCGGTTCTGTACGCCTTCCCGCTGTACATGATGATCGACTCGGGATCGATTGTGCTGCTGGCCGGTGCGTTGATGTTCGGGCAGGTGGTGCAGTCGGCGATGTACGCGCCGCTGGCCCCGATGCTCTCGGAGATGTTCGGTACCGAGGTGCGATACACGGGCGTGTCGATGGGGTATCAGTTGGCGAGCCTCATCGGTGCCGGGTTCACCCCGATGATCGCGGCGAGCCTGCTGGTGGTCTCCGACGGGTCCAGCACGCCGCTTGCGCTCATCCTCGCCGGTGCCGCCGCCGTGTCCATCATCGCCGCGTGGCGGGCCTCGGAGACCCGAGGAACCAGCTTGGCGGAGGAACCGACGCTCCAACAGGTCTCCGCGTGATCACCACAGGAAAGGTGCTGTAGTGCAGAAGATGACGGGTTCGCGTGTGCTGGTCACCGGCGCGGCCGGAGGCATGGGCAGGAGCCACTGCGTGACCTTGGCTCGGGCCGGGGCCGACGTGCTCGCCCTCGATCTCGAGGGCGCGCACGACGAGCTCGACGCGACCGCGGAGGCGGTCCGGGCAGCCGGCGGGCGCTGTGTCACCGCGACCGCCGACATCACGGACATCGCAGCCCTGCGGGCGGCCGTGGATGAGGGAGCGCAGACGCTCGGGGGCCTGGATGTCGTCGTCGCGAATGCGGGTGTGTACGACGTTCCCGGTCCCTCGTGGACGATCGAACCGCAGACCTGGCGGCGGTCGCTGGATGTGAATCTCACCGGTACGTGGAACACCGTGCGGGCGGGAGTCGCGCATTTCCGGGGCGGCGGATCGGTGATTCTCGTCAGTTCCACCGCGGGTATCAAGGCGATTCCGTCCGCCTCGCACTATTCGGCGGCCAAGCATGCGGTGGTCGGGCTTGCCCGTACGCTGGCGAACGAACTCGGTTCCCGGTCGATCCGGGTCAACACGGTGCATCCCGGGTCGGTGCGCACCCCCATGATCATCAACGACCGGGTGTTCGCGCGTTTGTGCCCGGACGTGGAGGATCCGACCGAGGACGATGCGGCCGCGGTGCTGGCGTCCCGCAATCTGCTGCCGGTGCCGTGGGTGGATCCGGAGGACGTGAGCAATGCGGTGCTCTTCCTGGCGAGCGACGACTCCCGTTACATCACCGGCACGCAACTCGTCGTCGATGCCGGCCTGACTCAGAAGGTATGACATGAGTGGACGTTTGGAAGGTAAGGTCGCGCTGATCACGGGTGCGGCGCGTGGCATCGGGCGGGCCCAGGCCGTGCGTTTCGCGCAGGAAGGCGCCGACATCGTCGCCGTCGACCTGTGCGGACCGACCGAGACGGTGCTGACCCCACCGTCGACGCGGGACGATCTCGAGGAGACCGCGTCGCAGGTGCGGGCACTGGGCCGCAAGGCCGATCCGTACGTTGCCGACGTGCGTGATCTCGACGCGCTGCGGGACGTGGCGAATCGCGGCGCCGAGTCGCTCGGTGGCATCGACATCGTCTGTGCAACAGCGGGAATCACGTCGTCCGGTCGCGCTCTCGAACTCGACGACACCGCGTGGCAGACGATGATCGACGTCAACCTGACCGGCGTGTGGCACACCTGCACCGCGACGATGGAGCATCTCATCGCGCGTGGGGGAGGGTCGATCATCATCACCAGTTCCATTGCGGGACTGAGGGGATTGGTCGGGGTGGCGCACTACACCGCGGCCAAGCACGGTGTCGTGGGTTTGATGCGGTCGCTGTCGAAAGAGGCGGCGCCGTACGGGATCCGCGTGAACACGGTGCATCCCACCAATGTGAACACCACGATGATCCAGAATCCGGCGGTGCGCAAGGTGTTCCGGCCCGACCGGGACGAGCCCACCGTCGAGGAATTCGCCGAGGCGGCCACGGCGATGAACATGCTGCCGATCCCCTGGGTCGAGCCGGTCGACATCGCCAACGCATCGCTGTTCCTGGCCTCCGACGAAGCCAGGTACATCACCTCGGTGGCGCTTCCCGTGGACGCGGGTAGCACGCAGCGCTGACCTACCGGGGGCGCCACCCGTCGATCAGCGGTATCAGACCGCGGACGAGAAGGGCGCGCAGGTCGTCGAGGCGGGGCTGCTCGGCACCGAAGAGCCATTCCATGTATGCCGCGCGGGACACGGTGAAGATCATCTGGGCAACGAGGCGCCGGACGAAGGAGTCGTCGGGGTAGATGTCGGAACGGCCGAGGAGGGCGGCAAGACTGTCGATGAGCCGGTCCTCGGTGTACTCCCAGCGGAGGCGGTACTCGGGCGAGGCCATGACGAGCTGGAGCAGCCGGCGCCAGTCGTCGAGGTCGTCGTCGAGCTCACCGGTGAGCGCACCGACGATCACCGCGGCGATGTCGTGGCCTCCGGGGCAGGAATCGAATCGTTCGACCATGATCGCGGCGGACCGTTCGAACAATGGGGACACGACATCGACCTTCGCGGCGAAGTGCCGGTGGAAGGTGCGCACCGACACGCCCGCCCGCGCCGCGATGGCGTCGATGGTGACCGAGGTCGAGTTGTTCTCGATGAACAGGGCTCGGGCTGCCGTCGCCACCGTGAACCGCACGTCCGCGTGCCGGCGGTCGATCAGTGTGGTCGCTCGCTGCTTCGGCATGGCCTCGGTTCTTTCTGGATCATCGGCGGTGGTGGGACGCCCGGGGTGTGGTCCGGTGAGCTGGGAGGATCATCACCACTCTTGTGAGTGTAGTCACATGGTGGCATAATCTGCCAAACAGGCGGATCGTGCCATCTTGGAGGTCTACGTTGCAGTCGTCGAATCGAGTCGAGTCGCCCATCGCCATGGTCGACCGCGTCATGTCCGTCCTCGATGCTTTCGCGGGTGGCGAGTCGTTGACGTTGGCGCAGGTCGCGCGCCGCACCGGTGTACCGCGATCGTCCGTGCACCGTCTGCTGCGGCGACTGTCCGAGTTGGGCGCACTCGACCGGGACGGTTTCGAATACCGCGTCGGCATGCGCCTGTTCGGCATCGGGAGTCACGCACTCGACAAGGACGCTGTGCACCGGGTCGCGTTGCCGTACATGAACCGACTCTGCCGGGCCACGGGCGCCAGCGTGTATCTCGGGACGCTGTCCGGCCCCGACATCGTCTACACCGAGGGCATCTGGACCGACTGGGCGGGGCCGCGGCGTCCCGGTATCACCCAGGCCGCACACCTGACGGCGGCAGGCAGGATGCTCCTCGCGTGCCTGCCCGAGGACGTACTGGTCGACCACCTTCCGGTCGAGATGCGCTCGTCGCACTCCGGGACCGATCCGTTGGCGGACCTGCACGAGGATCTGCACCTGGCCCGCGACCGCGGATACTGCGTCAGCTACGGCAACATCGTGCGGGATTCCCTCGCGTACGCCGTGCAGATCGGTCCGCCCGACTACGCGTCGACCGCACTGACGGTGTGGGGCCCGGCGGAACAGATGCGGTCACCGGAGATCGTCTCCATGCTCCGCAAGACCGGCCGTGCGATCTGGGATGCTGCCCATCGAAGCACTGCACGCACACCCCAGAAGTCCCAGAGCAGTTCGCGTCCGGTGCAGGGCCGCGAGGCCGTCACCGCTCACCGAACCTCCCCGGTCTACGCCGCAGCCGGACTCTGAAGCGCCCGGCGTCGAGGGCCCCCGTCTTGTGATGATCCGTCATGTGATGATCGGCTCCTCGACGGCGCAGAAGGTGTGGCACACCCGATCCCGAACGATCACTTCGGGACATTCCGGATCGAACCAGCGGTCGACGACACTCCAGTGGACAGGATGGTCGAGATAGGGTCCCGCCAGCGCAGCATGATCGGTGAACTCCTGCTCCCAGACATGGGACCATGCGGTGGAACCCACGGAACGCGCGACGCGGCTGAGTCGCCACGACGCCATCGCCGGAATATACCGGGGCATCGCGAGCAGATCGCGTTCGAAGTCGGCGATCACCTCGGCCGGAGTGTCGGGATCGACGCGTAGCAGCAGGGCCCGGTACACGCCGCGGGCGGTCCCTTCCCGTGATTGCGCTGCGGAAGCGCAATACTCGACGCCGTCGACCCGCGCCACGTCCGATGCGGCGAGCGCAGTATCGAGGTGTGCAATGCGGTGTTCCGCATCGACCTCGGACGGGAATCGAAGGTGGACCAGAACATCCCCACCGTTGATCACGCCGGGCAGGGTCGGAGCAACGACACGCGCAAGGGTGCCCAGCCCCTCGGTGACGACGCGAAGACTCTTCGTGTACGCGACTCGATCTTCATCGCCGGCAGCGGCATCGAAGTGGACAACCCTGGTCACGTTATACATCGGCGAGCCCGTCCACGTCGGAGGCACCGGCCGCCATCGTGCGCGATCGTTCACTGACGAGTTCGTCCACCGTCGTCCACCAGCGGCCCACTTCGGGGTCCCGCCTGCCACGCCGCGTCATCTTCCACCACGACTCGACACCCGCGACGGTCCATGTGACGGTGACGACATTGCCCCGGTCGTCGGACCAGATCGGCGGGCTGACGAGAATCCGGTCGAGTGTCATCCCGCGTTCGCGTCCCCCCGGTACATACTCGGCGATGTACGAATCGACAAATGCGCGAGCACATCCCGGTTTGGTGACCACACGGTCGACCACGTAGATCGTCTCTCCTGCCATGTCGGAACCGTAGGGCTTCGTGGATCGCAGCGGGCGACTTCTTCCCGCTCGACGGGAGGAAACTTCGAGGGACAGCGCGGTCCGGACAGTGCTCGTCGTGATCTCACCCGGCCGCATCCGCGGCTGCACGAACCGCGCCGTCGAGCACATCGAGTGCGTCGAGAAGCAGTTCGTCCGGAATCACCAGCGGCGGCAGCAACCGGATCACGTTGCCGTACGTGCCGCAGGTGAGCAGCACGACGCCCTGGGCGAGCGCGGTCGCGGCGATTGCGGCGGTCGCGACCGGATCGGGATCGCGTCCCCCCGGCATCACGAATTCGATCGCGAGCATCGCCCCGCGCCCGCGCACCTCCCCGACGATGTCGAGTTCGTCGGCCAGCACCTGTAATTGCGGCAGTGCAAGGTCGGCGATGTGCCGGGCACGAGCAGGCAGATCGAACTCGCGCATACGGTCGAGCGTCGCGAGCGCGGCCGCACACGCGACCGGGTTTCCGCCGTAGGTGCCGCCGAGTCCGCCGCGATGCACCACGTCGACCAGGTCGGCGCGCCCGACGACCGCCGCGAGCGGTAGCCCGCCCGCGATGCCCTTCGCCAGTGCCATCAGGTCGGGAACGATCTCTTCGTCCTCGCACGCGAACCACCGGCCGGTGCGGGCGAACCCGGTCTGCACCTCATCGGCGACGAACACGACACCGTTGTCGCGTGCCCAGCCGGCCAGTGCGGGAAGGAATCCGGGTGCGGGGACGATGAATCCGCCCTCGCCTTGGATCGGTTCGATCACGATCGCGGCGACGTTGCCCGCGCCGATCTGCTTCTCGACGAGGTCGATGGCGCGGCGCGCTGCCTGTTCGCCGGTGACCGGAGCCCCGTCGTATCCGAGCCCGTCCCGGAACGGGTAGGACATCGGCATCCGGTACACCTCGGGTGCGAACGGACCGAAACCGTTCTTGTACGGCATGTTCTTCGCGGTCATCGCCATCGTCAGGTTCGTGCGGCCGTGGTAGGCGTGGTCGAACACGACGACGGCGTCGCGACCGGTGGCGTTGCGGGCGATCTTCACCGCATTCTCGACCGCTTCGGCACCGCTGTTGAACAGCACCGCGCGCTTGGGATGGTCGCCGGGGGTCAACTCCGTGAGCCGCTCGGCGACCTCGATGTATCCCTCGTACGGGGTGACCATGAAGCAGGTGTGGGTGAACCGGCCCGCCTGCTCTCGAACTGCTTCCGCCACAGCAGAATCGGACGCACCGACACTTGTGACGGCGATCCCGGAACCGAGGTCGATCAGCGAGTTCCCGTCGACGTCGACGATGACACCGCCGTCCGCGTCGGCAACGTAGACCGGCACGGACGACCCGACCCCGGCACCGACCGCCAGCCGGCGCCGCTCGGCCAGTGCCACCGAGCGCGGACCCGGCAGGGGAGTGCGGAGACTGCGCTGCTGGGGCAGTCGGTATTCGATGGTCATGGGACGTCCCGGGGTCGGGTTGCGGCACACGTGGTATCTGCCGACGATAGTCGCGGCACCACCGTCCACGATGCGGAATCCCCGCGGCGGTGGGAATGGTCGGCCGGGGAGACCCTCGAGCCGGGGTGGAGGTGACGCGGCGGTGCGCGGGGGCGGTGATGGCCGGATCGTCGGCGCTCCACGAGGCGCGGTCGTCCGGGCCCGGTCACGTGGATCCACTCTGCCACACCCCGACCATCATCCGCGGCGGCCATCGCTGTCCGCGACGCGCCCATCCACGTGGCCCGGTCGATACCACGCAGGTCGAACGGCAGTCCGGCGCGACGGTCGAGGGCTGCCGACTGTGCTGTCACGGTGCGGCCGTTGCCTTCCCGAAATGGATGCACAGCAACGAGATCCGCGATCACGTCGGCGACGATCGCGACGACACCGGTGCGGGCGACGGTGGTGGCTGCCTCCTCGAGCGCCGACATGCGTGCCGCAAGCCGGGGAACCGGCATGAACCGCACGTCGGCCTTCCTCAGGTCGACGATGCGCTGCTGCCTGTCCACTGGTAGACGTGGCGTTGGCTATAGGCGTGGATGGCGAGGGCGACCACTCGTCGCTCGTAGCGTTCGAATGCTGCTCGGGCGAGATGAGGCTGACGGATTTCAGGAATGAGGCCGAGCCGTTCCTGATCGTCGGAACTGAGCTCGGCCTCACCAGGGTTGTCTGGACTTGTCACGCGTTAGCGGCTGCCGTCGCGGTGTGCGAACAGCTCGGCGCGCGCGGGCTACCTCTTCCTCGGTGGTCGATTCGCCACGCTCGACCCGACGCAGTGCGGCCACGTCGGCGGCGTAACCCCGGATCCGGGCTCAGCTCGGCGGCGAGACGATCCGCACCGACCGCGGCGGGCCGGTGACCATGTCAACGAGCGTGATTCCCGTTGTTTCACCTCGGCTGTTCGGAGAATTCGCGCAGTGTCGCTGAGATCCGACTCATGTCGTCCAGGCCCATCGCAACGTCGTTCATGAACGCCTCCGCAGCATCGACGTCGAACCCGGCCGTCAACGACACACCGTTGTATCCGAGGAACAGCCAGGCTGAGGCCCAGGCAGTGCGCTTGTTTCCGTCTACGAGTGCGTGGTTGCGTGCGAGTGAATGGAGCAGCGCGCCGACCTTGTCGAAGACGGTTCGGTATGCGTCGAGCCCGAAGACCGTGCTCTGCGGTCTGGCAACTGCGGCATCGAGGAGTCCGATGTCGCGCACGCCAGGGTCGCCGCCGAGCACCCTGGCGGCGACGGTGAGAACGTCGTCGCGGTCGAGGTAGGCGATCAAGCGAGTCTCTCGTTCAGCTCGGCCGACTTGGCGAAGATGTCGTCGAGCAAGCTCTCCCGCAGGCGCTTCCGGTCGCTCGCAGCGGCGATGACGGCATCGTGCGCGAATGTTTTCAGCGACACGCTTTCGCGCTCGGCGGCCGCCCGCAGCTCCTTCTGCTCCTCGTCAGTGAAGGTGATGTTCAGTGATGGCATTGCGGTGACCCTTTCTTGTGTTGGTGCCGAAGCAGGTACCGTCGATGGTACCTATCGCATCGCCCGATCCGGCTACCAATATGCGCGCTAGTGCTCCGTCGTTCACGGCGGAGGTGAAGGCGCGCGCAGGAGGCCCGCCCAGGGCCGAGTGTGCCTAGACGGGACGGTCCTGCTGCTCGATGTACTGCCGCAAC
>NZ_JBAQXC010000143.1:0-16806 GCF_049299235.1 Rhodococcus sp. (in: high G+C Gram-positive bacteria) | reverse complement strand
CAGGCGCCTTCGTCCAACCTCGTTGTCCCGGTCCTTGTGGTCCGGGTCGGTGTCCGTGTCGCTCTGACCTGGAATAAGTTACGCGAACCCACCGTGGAACACCAAATCGCCAGGTCAACGACAGTTTCTCGACGATTCAAGGCACCCAGTACTTCGCTGCGAGCTGTTGAACTACGGCGTCGTCCTCCGATGCCTGGTCCAGCAGCACCAGGTCGCTGCCGAGGTCCACGAGTCGCGGGTTGTCGCCTTCCGCGTCTCCGAGGGGACGTCCACCGTCCTCGCCGCGTTGCCGGAGGATCTTCGCGCGAACTCGGTCCTTCAACGACTCGCTCATACATCGAGCATGAGCGCGTCGCGACACGTTGTCGAGGACTTCGGCGCGCTACTCGTCGTCGTGCCGGCGAAAGACGCGTATCGCCATCGGCAAGACCACTGCGAGGGCTCCGATGATGAGGATCAGCGAGAAGATTTCCATGACCATGTCTCCATCGTCCCCGTTTCCGATGATGTGCGACGGGTGGATGCGCGCGGAGGCCACGGGGAGGTGATGTCCGCAGATACGAAAAAGACCCCTGACCCGTGTTCCGGGTGAGGGGTCTTCTTCGTTGAGCTGCCTGTCGGAATCGAACCGACGACCTTTTCATTACGAGTGAAATGCTCTACCGACTGAGCTAAGGCAGCGAGCCTTTCGGCGTCCGAAGTGTAGCCGACCACCCCCCGGACGATGCAAACCGAGACGTAGATCAGCGGAATGCGGAGCTCAACCGGGCTGCCATCGCCGCGACCGCGAATCGTGGTTTGACGTTCTGTGTGAGCGCCTCCCTACATTCGAGGATCGATTCGATGCAGGTCAGCAGCGATGCCGGCGAAGCGCGGGAAGCCAAGTCGCGGGCCCGGTCGGTCATGTCCGGATGGTTCGGTGTGGCGGCCGCACCGAACGCCACCGCGAGCGCGTCCCGGTACAGCCCTGCGAGGTCGATCAACGCGCGGTCCATGATGTCGCGTTCGGTGCGGGTCAGCCGCGACTTCTGGGTACGTTCGAGGTCCTTGAGTACCCCGGCAGAACCACGCAGCGCACCCGCAGCTCCTTTTCCGGTGCCGCCCGCGCCGAGCGCAGTCTTCAGTTCCTCGGTTTCCCGTTCGTCGAGAGCCGCGCTGACCTGCTTGGCCTCGGCCTGCGCCCGCTGAACCAGGTCGTCGGCGGCGGCGTAGGTGGTAGCGGGTCGCAGAACTGCGCCCGCGACATCAAGTGCACGGGCACGGTTGCTGCGCGCGGAGTCGTCGGTAGCGAGGCGGCGAGCCCGGCCGACGTGGCCGCCACTGACCGACGCAGCCCAGCGCGCAGCGCGTTCGTCGATCCCGTCGACATCCCGCAGTACTCGCGCGATCGAGTCGACGCCGGGAGTGATCAGGCCCACGTGCCTGCACCGCGACCTCAGCGTCACGGAGATGTCTTGTGGGTCGACCGACGGTGCGCACAACAGGAACACGGTGCGTTGTGGCGGTTCCTCGACGACTTTGAGCAGCGCGTTCGCCGCTCCCTCGGTGAGCCGGTCGGCGTCCTCGACGACGACGATCTGCCAGCGGCCGGTGCTGGGCCGTCGCGACGCGGTTTGAACGATCTCGCGCATCGATTTGACGCTGATGGTCAGGCCCTCGGGTACGACCCGGCGCACATCGCCGTGCGTGCCTGCCATCGTCGTCGTGCAGGCATGGCAGCGTCCGCAGCCCGGTTCGCCGGGGTCGGTGCACTGAAGGGCTGCCGCGAAGCAGAGCGCTGCGACGGACCGTCCCGATCCGGGCGGCCCGGTGAACAACCACGAGTGCGTCATCGCGGACCCGGTGTCTCCGTTGCGGGCCGCGATCGCTGCGGCGATCAGGTCCGTCTCGACGTCGCGCTGACCGACGAGACGATCGAAGACACCCATGCCGGTCAGCGTAGCGCCGGGCACCGACGGTCAGGCACCGGCGCTCCGTGGCCTGCCACTGTCCGAAATCTGCAAGACTCCCGAACCAACCGTGGATACCGTCGATTCATGACTCCGCATCTCTCGGCCGTCGGCCTCGTCGTCAACGACCTTGTCCGTTCCTTCGAGTGCTACCGCCTACTCGGCCTCGACCTGCCGACTGAACTGCCCGACAGCCCGCATTTCGAGGTGACTCTCCCCGGTGGTCTGCGCTTGATGTGGGACACCGTGGAATCCGTCCGCGCGTTCGCCCCCGAGTTCACGCTCGCGCCCGGCGGCGCGTCGTTGGCGTTCGACTGCGGCGGCGCGGAGCACGTCGATGCGACATGCACAGCACTGCTCGACGCGGGATGTACCCAGGTGAAGGCACCGTGGGACGCGTTCTGGGGGCAACGCTATGCACAGCTCGAAGATCCGGACGGCTACCCGATCGACCTGTTCGCCGCCCTGGCATAGCTGTCCGCGAGATCGGTGAGTGTCGTTCCGGACAGTGCCCGGATCTCGCGGGCCAGGTGCGCCTGATCGGTGAATCCGCAGTCGTACGCGATTGCGGCGAAGCCGACGCCGGACCGGGCCGAGTCGACGGCGCGTCGGAATCGCAGGATCCGGCCGAGCGTTTTCGGACCGTATCCGAAGGTCCGCACCGCCTGGCGATGCAATCGCCGTTCACTCCACCCGACCGCGGCCGCGGTGCCTGCGACGGTTTCGCCCGACGCGAGCAGAGCCGCGACGGCCGCGTCGATCCCGACGTCCGCTGCGGCGAGTCGGTCGCGGGCGATCGCGACGAGCGTAGCTTCCGGATCGACGTGAGCCGAATCCGTCAGGCGGCGGACACGCCGTGACGACCACATCTGATCGAGCGGAACACGCTGGTCACGCAGTTCGCACGCGTCGACGCCGAACAACGCCGGACCGAAGCCGGGGGCGCAGCGCAGCGCCGTCAGGGTACGGCGGGTCCCCAGATCGGAGTGGTGTGGCTGCGTGTCCGGTCCCGCGACGAGGAACCCGTCCTCATGCCAGATCAAGTCCATGCACCCGTCCGGCAGCACGGAGGTGCCGGCTCCCGTGGGTGTGCGCTGCGCGGACCACAGGAGTACCCCGGCTACGCCCGACGGCTGCTCTCGGTACACGTCGCGAGAATACGACGGTCCGTGCACGCCGTCATCTCACTCCGCGGTCTTCTTGGCAGTCGTCTTCTTGGCAGCAGTCTTCTTGGCAGCAGTCTTCTTGGCAGCAGTCTTCTTGGCGGGCGCCTTCTTCGTCGTCTTCTTCGCCGGGCCGCGGGCACGGCGATCGGCGAGCAGTTCGGACGCCCGTTCGTCGGTGATCGTCCCGACCTCGTCGCCCTTACGCAGGCTCGCGTTGGTTTCGCCGTCCGTGACATACGGACCGAACCGGCCGTCCTTGATCACCATCGGCTTCTCGCTGGCCGGGTCGACACCGAGTTCACGCAGCGGCGGGGTTGCCGCGGCCTGCCGTCCACGCCGTTTGGGTTCGGCGTAGATCTTCAGTGCTTCGTCGAGGGTGACGGTGAACATCTGTTCCTCCGTCGCGAGCGACCGCGAATCCGTGCCCTTCTTCAGGTACGGGCCGTAGCGGCCGTTCTGCGCGGTGATCTCCTCGCCCGACTCGGGGTCGGTACCGACGACCCGCGGCAGCGACAGCAGTCGGAGTGCGTCCTCGAGCGTGACGGTCGACAGATCCATCGTCTTCAGCAGCGACGCCGTGCGCGGCTTCGGTCCGGTCGCCTTCTTCGCCGGCGCCCTTTTCGCAGCAGCCTTCTTCGCCGGCGCCTTCTTCGCGGCGGTCTTCGTCGCGGTGCCACCGGCGCCTGCCTCGTCGACCGGGATCGGCGTGACCGCGGGCTCCTGCTCGGGTTCGGACGGCGGCTCCGGCAGCAACTCGGTCACGTAGGGACCGAAACGGCCTTCGCGGGCGACGATCTCATTGCCGGTGATCGGGTCGGTGCCGAGGCTGCGACCCTCCTGCGGCGTCGAGAACAGCTTCTCGGCGTATTCGAGGGTCAGCTCGTCCGGCGGCAGGTCGTCTGGCAGATTCGCGCGCTGCGAGATCCGATCACCGTCCGGGTTGTCCGGATCGACGACCATGCGTTCGAGGTACGGACCGAACCGGCCGACGCGCACGTCGATTTCGCGGCCCTCCGCATCGTCGAACAGCCGGATCGAGTTGATCTCGCGGGCGTCGATCTCCTCGAGGTTCTCCCCGACCATCTTCTTCAGGCCACCCTCGCGAGCGACCGACCCTTCGGTGCCGCGCTCACCACCGAAGTAGAAGTTCGACAGCCAGTCGTTCCGATGTTCGTGACCGGACGCGATCTCGTCGAGATCGTCCTCCATACCGGCAGTGAAGTCGTAGTCGACGAGTTGCCCGAAGTGCGCCTCGAGCAGGCCGATCACCGCGAACGCCACCCACGACGGCACGAGTGCGCTGCCGCGCTTGTAGACGTATCCGCGATCCAGGATCGTCTTGATGATCGACGCGTACGTCGACGGACGGCCGATCCCGAGATCTTCGAGGGTCTTGATCAGGCTGGCTTCGGTGTAGCGGGCCGGCGGGTTCGTCGAGTGCCCGTCCGGGTCGAGCTTCGTCGCGGTGACGGACTGTCCCTCGCTCAGGTTCGGCAGCCGCGACTCGGCGTCGTCGGACTGGCCACCGGCCTCTTCGTCGACGCTCTCGACGTAGGCCTTGAGGAACCCGGCGAACGTGATGGTGCGGCCCGACGACGAGAACACGCATTCCTCACCGGTCGCGGCGGTGCCGGTGATGCGCAACGTCAGGGTGGTGCCGCGGGCGTCGGCCATCTGTGAGGCGACCGTGCGCTGCCAGATCAGCTCGTAGAGCTTGAACTCGTCGGTATCGAGCCGCGAATGCAGTTCGCCCGGTGTCGCGAAGACGTCGCCTGCGGGACGGATCGCCTCGTGCGCTTCCTGCGCGTTCTTGACCTTGCGGGTGTACTGGCGTGGGCTCGGGCTGACGTACTCGGCACCGTACAACTGGGTGGCCTGCGCGCGGGCCGCGGAAATCGCCGACTCGGACAGGGTCGTCGAGTCGGTGCGCATGTAGGTGATGTAGCCGTTCTCGTACAGGCGCTGCGCGATGCGCATCGTCCGCTCCGACGAGAACCGCAGCTTGCGGCCCGCTTCCTGTTGCAGCGTCGACGTCATGAACGGTGCATACGGCTTGCGGGTGTAGGGCTTCGACTCGACGGAGGTGACGGCCAGTGCCGCGCCTTCGAGGGCCGTGGCCAGTGCTCGAGCACGCGCCTCGTCGAGCACAGCGACGCCGGTGGATTTGAGTGCACCATCGGGGCCGAAGTCGCGGCCGACCGCGACGCGGCTGCCGTCGACACCGACCAGCCGGGCACCGAACGACCGGGGGCTCGCGCCCGCGCCGGCGTCGAGGGTCGCGGCGATGTCCCAATACTCGGCGGACGTGAAGGCCATGCGCTCGCGTTCACGGCGCACGATCACGCGGGTCGCCACTGACTGCACTCGGCCGGCCGACAGTCGCGGCATGACCTTCTTCCACAGCACGGGACTGACCTCGTAGCCGTAGAGGCGATCGAGGATGCGTCGGGTCTCCTGCGCGTCGACCAGATCGATATCGAGGTCGCGGGTGTTCTGCGCGGCCGCGCGGATAGCCGGTTCGGTGATCTCGTGGAACACCATCCGGCGAACCGGAACCTTCGGCTTGAGCGTTTCGAGCAGGTGCCAGGCGATGGCTTCGCCCTCACGGTCGGGGTCGGTCGCCAGATACAGTTCGTCGGCGTCTGCGAGGAGACTTTTGAGTTCGGCGACCTTGGATTTCTTCTCCGGACTGACCACATACAGCGCTTCGAAGTTCTGGTCGACATTGACGCCGAGTCGGGCCCAGGCCTCACCCTTGTATTTGGCCGGGACGTCGGCCGCACCACGCGGCAGGTCCCGGATATGGCCGACCGACGCCTCGACGACATAGTTCTTGCCGAGGTACGGCGCGATCTTCTTCGCCTTGGTCGGAGACTCGACGATGACGAGCCGACGAGTGCCCGACGAGCCGTCCGACGTGCTCTTGTCCCGTGCTGCCACCGTGCCGCCCGCACCTTTCCTTGTTGTCGACATGCCTACTTCTTCAAGGACATGTATACCGACCCGTTCCCCAGACGCGGCCACACACAGGGTCGCACATCACGCGCAACGGTCTCGTCACCTGTCGAAATCGTCGCCTGTCACGTGCGGCCACAGTGCCCGAGCCGACCCATCGCGTGGGGGTTCGCCGATGCTCTCTCCGAGCCTGGCCAGGCGCTTCCGGCCGGACACTCGTAGCCCCAGACCGGTGCCGTGTGTGCCGATGAGGGTGGGCGCGATCCCCGCTCTCATCAGCGACTGTGCGAGCACCGGATGGGTGTCGGTTGCGTGCGGATCGAGTCCCAGCACATACCGCTGCCCGTCCACCTCCATCCGGCCGGCGGCGAGCACCCATGCACGCAGCGCCCGCGAACCCGGTACCCAACCCGGCGGTACCGACTTCACGGCACCGCGCGTCCACTGTGATGCGAGTGGAACCAGGGATTCGACGGCCGCGGTCCGAACCAGCGGACGACCCTCGTCGGTGGCGGTGACCTCAGCGGCCAACCCGGCCTGCGTCATCAGTTCGGCGATGGCGTCGGCGCGCCAACGTTCGCCGACCACCACCGAGATGCGTGCCTTGCCACCGGACACGACCACCTGTCCTTGCGCAGCGAGCAGCCCACCCAGGTCGGTCAGCGCAGGTGGAACGGTATCGGCACCGAAGATCGACAGTTGTCCCATTGCACCGCCCTCCCGATCCTGCGAGCCGCGAAACGTGCGGCCGGTACGTGTCCCCCCAGCAGTGTGCACAAAATGGATCGTCCCCCATCACCGATGGTGACAGGGGACGAATTCAGGCTTCGGTCCATGCAGACCGAGATCCGCCTGATCGTTCGAAGTGCGAACTATCAGACCGCGCGCACGCCGGTGGCCTGCGGGCCCTTGGTGCCCTGGCCGACCTCGAACTCGACGCGCTGGTTCTCCTCCAGGGTGCGGAAGCCGGAACCCTGGATCTCGGAGTAGTGGACGAACACGTCGGCGGAGCCGTCTTCGGGAGCAATGAAGCCGAAGCCCTTCTCCGCGTTGAACCACTTCACAGTGCCCTGTGCCATGCTTTTCCTTCTCTTTCTAACACCGGATTCGGCGAGCCGCCGGGTGCGCGGACCGCCGGGCCGGTTCCGACCGCTGCACTTCTTGATCCCCCCTGGCGGAAGAGCTAAAGCACCGCGCCCGCAACCTCGATCCTGCGAGCGTGCACTTTCTCAAGCCAACGAACACAGAAGCTGCGACCGGTGTCAGTCAATCATGTTCCTGACGCGCACAACAGTAGGAGGGCGTACAAATCGCCCAAATTTTCGATCTTGTTACAACCCGCGATCACCTACCGCACCCGCGCTCGATCGTACCGCCGTATTCCACACCGAAACGGCCCACACGGACACGGCCCGGGCCGAACTCGGTGCCCTACGCTGAAACGACGCCCACGATCCGGGAGCACCACCGTGACAACCTCGCCGCACCATCACCCGTTCGGCGACACACCCCCGAGCTACGGCACCGAACTCCTGGACGGACTCCTCGCGGGAACCCCCGCAACCGAACGTCCGCTCACGTACACCGCGCATCTCCCCGCCCGCGCGGCCCGCCACACCGAATGGCCGCGCTGGGTTGCCGAACCGGTCGTCCGAATCATGCGCGAGTGCGGGATCGAGCGACCGTGGAGCCACCAGTCCACCGCCGCGACCCTCGCCGCCGAAGGCAACCATGTCGTGCTGTCCACCGGCACCGCCTCGGGCAAGTCGCTCGCCTACCAACTACCGGTACTCACTGCACTCACCGAGGATCCGAGGGCGACCGCACTGTACCTGTCGCCGACGAAAGCCCTCGGTGCAGACCAGTTACGCGCGGTCACGGCGTTGACCGGCACCGACTCGACCATCCCGAACGTGCACCCGTGCGCCTACGACGGCGACACCTCCAGCGAACTGCGGCAGTGGGCCCGCGCCCACTCACGGTGGATCTTCACAAACCCGGACATGCTGCACCTCGGGCTACTTCCCGGCCACCACCGCTGGGGCAGGTTCTTCACCCGCCTGCGGTACGTCGTCGTCGATGAATGTCACTCCTATCGCGGCGTGTTCGGCTCACACGTAGCACTGGTCCTGCGCCGGCTACGCCGCATCGCAGAGCACTACGGTGCCGACCCCGTGTTCGTCCTGGCGTCCGCGACCACCGCCGAACCGGGAGTCGCTGCATCCCGGCTGATCGGCGCGCCCTGTCACGAGGTCACCGACGACCGCTCCCCGTCCGGTCCACGCACCGTCGCCTTGTGGGAACCACCGCTGCTCACGGGTGTGACCGGGGAGAACGGTGCGGCGGTGCGCCGATCCGCGGGCAGCGAAGCCGCGCGCCTGCTCGCCGATCTCGTCGTCGAAGGTGCCCGGACGCTCACGTTCGTCCGATCGCGGCACGGTGCCGAATCGACCGCGATCGCCGCGCGCCGCCTGCTCGCCGCATCCGCACCGGACCTGGTCGATCGGGTCGCCGCGTATCGCGCCGGATATCTCGCCGAGGACCGTCGCGAACTCGAGGCGGCACTCGGCGACGGGCGACTGCTCGGTGTCGCGACGACCAACGCGCTCGAGCTCGGGGTCGACATCGCCGGCCTCGATGCCGTTGTCGTCGCCGGGTTCCCCGGCACCGTGGCCTCGTTCCGTCAGCAGGGTGGTCGCGCCGGTCGGCGCGGCGCCGGATCGCTGGTGGTGCTCGTGGCCCGCGACGACCCGCTCGACACGTATCTCGTGCATCACCCGCAGGCACTGCTCGGTATGCCGGTCGAGGCGACCGTCATCGATCCGGCGAACCCGTACGTTCTCGGCCCGCAACTCCTCTGCGCAGCCTTGGAGGCGCCGCTCACGGACGTCGAGGTCGCCGAATTCGGTGCCGCCGACGTCCTCGCCGACCTCGCCGCGCAGGGCTTGATCCGGCGGCGCCAGCACGGATGGTTCGTCACCCCCGGTACCCAGACGCATGCGGGCGTCGACATCCGCGGAGGCATCGGCGGCCGGATCGCGATCGTCGAAGCCGACACCGGCCGGATGCTCGGCACCGTCGATGCCGGCCGCGCCCCCGCGACCGTCCATCCCGGTGCCGTGCATCTACACCAGGGCGAGTCGTTCGTCGTCGACGAGTTGCACCTCGACGACGGGATCGCCCTGGTGCACGCGGAGGATCCCGAATGGTCTACGTCTGCAAGGGAATTGACCGCCATAACCATCGACTCCGTCGACGAGCACCGCACCCTCGGTGAGGTGACGGTCGCGTCCGCGGGGGTCGAGGTGACTCACCGGGTGATCGGCTATCTGCGACGTCTGCCGACCGGCGAGGTGCTCGACCAGATCCCCCTCGACATGCCCGAACAGACCCTGCCGACCCGCGCCGTGATGTACACCGTCGCACCCGAACTGTTCGAGCGCGCCGGTATCGGGGCCGAGCGCATCCCCGGTGCGCTCCACGCCGCCGAACACGCAGCCATCGGCCTTCTGCCGCTCGTCGCCACGTGCGATCGCGGCGACATCGGCGGAGTATCCACCCCGCTGCACGCCGACACCGGACTACCGACCGTGTTCGTGTACGACGGGTATCCCGGCGGCGCCGGATTCGCCGAACGTGGGCACGCGCGGATCGCCGAATGGCTCGGCGCCACCCGCGCCGCGATCTTCGCGTGCGAATGCCCCACCGGCTGCCCGTCGTGTGTGTACTCACCCAAATGCGGCAACGGCAACGAGCCACTCGACAAGGCCGGGGCGATCGCGCTGCTCGGCATCGTTCTCGACGCACTGGGCGGCGAAAACCCGAACGACGAACCCTGAACGGCAGTCCTCAACCTGCCGGATCCGCGGGTCCCGCCCGCGCGACCGCCACCGCTTCCCCCGCACCCGGCAACGCCGCCGTCACGGTGGCAGCGACCTCGACGACCGCGTCCCACCCGTCGACCGTGCATGCCCGTACTCGAACCCGCATGCGTGTGGCGATCCGCTCCGCCCGCGCGCAGGCATGCTCACTGCCGCGGTCGAGCGCAACCGCGACGGCCAGCGCCGCGAGATCAGCGGCCGCCTGCGCGCGATGACGTGTCGCCACAACCGATCCGACGTGGACCGATGTTGCGGTCACGACGACAAGCGCAGCCATGATGAAGCATCCGACGATCGACGCGCTGCCCCGGTCCCCGGCCGGTGCGCTCACCGGTGCGGTTCCGGTTCGCGGGCGGCGACCGCCTCGGCGGTCAGCGTCACCAACGGGAGGAGTGGCCCCGGAGCGGACACGACCGCGACCACGAGATCCCCGTCGTCGCGCAGTGTGATCCGCGCGTCCGACGGTGCGACCCGGGCGGCCGTCTCGACCGCCCGAGCCTCATCGCCACGTGCGGCCAACCGGGCCGCTTCCCGTGCCGCATCCTGACATCGGACCTGATGCGAAACACACAGCACGGCACCGAGACACAGCACGAGGACCGACACCAACGCGGACAGGGTGATCGCCGCTTCGACGGTGACGCCGCCCTGTTCCCCCGACCCGGTCACACCGCGGTGTTCAACGCGCGCTCGACGATGCCGGTCAGCGCGGACACGATGTTGTCGCCGGTCACCACCGTGTAGAGCACCGCGCCGAATGCGGCGGCCGCGATCGTCCCGATTGCGTACTCGGCGGTCGACATACCGTTCTCGTCGGTCGCAACCCCGGCCAACCGCTGCCACATGAACCGAAACTTGTTGGTGGACATTATTTCCCCTTTCGTTCCGACACGGTCCATCCGCGCCGGCGTCCTACAGAAGTCCCCCGGAAAGGACCTTTCCCGCCAGTCCGATCACGACCGGGACAATGCCCAAGCACACGAAGGCCGGTAGGAAGCACAGGCCGAGTGGACCACTGACGAGCACACCGGCTCGCTCGATCGCCGCAGCCGTCCGGTCTTCCGCGTCGGCACGTCGGCGCTCGGCCAACTCGGCGATGATCTCCGACAGTGGAGCACCGGATTTCGCAGATCGTCGCGCGGCCCGGGAGAATGCTTCGAGGACCTCGTCGTCCCCGAGTGAACGCCACGCGTCTGCGGGGTCGGCGCCCAGTTGGAGTCGGTCCGCACCGCGCCGGAGTGCGTCGGCAAGGACCGGCGGCGCCGAATCTGCCACCGCGCGGGCAGCGGTGGCGGTCGGCAAACCTGCCCGCAGACAGGCCGCGAAGAGGTCGAGAGTGGCCGGCACTGCATGCGGATCATGCTCCACTACAAAACTATTCGGAATATCTTCACCGACGGACTCAACGAACCGGCGCGTGCGGCTCCGTCCCGCATTCGGTAGCACCAGTACCGCGGCAGCCAGGCAGAGCGCTCCGAGCGTGATCACGAGGTGACCCCTGCCGAGATCCGGTCGGTCCACAGCAGCCCCGCACACGTCAGACCGGTTCCCAGGACGAGCAGTCCACCGCCGAGTCCGCCGCCGAACAGCACCGCGATCGGGGCGGCCCCCATCGCCTGTCCGAGCGCGACACCCAGCGCGGGTAGTCCCGCGAGTACCGTTGCGGTCGCGCGGGCTCCGGCCAGTCCCGCCTCGGTGCGTGCCCGCAGTCGGATCCGGCCGAGCAGGTCGGTGCGAGTGGCCGACAGCAATTCGGCGAGCGCAAGACCGTGCCGATCGGAGACTGCCCACGCGGCCGCGATCCGCTCCAGATACGGGCCGAGCGGACCCGGTGCCGCCCCGCGCAGTCCGTCCGCCGCCGATCCACCGAGTCGGGCCCGTGCGGCCGCGACCCGGAACGCATCGGCTGCGGGCCCACCGGTCTCGTGCGCAGCGACGGTGCACGCCTCGGCCGGATGACTACCCACTCTCAGTTCGGCGACGACGACTTCGAGGGCACCGAGCAGCATCCGCTTGTCTGCGTCTGCCTCCCGCACGTGACGACGGCTCCGCATACGCCACACCACCGTTGCGACGATGATCGACGTGGCCAGCGCGGCCGAGACACCCCCGGTCACCGTTGCCACGGCGACCGCGGTACCCGCACCGATCACCAGGGGCCGCCGGACCCGGCGCCGTGTCGCGGGCTCGGCTCCGGCAGTCGATCGGATTCGGTGTCGCCCGACCGGGCCGGGCGCGATCAGCACCGCGGCGGCCAGGCACAGCGCGGCGACGATCATGCGCTGTTCCGCCGCTGGAAGAACCGGTCGAGTTGTTCGGTCCCGGCGACCGTGCCGTGCGCGGCGGTCCATGCCGGAACGACCACGACCCCGGCCACCGGGTCGCGTCCGACGACCCCGATCTCCACGAGCCGCCGGGTTCCGTCGGACGCGCGGTCGACGTGCAGGACCACCTGCACCGCCGCGGCCAGTTGACTGTGCAGCGCGGCACGGTCGAGTCCGCCGAGTGCGGCGAGCGCTTCGAGCCGCGCAGGTACCTCGTCCGGCGAGTTCGCGTGGACCGTTCCGGCACCGCCGTCGTGCCCGGTGTTGAGTGCGGTCAGCAGGTCGACGACCTCACCTCCGCGTACCTCGCCGACGACGATTCGGTCCGGCCGCATCCGCAGTGCCTGTCGCACGAGGTCGCGGACGGTGACCTCACCGACTCCTTCGACGTTCGGTGGTCTGGCGACGAGCCGGACCACATGCGGGTGCGTGGGTGCGAGTTCGGCCGCGTCCTCGACGCACACGATCCGTTCGCCGGGGTCGACGGCGCCGAGCATCGCCGCCAGCAGTGTCGTCTTTCCCGCGCCGGTGCCCCCGACAACGAGAAATGCCAGTCGTGTCGACACGATACGACGCAACAGCCGGTAAGCGTCGGGGTGCACGGCCCCGTTCGCGAGGAGTGCGTCGAGTCCTTGGGTGGCCGGCCTCAGGATGCGCAGTGACAGGCAGGTTCCGCCCTGCGCAACCGGTGCCAGCACAGCGTGCAGCCGCACGCCGAACTCACTGTGTCCTGGCAGCCGTCCGTCCACCCACGGCTGGGCGTCGTCGAGCCGGCGGCCGGCGAACAGCGCGAGTCGCTGTGCGAGCCGGCGCACCGACGCCTCGTCCGGAAATGACACCGGCACAGGTTGCAGGCCCGCGCCACGATCGACCCAGACACGGTCCGGGGCGGTCACGAGTACGTCGGTGACTGCCGGTTCGGCGAGCAGCGCCTCGAGTGGCCCGGCGCCGGTGAGCTCGGTTTGCAGGTGCCGCAGGGCCGTGAGCAGGTCTGAGTCGCCGAGCACGCCGCCGGATTCGGCGCGCAGTGCCGCTGCGACCCGTGCGGGTGTCGGTTCGGCGCGGTCCCCGGCGAGCCGTTCGCGTACCCGGTCGAGCAGATCGGCGGTCAGCATCGCACTCATGCCACCCACCTCGGGGACGTCGGTTCGAATCCGACGACGGCGAGGACTGTGTCGGCTGCTGCGGCCAGCGGTGAACGCCGCCGAACCCTCAACCCGCCGTGTTCGAGGGCTTCGGCGAGACCGGTCTGTGCTCGCATCGTGGCGAGTAGCGGGATTCCGACGACAGCGGCGACGTCTGTGCCGCGCAGCCCGCCCGGTGCGGGGCCGCGAACCACGAGACCCGGATTCGGGTTGCGCGCGCTCACCCAGTCCGTGGTCCGCGCCGCCGCGAGTGCACCACCCACCCGTGCGGGCGTGACCAGGACGACGAGGTCGGCGGCGGCGACCATTGTTTCCGCGGCCGGACCGACGTTGCGGGACACGTCACACACGATCATGGTGCCTGATCTCCGTGCCGCATCGAGCACGGCGGTGACTGTTGCGGACGGCGGTTCACCGAGCGGAGCGCGGTCGGTGGAGAGCACGCCGAGTCCATGAGTCCAGTCCGGGACGGCGTCGAACAGGGCTCGCGCAGAAACTCTGCCGCCCTCGACGGTGAGGCCCGGCCATCGGACACCGGGCCGGTCTTCGAGTCCGGTGAGCACGTCGAGACCACCGCCGAGCGGGTCGCCGTCGACGAGGAGGACGTTCGGGTCGGAGCGGTCCGCTGCGGTCCAGGCGAGCGCCGCCGCGAATGTCGAGGCGCCTGCTCCCCCACACCCGCCGACGACGGTGACGATGCGGCCTCCGCCGGTGTCCGGTTCGGCGGCGGCGCCGAGTACGGCGAGCAGTTCGACCTCGTCGTCGGGGAGCGCCAGGACGTGTTCCGCGCCCACGGCGGCCGCGGCCTGCCAATCGGACAGTCCGGCCGCGCCCGAGCAGACCAGCACCACGCCGCGCCGACGTGGAAGCGTCTCGGCCGCTGCCACCGATGCACGGTCCACCACGACGAGTCCGGCATCGTCCCAGCTACGCCGAGTCGGGGGCGCGGGAGCGTCGTCGAGGTCGCGGTCGGATGCCGCGGCTACCCGCCGGAGGCTGGTCAGGAGTGTGGTGTCGGAGATCAGCGCGAGGATTCGCGGGGACTGCTCGTCGTTCATGCGGCCAGCGTGCGCGGAGACATCGACGCACGGAAGCCTCTTCCGGCGCATACGGCGAATCTGTGGATGAATCGAGCGCCTGTGGATAACCCTGGGACGCTGTCCCGGTCGTACCTCGCTGCGGATACGGGACGACCCTCGCCAGGGGGGAGGAGGCGAGGGCCGTCGTGTTCAGCCCCGGGGGGTCGGGCTGAACACAGCCTGGTTTACGCCCAGGTAGTTTAAATACTACACCGGCTGAGACAGCACCATGCAAGTTGAAGCATTGATCAGGTTGGTGGTGCCGCAGCCCGATCGGAATGCGGCGGGAAGCCTATGGTGGTGCGGTGACCGACGAGACACCACGGCACGCCGACACCGGTCGCGTCGCCGCGTTTTTCGACCTGGACAAGACTGTCATCGCGAAGTCCAGCATCCTCGCCTTCAGCCGCCCCTTCTTCGATCAGGGCCTCCTCAACCGACGCACGGTGATCGAGAACACGTACGCCCAATTCCTGTACCTGCTGTCCGGCGCGGACCACGATCAGGCGGAGCGGATGCGTGCCTACATCGCGGCGATGTGCGAGGGCTGGGACGTCGAGCAGATCAAGTCGATTGTCGCCGAAACCCTGCACGAGATCGTCGATCCGCTGGTGTTCCAGGAGGCTGCGGATCTCATCGCCGACCACAAGCTTCGTGGCCACGACGTGGTGGTGATCTCGGCATCCGGGGAAGAGGTGGTCGGGCCGATCGCTCATGCACTGGGTGCCTCGCACAGCACCGGAAGCCGGATGCGCATCGTCGACGGGCGCTACGCGGGCGAACTCGAGTTCTACTGCTTCGGCGAGGCGAAGGTGACGGCAATCAACGCACTCGCCGAGGAGTACGGCTATGACCTCGCGCGCAGCTACGCATACTCGGATTCGTCGACGGACATCCCGATGCTGCAGTCCGTCGGGAATGCCCGCGCAGTCAATCCCGACCGGACTCTGCGCCGCACCGCTATCGAGAATGGTTGGCCTGTCCTAACTTTCGTCAAGCCAGTTCCCCTGTTGCGCCGATTGAGTGCCCGTGGTCGCGGAGTGCTCACGATCGCCGCGATCGCTTCCGTCACCGCACTGGTCGCCGGCGCCACCACCTATTCCGTTCTCCGCCGACGTCGATGAGACCGCGATCGCGCGTAGGGAGGCCGGCGAAAAATTGTCGAAAAATTAGGGCTTGCCGAGCCCGCTCGGAGGGGGTAGAAATGGTGGTACGGAAGCCGGAAGGCCAAGAACGAATCAGAAGAGAAGGTTCGATCTCCCGTACCGACTTTCCAGCACGGACACCGAGCACCCACGCGGAGCCGATGCCACTATAAGGGCAAAAGCGTTGTGGGCCTGCGAGATCCGGGGATTCGAAAGCGAACTTCCTCGCACCCGTTGCGAGGGCGAACTTCCGAAGTCCGAGTCATCGCCGAGGTCGTTGACACACAACCCAATCCAGCACGCTTGTGTAACACGGACCGTCCGTGCTAGCGGGTGGCGAAACCGACGAAGGTCGGATCGCCACCCGCTTTTACGTTCCCGATGACCCTACCTCGCAACAACTCTGGGCTCGGCTCAACCGGCAAAGGCATCAGCGATGGATGTCGCTTCGCGGGCGCCGGACTCCAGCGCATCGCAGCAGAACCGCAACCACGCGCCCACCCCCTCCGCCGTACCCTGACCGAACGCTGCAACGCCGTCACGGTAAGCCGGGACACGACGCATCCAGGTGACCTCCGGAACCCCCAGATTGCGGGTGTCGAGCCCGGTCGTGACACAGACGAGACGGGAGGCAGCGCGCGCGATCACCCCGTCTGCGATGCCGAACGGACGCAACGCGCACAGCTCACCGTGCACGACGGCAGCGAGGACCGGGGCGGGCACGCGGGTTCCGCCGGTCGCCAACTGCGCGAGGGCATCGAGTCGTTCCCCGATTCCGGGATCAGTGCGTGGACGACCCAGCGACGCCGGATCGTCGACCAGATCCGCCGCAGCGAGCAGATGCAGCCGTGCGAGCGCCTGCAGCGGCGCTCGTTTCCACGTCGCCGCCAGAATGCCGAGGCTGTCACCGTCCAGCGCCTGCGCCACCCGCAATGCGCCTGCGAGGATCGGGTCACCGGCCTCCCCCTGCGCCGGGAGGTCCATCGAACCGCCGTCGATCGCCGCCGAGGCACGCGCGGCCCGCACCGACGCCTCTGCCGCGGTATTCGCCCAGCCGCGCCTATTGGTCTTGTGCCGGTGCACCCCGGCGAGCGCGTCGCGCGCCCGGTCGGCGGCGTCCCGCACGCCGGGCAGGTCGAGGAGTGGCTGCAGGGGGTCGGTC